>DDKG01000320.1 GCA_002339265.1 Massilia sp. UBA2604 | reverse complement strand
AGCCCCGGTCAAGCTGGCCTATTCGGCCCGCAACCGTTCGGCCTCGATCCGCATCCCGCACGTGGCGAACCCGAAAGGCCGCCGCATCGAGACCCGCTTCCCGGATCCACTGGCCAACGTTTACCTGTGCTTCGCCGCGCTGCTGATGGCCGGCCTGGACGGCATCCAGAACAAGATCCACCCGGGCGAAGCCGCAACCAAGGACCTGTACCACCTGCCGCCGGAAGAAGACAAGCTGATTCCGACGGTGTGCGCCTCGCTCGAAGAAGCGCTGGAAGCCCTGGACAAGGACCGCGAGTTCCTGACCCGCGGCGGCGTGTTCAGCGACAGCATGATCGATGCCTACATCGAGCTGAAGATGAACGAAGTGCAGCGCCTGCGCATGACCCCGCACCCAGCTGAATTCGACATGTACTACTCGTCGTAATCGCTTGGCAAGTTGTTGTGCCTGCGCATCGCCAGCGTTGACGGCGATGCCATGAAACGCGGGGAAAGCGATGGCTTTCCCCGCGTTTTTTGTTGCTTCGGGTATAGTCGGGCGCGACTACAATGCATCTACCAATCGATGCCAGCTACCGAGTGACAGGAATGACAAACATCGTTTTCCGGAGTGCCGTCGCGGTCTTTACGCTGCTGCTGTGCAGCTCCGCCCAGGCCCAGATCTACCGTTGTCTAGATGCCAATGGGCGCCCGCTGTACACCGACACCAAGGTCGGCAAGTGCCAGCTGATCGACACCGGCTACAGTTCGCCGCCGGCCGCATCGAAGCCGATCCCGGCGCCACGGTCCGCGGGCGGCTCGGGAGCATCGAGCCCGGCCCCCGTCAGCACGCCGTCGAGCTTCCCGCGCGTGGACAATGTGGTGCAGCGCGCGCGCGACGACGAGCGGCGCGAGATCCTGGGCGACGAATTGCGCATCGAGGAGAGCAAGCTGAGCGAGCTGAAAAAGGTGTTCAACAACGGCGAGCCCGAGCGCCAGGGCAACGAGCGTAATTACGCCAAGTACCAGGAGCGGGTGGCGTCGATGCGCGAAGAGATCAACCGGACCGAACGCAATATCGAGGCGCTGCGGCGCGAGATCGGCAATATCAGATGACCCTGCCACCCTTGAACGACGTTCCCGCCTTCGAGGCGGGCGATCCGGCGCGCTACGCCGGCCTCGATCTGCTGGCGTCGGCCGTGCTGCTGACCGGCGCCGACGGCGAAGTGCTGTATGCGAACGCCGCCGCCGAGAACCTGATGGAGCTGTCGCTCAAGTCGCTGCAGCGCCATCGGCTGCCCGAACTGTTCCAGAACGGCGCCGAACTGGCCGCCCTGATCGGCCAGGCGCTGGCCCACCAGTACGCCGACCTGCGCCAGGACCTGACCCTGCAGCGCAACAACCGCGAACCGCTGCACGTGAACAGCATCGTCAGCGCGCTGGGAGACGGCACGCTCCTGATCGAGTTGCGCGAGAACGTGCAGCAGCTGAAGCTCGACCGCGAGGAGCGCATCCTCGACCAGAGCCAGGCCAACAAGGAACTCATCCGCAACCTGGCGCACGAGATCAAGAACCCACTCGGCGGCATCCGCGGCGCGGCCCAGCTGCTGGAGCTCGAGCTGCCGCCGCACCACCTGCTCGAGTTGCAGGAATACACGCAGGTGATCATCAAGGAAGCCGACCGCCTGCAGACCCTGGTCGACCGCCTGCTGGCGCCGCACAGGAAGCCGCACATCGTCGGCGACGTCAATATCCACGAGGTGTGCGAGCGGGTGCGCAGCCTGATCCTGGCCGAATTCCCGCAAGGCCTGAGCATCAAACGGGACTACGATGCATCCATCCCCGAATTCCGCGGCGATTTCGAGCAGCTGATCCAGGTGGTGCTGAACATCGCCCACAATGCCGCCCAGGCGCTGGCCGGGCGCATTGCGCAGGGCGATGCCGAGATCGTTCTGCGCACCAGGGTGGCGCGCCAGGTCACCCTGGCCAAGGTCCGTTACGGGCTGGCATTAGACTTGCATATCATCGACAATGGACCGGGCATCGCGCCCGATATCCGCGACCGCATTTTCTATCCGCTCGTATCCGGGCGCGACGGCGGGAGCGGCCTCGGGCTGACGCTGGCGCAAACCTTCGTGCAGCAGCACCTGGGGGTGATCGAGTGCGAAAGCCGGCCTGGACTGACGGATTTCCGTATCCTGCTGCCCCTGCCATAAGCGCGGGCGGCGGGGCGCCGACCAGTCCTTTATTGAATCCATGTTGCGGGAAGCACGAATACATGAAACCAATCTGGATTGTCGACGACGACGCATCGATACGCTGGGTGCTCGAAAAAGCCCTGGCGCGCGAAAGCCTGGAGACCCGCAGCTTCGCCAACGCGCGCGAGGCCCTGACCGCCTTTGAAACCGATACCCCACAGGTGCTGGTATCGGACATCCGCATGCCGGGCGAATCCGGCATCGACCTGCTGCAGGCCGTCAAGGCCCGCCATCCCGGCCTGCCGGTCATCATCATCACCGCCTTCTCGGACCTCGATTCGGCGGTGTCCTCGTTCCAGGGCGGGGCCTTCGATTATCTTGCGAAGCCCTTTGACATCGACAAGGCGGTGGCGCTGATCCGGCGTGCCCTGGAGGAGAGTTTGCGCGAAGCCAGCGTCGAGGCGCTGCCGGCCGAGACGCCCGAGATCCTGGGTCATGCGCCGGCGATGCAGGAGGTGTTCCGCGCCATCGGCCGCCTGTCGCAATCGAACGTCACGGTGTTGATCACGGGCGAATCGGGCACCGGCAAGGAGCTGGTGGCGCGCGCGCTGCACAAGCACAGCCCGCGCGCGCAACAACCCTTCATCGCGCTGAACACCGCCGCGATCCCGAAGGATTTGCTGGAATCGGAACTGTTCGGCCATGAACGGGGCGCCTTCACCGGCGCCCAGGCCATGCGCCGCGGCCGTTTCGAGCAGGCCGAGGACGGCACCCTGTTCCTCGACGAGATCGGGGACATGCCATTCGATCTTCAAACCCGACTTTTGCGGGTGCTGTCGGACGGCCACTTCTACCGCGTCGGCGGCCACCAGCCGGTAAAGGCCAATGTGCGCGTGATCGCCGCCACCCACCAGAACCTCGAGCAGCGCGTGCGCGACGGCCTGTTCCGCGAAGACTTGTACCACCGACTGAACGTGATCCGCCTGCGCTTGCCGAGCCTGCGCGAGCGCAGCGACGACATTCCGATCCTCACGCGCCACTTCCTGGTGCAGAGTGCACACCAATTGGGCGTCGAGCCGAAGCGCATGAGCGAGCAGGCGATGCGTTTCCTGTCCGGCCTCGAATTGCCGGGCAATGTGCGTCAGCTGGAAAACCTGTGCAACTGGATCACCGTGATGGCGCCCGGCCAGACGGTCGAGATCAAGGATCTGCCGCGCGACCTGACCCAGGGCCAGGCGGGCAATGGCGCCAATCCGGTGCCGCTGGCCGACGGCATGGTGGGGACGGGAGCACTGCCGGTGGCCGGCGCCGGTGGCATCGTGATGCAGGTCGCGGCGCAGGCGCCCGCGTCGCCCGACGGCTGGATCGACCTGCTCGAGCTGCAGGCCGCCGGCATGCTCAGTGCGGGACAGATGGACGTGATGGACATCCTCGGGCGCCAGTTCGAGTCGGCCCTGATCAGGACAGCCCTCAAGCATACGCATGGACGCAAGAACGACGCCGCGATGCGGCTCGGGATCGGGCGCAACACCATCACGCGCAAGATCGTGGAGCTGGGGATCGACGGGGCGCGTGAAGAGTAGTGAAAAGAGCGGCGGGTGGTGTAAGCTCCTGCATCGCCCGCTCTACCTTTTCACTCCATGCTGATCAACTGCGTCGCCTACCAGGAAGGCAAGAAACTGTGCGATATCCCGGTCGAGGATATCAGCGAATTCCTGAAACAGGACGATACCTTCGTCTGGGTCGCCCTGCGTGATCCCGCCCCCGCCGACATCACCCTGATGCAGGAAGAATTTGGCCTGCACGAACTGGCGGTCGAAGACGCCCTGCGCGGCCACCAGCGGCCCAAGCTCGAGGAATACGGCGACTCGCTGTTCGTCGTGGTCCAGATCGTGGAGCTGGCCGGGGACGAACTGAACGTCGGCCAGCTGGCCGTGTTCGCCGGCGAGAACTACGTGCTGTCGGTGCGGCGCGACGCCAACCAGGGCTTCCTGGGCGTGCGCGCCCGCGCCGAGCGCGAGCCGCATCAATTGAAAAAGGGCGCCGGCTTCGTGCTGTACGCGCTGGTCGACGCCGTGGTCGACCGCTACTTCCCGGTGGTCGACATGCTCGAATCCGAGCTCGAGTCGATCGAGGACCACATCTTCGGCATGCAGGGCAAGCAGCGCGCCAACGTCGAGCGCCTGTATGAGCTCAAGCGCAAGGCGCAAACCCTGCGCCATGCCGTGGTGCCGCTGATGGACGCCGTCGGCCGCCTGTACGGCGGCCGGGTGCCGGGCGTGGTGCTCGAGACCCAGGATTACTTCCGCGACGTGCACGACCACCTGTACCGCATCGCCGGCCGCCTGGACGCGGTGCGCGACACGATCAACACCGCGATCCAGGTGACCCTGTCGATGGTGGCGATCGAAGAGAACGAAGTGAGCAAGAAGCTGGCCTCGTACGCCGCGATCTTCGCCGTGTTCACGGCCTTCGCCGGGGTGTGGGGCATGAACTTCGAGTTCATGCCCGAGCTGAAGTGGAAGTGGGGCTATCCGCTGGCGCTTCTCACTATGGTGGGCGTGTGCGCTTACCTGTACCGGCGGTTCAAGAAGGCCGGCTGGCTGTGATCAGCGCCGGTCGGCGGTCGCCGCCGCGCCGGCGCAAGCCAGCGTCACCAGCGCGATCGCCAGCCATTGCAGCGTCGTGAGCCGTTCGCCCAATAGGAGAAAACCCGCCAGCGCCGCCACCGCGGGGCCGGCGCTGACCAGGATCCCGAACACGCGCCGCGGCAGGCGCTTGAGCGCCTTCATCTCGAGCGTATAGGGCAGGGCCGACGACAGCAGCGCCACCGCCAGCCCACCGCCCAGTACCGCCGGCGCCAGCAGGTCGCCGCCGGCGTGGCTCACGCCGAACGGCACCACGAACACGCAGGCCGCCAGCAGCCCCCACGACACGGCCTGGCCGCCGTCCAGCGTCGACACCCGCTTGCCGAACACGATGTACATCGCCCAGCAGAACGCCGCCGCCAGCGCATAGGCGATGCCGACCGGGTCCAGCGCGGCGCTGTTGGCCGCCGTCGGCAGCAGCAGCCACAAGCCGGCGCCGGCGAGGATCACCCACAGGAAGTCGCGCGCATGGCGCGAGGACAGGATCACCACCGCCAGCGGCCCGGTGACTTCGATCGCGACCGCGATCCCGAGCGGGATGCGTTCGAACGAGCGGTAGATGAACAGGTTCATCGCCCCCAGCATCACGCCGTAGATGACGAGATTGGGCAGGTCGGCGCGGCGCAGCGGGAAGCGCCACGGCCGCACGATGGCGAGCAGGATCAGGGCTGACAAGCCGACCCGCAGCGCCACCACGCCGGCGCTGCCGACCGCCGGGAACAGGCCCTTGGCCCATGCCGCCCCGGCATTGACCGACACCAGCGAACCCAGGATGGCCAGCGCGGGCGCGGCCACGCCCTGGGCGGCGGTGGCGGCGCGGGCGTTCACCTGATCATTCACTTGGCGGCCATCGCCTTGGCCACCGCCTCGGCCACGCGGATGCCGTCCACCGCGGCCGACATGATGCCGCCGGCGTAGCCGGCGCCTTCGCCG
>DDKG01000135.1:29117-56086 GCA_002339265.1 Massilia sp. UBA2604 | reverse complement strand
GTGCACGTGTTCACCTCGGGCGACGAGGCCGAGCTGTTCGTCAACGGCAAATCGCAGGGCCGCAAGAAGAAGGCGCCGTTCACCTACCGCCTGCGCTGGGATGAGGTGAAATACGAGCCGGGCGAGGTGCGCGTGGTCAGCTACAAGGCCGGCAAGGAATGGGCGCGCGCCTCGGTCAAGACGGCGGGCGAGGCGGCCGCGCTGCGAGCCAGCGCCGACCGCACGACGATTGCCGGCGATGGCCGCGACCTGTCCTTCGTCACCGTGCGCATCGCCGACAAGGCCGGCGTCGATGTCCCGCGCAGCATGCAGCGGGTGCGCTTCACGGTCGAGGGACCGGGCGAACTGGTGGCCACCGACAACGGTGACCCGACCAGCTTCGAGCCCTTCCCGTCGGCCGAACGGGCGGCCTTCAACGGCCTGGTGCTCGGCATCGTGCGCGCGAAGCCGGGCGCCAGCGGCCCGATCACGGTGCGGGTGGCGGCCGAGGGCCTGGCGCCGGCGGCGGTGACGCTGCAGGCAAGCGCGCGCTAACCGCAACTCCTGGAGTCGCAGTTAGCAGAGGGCAGTGTTCGGACTTCAGAAGCCGTCGATGGGCAGTGGTGCCTCAGGCGCCACCAGCCCTTGCTCGCGCAGCTCGCGCCAGAAGGCCGTCGGAATGCTGGCCTGCAGCGCCAGCTGGTCTTCCACCACCCGCGCCGGCCGGCTCGCGCCCGGGATCACGGCCACAACCACCGGATTGGCCAGCGCGAACTGCAGCCCGGCCGCCTTGATCGGCACTCCATAGCGCTCGGCCACCGCCTGGAACCGCGCCACCCGCGCCAGGGTCAGGCTGGGCGCGTTGGAGCGCTGCAGGCGCCGGCGCGCGACACGAACGTGATGGCAAGGTCCGGCTGCCGCGGCCAGTCAATCATGCTCAATTCGGCCGCTCAGGAAGCGGCGCGGGTCCGCTTGCGGAACTCGGCTGCCTTGTGCCGGTTGCCGCACAGCGCCATGCTGCACCAACGGCGTCTGTGCGATTTGGTGCGGTCATAGAACCACAGCACGCACTCGGGATGCTCGCACTGGCGCACGTACTCGAATTGTCCATTGGCCAGCAGTTCCGCTGCCGCCTCGGCCACCCGTCCCAGCGCCTGTTGCGCCGAGGGCGACGGTAGCCGGCGCGCGAGCACGGGGCCGTCCTCGCCCCACTCCAGCACCGGCGCCGACTGCCTCGTCGCCAGGTAGAGGTTGAGCTGGTCCGGATTGCCCCGCTCCCCGTTCTTTCGCCGTTCGACCAGCTCGCGCACGATCGCCCTGAGCTCCTTGGCGTCATGTAACAGGGCATCCTTGGCCGCCCCGCCGCCCGGCTGGCCCGCATCGATCCCGCAGCGCGCCAGCCAATGCAGTACGTCGTCCCCGCTGCGCCAGAAATCGACGTACTGCTCACCACTGCGCGATTCGGTATTGAGCAGGTCGAGCGCCACGTGGTCAGCCACGAGCAACGGTTCGGTCAGTAACGCTTCCTGTTTGTTATCAGACATGGTCTTCCTTTCGCAATAACCATCAACATTATACTTGAACGGTTATTGGAAGCGTGCCATACTTAAGCCATAACCTCATAAAGACATCTTAGGAGGTTACTATCAAATCCATCCTTCATCCAGGGAGATCGTCATGAAAAGCATTCTGAATCCACTACTGATGGCTGCCGCGGTCGGCAGCGCCGGCGCCGTCCAGGGTGCCGAACCGGCGCCCGCCGTGCGCTACGACACGGTCCAGGTCATGGGCGTCGACGTGTTCTACCGCGAAGCCGGCCCGAAGGACGCGCCCGCTGTCCTGCTGCTGCACGGCTTCGGCGCCTCTTCACATATGTTCCGCGACCTGATCCCGCAGCTGGCCACCGGCTACCGCGTGGTCGCGCCCGACCTGCCGGGCTTCGGGCTGACGCGCGCCGACAAGTCGTTCAAGTACACCTTCGACAACCTGGCCGACGTGATCGACGCCTTCACGACCGCCAAGGGACTGCAGCGTTATGCGATCTACGTGTTCGACTATGGCGCGCCGGTCGGCTGGCGCCTGGCGGTGCGCCATCCGGAAAAGATCACGGCGATCGTCAGCCAGAACGGCAATGCCTACGAAGAAGGCCTGAGCCCCGGCTGGGCCCCGATGCGGGCCGCCTGGGCCGATCCGACGCCGGCCAACCGGGAAGCGCTGCGCAAGTTCAACACCCTGGACATGCTCAAATGGCAATACGTCGAGGGCGTGAAAGACACCACGGTGATCGCGCCGGACGGCTACCTGCTGGCCCACGAGGCGATCGAGCGCATCGGCGTCGATCCGCAGATGGACCTGCTGGTGGACTACGGCCAGAACATCAAGCAATACGCCCAGCTGCACGCCTTCTTCCGCCAGCACCAACCGCCTACCCTGGCCATCTGGGGCAAGAACGATCCCTTCTTCCTGCCGCCCGGCGCCGAGGCCTTCAAGCGCGACAACCCGAAGGCCGATCTCCGCTTCCTCGACACCGGCCACTTCGCGATCGAGACCCACGGCCCCGAGATCGCGCGCGAAATGCGCAGCTTCCTGGACCGCCATCTGAAGGCGGCCAGGTAAGCCTAGGCGCCGGCGTCGCCAAGATACTGGTGGATCTGGTCAACAACGCCGGCCTGATGCCGATCCGCCCCATGGCCGAAGTCAACACCGACGAATGGGACGCGATGATCGACATCAACCTGAAAGGGGTGCTGTACGGGATCGCCGCCACCCTGCCGATGTTCCTCGGGCGCAGCAGCGGCCACGTCATCAACATCAGCTCGGTCGCCGGCACCAAGGTGTTCTCGCCCGGCGGCACGGTCTATTCGGGCACCAAGTTCGCCGTCAGCGCCATCTCGGAGGGGCTGCGCCATCTCGGAGGGGCTGCGCCATGAGGTGGGCAGCAAGATGCGGGTGACCTCGATCGCACCGGGCGCCGTCGAGAGCGACCTCAAGTTCTCGACCTCGGGCACCTCGCAGGCGGCGGTGATGGACTTCTACAAGGCGGCCATCCCGGCCGAGACCATCGCGCGCGCCGTCGCCTTCGTGATCGAGCAGCCGGACGACGTCGACATCAACGAGATCGTCCTGCGGCCGACGGCCCAGGAATTCTGAGCGCGGCACTCCTACCGGCCGGCGTCCTGCGCCGGCCAACCTCCCATCCTATCCTGCGGTAGCCGCGCAGCCTTCCAGCACCTTCAGCTGCTGTTCGCGCATGAAGCTGCAGCAGATCACGATCTCGCGCATGAAATAGACAAAGGCGACGATCAGCGCCAGCATGCCGCCCACGAAGCACAGGGCAATGTAATGATCGACCGGCAGGTCGGTGGTGTCTCCCAGGAACAGCATGGCGATCACGACGCAGATCAGCAGGCCGCACACCGTGCTGGCGGTGATGCCGACGTTGATGAGACGGGTGCGATAGTAGAGGCTGAGCAGTTCGCCCATGCATTCATTCTCGGGATTTGCCTTCAGACGGTCTTCCAGCACCCGGCTGCGGTCGATCAGGCGACCCAGGCGATTGGTCAGCACGATCAGCATCGTGCCCACCCCGGCCAGCAGGAACACCGGCGCGATCGCCAGCTGGATGGCTTCACCGATATCGCTGAGCTGGAGGTTCATGGAGGGTGGCGCTGATCCATCAATGCGTGTGCCGCCAGTGTAACAGGCACCCGTCGAGGCGGACTGGACCTCTTCCTTTTGGCCTGGCATAAACCGCAACTCGACGCCTTTCAATTAGCCGCGCACGCCGCCGACGCGCCGGCGGCGCGCCTGAGCGTCGAAGCCAGCGCCCGGGTGGACGCCAGAGCACGCGACGGCTTCGGCGACACCCTGCGCGCGCTGACGGCCGGCCTGCAGCCCTGCGTGCCGGCGTCCTGACGACGCTGCCCAGACTACGCTGCGTAGCGCTGGCCGAGCCGGGCAGGAACCTGGCGCCGGCTGCGGGCGGCCGCGATCCGCAGGCCGTCCTCCAGCAGGCGGGCCGCCCAGCCGAATACGGTGCTCTGGCTCACCACGGCGCGCATGGCGCGCATGCGGGTGGCCTGTTCCTGTAACGGCATGTCGAGCGCGCGGCCGATGGCGCGGGCGATGCCGGCGATGTCGCGCGGTTCGACCAGCAAGGCCTGCTCCAGCTCGGCCGCGGCGCCGGCCTGGCGGCTGAGCACCAGCGCGCCACGCAGGTCGTTGCGCGCCGCCACGAACTCCTTGGCCACAAGGTTCATGCCGTCGTGCAGGCTCGTCACCAGGCAGACGTCGCTGGCGCGGTAGCAGTCGGTGACGGTGGCCGCGTTGGCGCTGGCGGCGTGCAGCACGACCGGCTGCCAGGAACCGTTGCCGAAGCGTTCATTGATGCGGGCCGTGAGCGCCTTCACCTGGCGCGCGATTTCCTGGTAGGTCGGCAGCGCGCCGCGGCAAGGCGCGCCGATCTGCAGCAAGGTGACCTGGCCAAGCAGTTCCGGGCGCTGCTCCAGCAGCAGTTCGAAAGCCTGCAGGCGCTCCGGGATGCCCTTGGTGTAGTCCATGCGGTCGATGCCGACCAGCAGGCGCACGCCGGGCGCGATGCCGAAGCGGCGCCGGACGTCGTCGCCCAGACCGGGCGCGGGCAGCTCCTGGCGGGCGGGCCAGCGGATCGAGATCGGATAGGCGTCGACGTAGGCGCCGCCGTTCGGCGCCGCGCTGCGCGCCTGCTTGAAGTTGGCTGCATCGGCCGGGGTCTGCAGGCCGACCACGGTGCTGGCCAGCAGGCCCGCCATCACCTGGTCGCGCCATGGCAGGCGCGCCAGCCGCTGCGGCGCCGGGAACGGAATGTGCCAGAACAGCACGATGACCGCCTCGGGCAGGTGTTCACGCACCATCTGCGGCACCAGCGCCAGGTGATAGTCCTGGACCAGCACGACCGGACGCGCGGTCGCGGCTTCTGCCACCACGGCCTCGGCGAAGCGGCGGTTGACCCGCACGTAGTGATCCCAGTCGGCGGCGCGGAAAGTCGGTTCGACGTCGGTGCGGTGGCACAGCGGCCACAGCCCCTCGTTGGACAGGCCCTCGTAATAGCCGGCCACTTCGTCCTGGTCGAGCCACAGGCGGCGTAGCCGGTAAGGCGCGTCCAGGTGCTCCTTGCGCACATGGTCGTGCTCGTCGCAGGTGGCGCGGTCGGCGTCGCCGCTGCCGTGGGCGATCCAGCAGCCGCCCTCCGCAGCCAGCACGGCTTCCAGCGCCGTGACCAGGCCGCCGGCGGGCCGTTGGGCCTTGATGCCGTCGGGCGTATGGGAATGAATGCAGGGCGCCCGGTTCGAGACGACGATCAGGTCGTCGCCACAGCCGAGCTGCTCGAGCAGGCGGGCCAGGTCGGCGCTGTCGCGCACGTCGGACGCGGTGAGCAGGCTTGCCGGCGGCTTCTGGTCCGGCAGATGAGTCGGTAGATGCGCTGGATTGCCGCGCACCCGCATGGTGGGGTGGGTGTGGTCTCTCGCTGTCATGCAAACAGCTTAAGATATTAACGTTCTACCTCACCGTGCGCCAGCGTACTCAAATTGACAATTCCCGTTACGGCATTTTACAGTGCGACGTAATGGTCCAGCAGCAAGGCCGCAAACAGCAGCGCCAGGTACACGATCGACCAGGCGAACGATTTGCGGGCGATCCGGTCACTGTAGCGCTTGTGGACCAGCCAGCCATAGCGCAGGAACACGGCATTCAGCGCGCAGGCCGCCACCAGGTACACCACCCCGCTCATGCCCACCGCCCACGGCAGCGCGGTGCCGGCCGCCAGCGCCAGGCTGTAGCGCCAGACCTGCAGGCCGGTGTGCGCCATGCCGTGGGTCACGGGCAGCATCGGCAGGCCGGACCGGGCATAGTCGTCGCGGCGGTACATGGCCAGCGCCCAGAAGTGCGGCGGCGTCCACAAGAAGATGATGAGCACCAGCAGCCAGGCTTCCATCGGCACCGCATTGGCGACCGCGGCCCAGCCCAGCGCCGGCGGCATGGCGCCGGCGAAGCCGCCGATCACGATGTTCTGCGGGGTGTTCGGCTTGAGCAGCAGCGTATAGATGAAGGCGTAGCCGACGAAGGTCGCCAGGGTCAGCCACATCGTCAGCGGATTGACCCGGGTATACAGCAGCGCCGCGCCGGCGCCGCCGAGCGCCAGCGAGAACACGACGGTTTGCAGCGGGCTCAGGCTGCCGCTGGCGGTCGCGCGGCGGGCGGTGCGCGCCATGCGGGCGTCAATCCGCGCTTCGAGCAGGCAATTGACTGCGAAGGCGGCGCCGGCCAGCAGCCAGATGCCGGCGGCGCTGTACAGCAGCACGCCCCAGCCGGGGAAGCCCTCGCTGGCCAGCAGGCTGCCGATGACGGCGCAGAACACGGTCAGCATGGTGACGCGCGGCTTGGTCAGTGCCCAGTACTGCGCGCAGTATTGGGCCAGGCCGGCAGCGCTGCCGTCGCCCTGCTCCACCGTTTCTAAATCTACAACTTTAACGTTCGACATGATCGCTCGACCGCGGTGCGACAATGGCGGCCCTTACCCAAAACCCGACATCCTAGAGGAAATCGCGGTGCAGACAAACGGGCAAAATGTCCCAGTTGCCGTTCATGCTATGGATTCTGGACTAGTCAACCGACTTTCTCGGGCGTCACCGCGGAAACATGTACGCCGCCAGGCACGGGCTTGGCAGGCATCTGATGCATGAAAACCACATGCTGGACCATGCACAGCGCGACATAGGCGAGCAGCTCGCATAATTCCTCGAACGTCTGGGCCCTGGGCAGGACCTGGTCGAGATGACAGGACATATGGCCCTCGGCGCAGGTCGAGCCCATGGCCGCCGCCAGCAGGACCACCAGCACCATCCAGGGTACGCGCCGCGCAAACGCGGCCCGCACCGGCCCATCGATCCGATAATACACGGCGCTGAGCAGCAGCCAGACCAGCAGCACGGCGGCGCCGGGCCGGGCCAGCGGCTGCAACCACAGCGCCATCGCCGTCACGGTGTCGTCGGCGGTGTGAGGCAGCCACGCCCTGCCCCAGCTGAGCTCACGCCCTGCCAGCAGCAGCCAGACCGGCGCGACCCACAGCGCCAGCATGGCGACGCGCGCCGGCCGGGTGCGCAGATACACCAGCAGCGCCAGCACGGAACCGGCGCCCAGCACCAGCACCTGCAGGTTTTCGAGCGGACCGCCCTCGCGCGCCCAGGCCGGGGGCAGCACCAGGCTGGCCGGATAGCAGGCGGCCAGCGCCGCCAGCAGCGCCCATTCGCCGCGTCCGCCCGGCAACCATGAAGGACTTCCTCGCATATCCACTCCAATCGCATGAGGCCGCGGCTCTCCCTGTCAGGAGGCCGGTTGGCAATCAGGCGATTGTACGAAGCGGCACCATGCGCACGATTGGTTTACAGAAAACTCCTACCTGTGGTTGTTGTTTTCACGTCAACTATCGCGCTGCCGTCCAGTGAAAACTTAGTGGCCAGCGTGGGCCGGCTTGGCAGTGCTGTTCAGGGCTTTCACGGGCGCCTTGATCTCGACCGTCTCGCGTTTGCCGTCCTTGCCCTCGAATACCAGGGTGAACGGCACGGTATCGCCTTCCTTCACCTGGGCCTTCAGGTTCATCATCATGATGTGGTAGCCGCCCGGCTTGAGCTCCACCGCTTTGCCGGCGGGCAGGTCGATCGACTGCACCTGACGCATGCGCATGACGTCGCCCTGCATCGCCATCTCGTGCACTTCGACCGTCGGGGTCAGCGGCGAGCTGGCCGAGACGAATTTGCTGTCCTTGGCCGCCTGCAGCTGCATGAAGGCGCCGGTCGCCTTCTGTTGCGGCACGGTGGCGCGCACCCAGGCGTCCTTGACCGAGACATTGGCCTGGGCATAAGCGGAACTTGCTACGGCGGCCAGCATGGCGACGGCGGCGGTGCGGATGAAGTGGTTCATGGTGTTCTCCTTGATTGATCTGGATAGGGACAATAGGGGCAAGTTACGCGGCATGCAGCAGCTTGCGCACGTCGGCAGCGTACTCGATCGCCGACTGGCTGTGCGACAGTTTCAGGCGCAGCTTGCCGTTGGTGCCGTAGGCATAGGTGACCGAGGTATGGTCGATGGTGTAGGAATCGCCGGTCGGTACTTTCTGGTAGATCACCTTGAATTCCTTCGCGGTCTCGGCCAGGCGTTCCGGGTCGCCGTACAGGGCGAGGAAGGTCGGATCGAAGGCGGCCGTATAGGCATTGAGCACCTCGGGCGTGTCGCGCTCCGGGTCGACGCTGACGAACAGCACCTGCAGGCGGTCGCCGTCCGGCCCGAGCAGGGTCTTGACTTCGGCCGCGCGCGCCAGCGCGGTCGGGCACACGTCCGGGCACTGGGTGAAGCCGAAGAACACCAGCACGACCTTGTCCTTGAAGTCGGCCAGCGTGCGCTCCTGGCCGCTCGGATCCTTGAGGCGGAAATCGCGGCCGAAATCGGCGCCGGTGATGTCGGTGCCGTTGAAACTGACCGAACTGCCCACGCTGCAGCCGGCCAGTGCGCCCAGCGCGAGGGTGGCGCCGGACAGCACGAAGGCGCGCCGCGAAGTTGGACTCGAAACCCGATTGCTTGAAACTCGTTGATTCATCTTGCTACTCCTGATTGAGCGCGCGCCATGCGGGCGCGGACCGGCATGGGCCACGCCGCGCTGCGCGCGTAAAGACTGCACCGGCGTTATCACCGGTTCGAAAGCGTCAGGAGTGCGCGGGAGGCCCGCGTGGCGGTAGCGGCGCGCCGGCTGTGACGGCCACGTGGAAGACGGCGGGCAGCTGCAGCGCCGCTGCCGTCGGCTGCGGCGGCGGGACGCACGGGGCCGCCAGCAGCGGCGGCACGGCGGCGGGCAGGCACAGCGGGCAATCGAGAGTGTGCCCCTTGGCATGCACGGCGGCGCCATCGAGGTCGACCAGGACGACCTTGGCGCCGCCCTCGGAACAGACCAGCGCCATGGCGACCGGCTGCACCATGGGTGCGGCGCTGGCGGCGCCCAGGGTAAGGACGAACCAGGCCAGGACCAGACGGACCAGCATCGACGATGTGCGCAAGATGTGCATGACCTTCGATTATTGGTGATGACTTCCACTCCCGTCAACGTCAAAGCTGCATCCAAACACTCTTCCATCGTGTAGATCATGACGCATGCCCTTGACACGTATTGACGTGGAGGATATCTTAACGTTAAAAGTTGCCTCAGAGCAATTCACCCTTGGTTAAAGGGGGGAGGTATCAGGATCACGGCCAGCAAGGCGTGCGGAAAAAGCAGACCCGCGTAGTGCGGACGGCGGTTGCCGCTGGCGCGGGATTCTCCAATCGATAATGAATAACCAAGGAGTACCAAATGAATTTACTGCCTCGCGGGCAGTCCCCAGGCCGCAACCGCATGCCCGGCCTGCCGCTCGCACTCATGATGTTGCTGGCCGGCTGCGGCGGGAGCGGCGATGGGGACTCACCCCTGTCGTCCATGCAGAGCGTCAGCAAGAGCCTGTCCCGCGCCTTTTCCGCCATGGCCGAGCAGCCCGAAGCCCCGCTTACCCCGATCAAGGCGACCGCGACATCACGCGAGCGCGCCGATCTCGACGCCAAATACGCCATCGACGGCGACCGCAACACGCGCTGGGGCAGCGAATTCACCCACGACCAGCACTTGACCCTCGAATTTGCCGAAAGCGCGGTGATCACGCGGGTGCGCATCGACTGGGAAAACGCGCATGCCCGCGAGTACGAGCTGCAGGTTTCCGACGATGAGGACACCTGGACCACGATCAAGACCGTCACCGGCAGCCAGGGCGGCGTCGAAGACCTGACCGGCTTGAACGGCCAGGGCAAGTTCCTGCGCATGAAGGGTATCCGGCGCGCCGGGGACTATGGTTATTCGATCCTCGAGATCCAGGCCTTCACCGGCACCCCGGCCGAGCCGGGCACGCCGCCGACCACGCCCGACCCGAACATCCCGATCGACTTGAGCAAGCCTGGCATCGTCGTCAAGCCGACCAGGGCGGATTCGTCGGAGACGGAAAACGGCGGCCTGTCGGCTAGCATGGCGATCGACGGCAAGCTCAACACCCGCTGGGCCAGCAAGCCAAAGGACGACAACGGCTGGATCCAGTTCGACTTCGCCGGGCCGACCCCGATCGGCTACATGAAGCTGAACTGGGAAAATTCCTACGCCAAGGAATACACGCTGTCGACCTCGAACGACGGCCATACCTGGACCGAGCTGCGCGCCGTAAACGACGGCAAGGGCAAGGTAGAGGAATTCTTCAACCTGAACACGGTCGCCAAGCACGTGCGCCTGCAAGGCTACCAGCGCGCCACCGACTACGGCTACTCGCTGTGGGAAGTCGAATTCAAGACGCCCGGCAGCGACAATACCGTGCCCGAGGCGCCCACCTCGGCAGTCGCCTTCCCGGCCAACGGCAATGGCTGGACGCCGCTGCCGGGTTCGAACGAAGCGCTCGAATCGCTGCAGTTCACCCTCGCCGACGGCACCCTGGTGACGCGCTTCGGCGCGCGCGGCAAGGCGCGGCACGGCCGCGAGCGCGGCGAGGAATGGAACGAGATCGGCTCGGAGTACCCCAACGAGACGGTCAATCCCGCCACCGGCATGGCGTTCGACAAGGGACCGGGCAATCACCTGACCTTCGTGCCGCTGTACTACAAGAACCGCACCTGGGGCGTCGAGATCATCGACCGTAGCCGCGTGCCCAACAACACCAAGCCGGTGCTGACCGTGAACCAGTACACCACGGTGCCGTTCCTGATCGGCGGCGTGGCGTTCTTCCGTCAGTTCGACAACAAGAACGCCACGGGGTATGGCTGGATGGCGCCGGGCCAGCCGGTCAACGACAAGACGCGGGTCTGCCCGACCACGCCTTATCCGCGCAACAACACCTTGTACAACCCGAACCTGGCCAATGGCGACTGCACGCTGCAGCTGTGGGACTACCCGGGCCACACGGCACTGAATTCGGATGGCTTCCCGAACGGCGTCCATGTTCCCGCCCGGCGGCTGGTGGCCGGCGACGTGGTCGAGGTCTCGCCGTCGTACTTCACCACCCAGGCTGCGCTGACCGCGCTCGGCGACACCGGCAACATCCGCTACTACTCGACCGAGTGGACGTATGTGGTCGGCGAAGGCCTGCGGCCGTGGTATGGCGTGCAGCCCCGCCTGATGAACGCGCCGCTGCCGTTCGAGACCCTGTCCGGCGGCATCGGCTCGGTCTCGTACAACTACAGCGACAACGGCAAGTTCATGTTCCAGCAGCCATTCAACAACGTCGGCATGCAGAACATGCAGCGCTTCGTCGAAGGCCGCCGCCTGCTGCATACCAACTTCAGCACAGGCGAACACAACGAGCCGGACAACGAGAAGTACCTGCCGGCGGTCGGCTTGCAGGGCCAGTCCTTCGGCCAGTCCACCTGTGTGGCCTGCCATGCGAACAACGGCCGCAGCCCTGCGCCGATCGACAAACGTCGCCTGGACACGATGGGCGTGCGGGTTGCCACCATCGGCGCCGACGGCGCGCAGCTGCCGCATCCGGTCTATGGCGCGACGGTGCAGATGAACGCCCTGTCGGGCGCCGGCACCCCGCAGAACTGGGGCACCGGTGTGCGGGTCAACGGCTTCGACACCAAAACGGTCGCGCTGGCCGACGGCACCATCGTCACCCTGAGCAAACCCAAGCTCAAGTTCGATGGTCCAACCCCGTCCGTGGTGTCGCTGCGCTCCGCCCAGCCGATGATCGGCGTCGGCCTGCTCGAAGCCGTGCCCGAGGCCGACATCCTGGCGCGCGTGCGCACCACGCCAGACCAGGATGGCGTCAAGGGCACCGCCAACTTCGTCTTCAATCCGGAAACCGGCGCGGTCCAGCTGGGCCGCTTCGGCTGGAAGGCGTCGAAGGCGTCGCTGCGTCACCAGAGCGCCAGCGCGCTGCTGCAGGATATGTCGGTGACTTCGCCGGTCTACCCGAGCCTGAGCTGCGACAACAACCCGGCCGGCTGCGCCACCGCGCCGAAACAGCGCGGCATCTCGGAAGCCGACCTGACCAAGATCTCACACTACCTGGCGCTGCTCGCGGTGCCGGCGCAGCGCAGTCTGGCCAGCGGTTTCCCGAAAGGCGTCGCGCCGATCAAGGAACTGGACGTCGACACCGTCAAGGTGGCTGCTGGCGCCAAGCTGTTCAGCTCGATGAACTGCGTGGCCTGCCACACGCCATCGATGAAGACCGGGTCGAACCACCTGTTCGCGGAGCTGCGCGACCAGACCATCCGTCCTTACACCGACCTGCTGCTGCACGACATGGGTCCGGAACTCGCCGACGGCTACCAGGAAGGCCAGGCCAGCGGCAGCATGTGGCGCACCCCGGCCTTGTGGGGTCTTGGCCTGAGCGAAGCGGTCATGGAGAAGGAAGGCAATGTCGGCTATCTGCATGACGGCCGCGCACGCGACCTGACCGAAGCGATCATGTGGCACGGCGGTGAAGCAGCCGCCGCCCGCAACCGCTTCGCGAAGCTCAACAAGGCCCAGCGCGACGAGCTGATGGCGTTCCTGCGCTCGCTGTAAGCGTAGTGTTGTCAGCCTAGATGGCGCCGGGAGCGATCCCGGCGCCATTTTTGTATGATCGCCCGTGTTGACTCAATATATGAACCGTATATACTCCCGCTACGAATCATATATTGGAGTAACACCATGGGCATCGTCAACATCGAAGACGACCTGCATGACCAGGTCCGTCTCGCCACCAAGGTTTCCTGCCGCTCGATCAACGCGCAAGCCGCGTTCTGGATCAAGATCGGCATGCTGTGCGAAACCAATCCCACCATGAGCTTCAACGAGATCGTCCAGCGCGAGCTGGCCGCCGCCGGCGTGTCGGCGCCGCCCCTCACGCTGAGCGCGGCATGACCAAGCAGCCGCACGAGTTGGCGCTGATGGCCGAATCGGGGCGCCTGCTGGCGTCGGTGTTCGGGATGCTCGACCGGCTATCCCTGGCCGGCATGACGACGCTCGACGTCGATACGCTCGTCGAACGCTTCATCGTCGACCAGCTCGGCGCGCGCCCGGCCAGCAAGGGCCAGTACGACTACGGATTTGTTCTTAATTCGTCCATCAATCACGTGGTGTGCCACGGCGTGCCGTCGGTGAACGACGTGCTGAAGGACGGCGACATCGTGAACTTCGACATCACGCTCGAGAAGAACGGCTATATCGCCGACTCCAGCAAAACCTACCTGGTCGGTTCGGTCGGCCTGGACGCACGCCGCCTGGTCCAGACCACCTATGAGGCGATGTGGAAAGGCATCCGCGCGGTGCGGCCCGGCGCCACTCTCGGCGACGTCGGCTGGGCGATCGAGCGCCATGCCAAGCGCAATGGCTGCTCGGTGGTGCGCGAGTATTGCGGCCATGGGATCGGCCGCGAGATGCATGAGGAACCGCAGGTGCTGCATTTCGGGACCAAAGGCGCGGGGTTGAAACTGCGCGAGGGCATGGTGTTCACGATCGAGCCGATGCTCAACCGGGGCGGGCGCAGCGTGCGCACCGAGGACGATGGCTGGACCGTGGTGACGCGCGACGGGTCGCTGTCGGCGCAGTTCGAGCATACGGTGGCGGTCACCGCAACCGGCGTTGCCGTGCTGACGCTGCGTCCGGAAGAACGAGGAATGGTCGCTTAGAAGACCAGCATGCGCCAGCCCGGCGCGCTGCCTTGCTCGACGAAGGACACCATGCCTTCGACGCCGGCGCAATGCTGCGACAACAGCGCCCGGTCGGCGCCGCTGGCATGCAGCGCCTGGGTGCAGGCGCGAATGTCGACGCCCAGCTCCGCGCTGGATTCAAGGTGGCGCGCGATCGGCCAGCGTTCGTCGCCGAAACCGGTCAGCCGATCGGCATGCTCGGCCAGCAGCCACTGCACCGACTGGTTAGAAAACAGCATTTTCACGCGCATGTCGAGCGCCGCCGCCGCTTGTGCGGTCATGAAGGGTGTAGCCAGCAGCTCAGGCCTTGACAGGTCGCACGACCAAACCAGGATGGCCAGCCCGCGCTGTTCCTGGCTCACGGCTTGATCCAGTCGTCGACCGGCTCCAGCCGCATGCGGCGTTCGGCCTGCTCGACCAGGGTTGCGCCATGCGCAAGCCGCGCGCGGTCCTGTTCCCAAACGCTGGCCTGGATCACGGCGATCCAGCCCTTGCCATACGGGTCCTGGTTGATGAGTTCGGGCTTGTCTTCGAGCGCCTCGTTGATCTCGACCACGGTGCCGGAAACCGGGGTCTTGATCGTCACCACCGTCTTGCTCAGCTCGACGACGCCCATGGTCTTGCCCTGTTCGAGCTCGGTGCCGACGGATTTCGGCCGGCACATATAGAAATAATTACCGCTGATCTTGACGCCGAAGGCGCTGACGCCGACCTGCATGCGGCCGTCGCCCAGGTCGCGGCACCACATATCGTTCTCGAGATCGAAGAAGCAGTCGTCCGGATAGTCGAAGCCGAGGATGAGCATGGTAGCGAGGGGAAGATAGTCATGGCGGAAGGATGCGGGAGTCGAACCCACCCGGCGACGCATGGCGCCACCAACTGGGTTTGAAGCCCAGCCGCCCCACCAGGGACGATTTCCTTCCGAAGAGCACGCATTTTACCGCGTGCGGGCAGATCAATCCAGTGCCGGGCTGGAACGGCGGTCCAGCAGCTGCAGCTGGCCGAGGACGCTCGCCACCTTGGTGGTGATGACGTCGATCGCCGGGCCGTTGGCGCCGTGCGGCAGGATCACGTCGGCCTTGCGCCGGGTCGGCTCGATGAATTGCTTGTGCATCGGGCGCACCGTATCCAGGTACTGGTCGACGATGCTGTCGAGCGAACGGCCGCGTTCGGCGACGTCGCGCTGCAGGCGGCGGATGAAGCGCACGTCCGGCGCGGTGTCGACGAAGATTTTCAGGGACATCATGTCGCGCAGCTCGGCATCGTGCAAGGCGAACAAGCCCTCGATCACGATCACCGGGGCCGGCTTGACGGGGATGGTCCGGTCGGTACGGTTGGAAACGGTGAAGTCATAGATCGGCATCGCGATCGATTCGCCGTTGCGCAGGGCGCGCACGTGCTCGACCAGCAACGGCCAGTCGAAGGCTTGCGGGTGATCGTAGTTCTGCTCGCGCCGCTCTTCCATCGTGAGATGGGTCTGGTCGCGGTAGTAGTCGTCCTGCATGACGACGGAGACGAGATCGGTGCCGAACGAGGCCAGCACTTGCTGGGTCACCGTCGACTTGCCACTGCCGCTGCCTCCGGCGACGCCGATGACGAAAGGTACAAAAGGTTGCGAAGGATTCTGATTCATCCCGCCATGATACCGGAGCGGCGGGTGTTTCGACAGGGGCGGCGCGGTTCCATGCACCCGTTTGTCATTACATCGTCATGCAAGTCGCTTACCTTGGCGGAGTTGCAAAACATATCGGCACGACAACAGATAGCGGCAACTGTTGTTACCCAAAAGTAATCAACCAATTCCAGACCAATCCCATGACTTCACGCCGCAGATTCCTGGGCGCCGGCATCGCCGCCGCCACTTACGCCACCTTCCCGCCCGCCATCCAGCGCGCACTCGCGATCCCCGCCAACAACGCCACCGGCACCATCCGCGACGTCGAGCACGTCGTGATCCTGATGCAGGAAAACCGCGCCTTCGATCATTACTTCGGCACGCTGGCCGGCGTGCGCGGCTTTGGCGACCGCTTCCCGATTCCCCTGCCGGAAGGCCGCACCGTGTGGCAGCAACGCATGGGCAACGGCAACCTGATGATGCCCTTCCACCTCGACGGCAGCAAGGGCAATGCCCAGCGCGCCAACGGCACGCCGCACGACTGGCTCGACAGCCAGCTGGCCTGGGACAACGGCCGCATGGACCAGTGGCCGCGCTACAAGAATCCGATCTCGATGGGCTATTTCAAGGAGGGCGAAATCCCCTTCGCCTTCGCGCTGGCCAACGCCTTCACCCTGTGCGACGCCTACCACTGCTCGATGCACACCGGGACCGACGCCAACCGCTCGTTCTTCCTGACCGGCACTAACGGCGCGGTGCCGACCGGCACCGCCTTCGTCACCAACGAGTGGGATGCGATCGACGGCGTCGCGGGTGGCGTGAACACCGGCTACACCTGGACCACCTACGCGGAACGCCTCGAGCAGGCCGGCATCAAGTGGATCAGCTACCAGAACATGCCCGACGAATGGGGCGACAATATGCTGGGCGCCTTCCGCCAGTTCAGGCGCGCCAATATCGCGTCGGGCTATCCGGTCTCGAGCGGCGGCGCACCCGGCCAGCCATATACCAATACCGGCCAGTCGCTGCCCTACAAGGCCTATGACGCGGCCACCGACAACCCGAACAATCCGCTGTATAAAGGCATCGCCAATACCTTGCCGGGTACCCGGCCCGAGGAATACCTGGACGCCTTCAAGCGCGACATCCGTGAAGGAAAACTGCCGCAGGTGTCGTGGATGAACGCGCCGTCGATCTACTGCGAGCATCCCGGGCCGTCGAGCCCGGTGCAGGGTTCATGGTTCCTGCAGGAGGTGCTGGACGCACTGACCGCCAATCCCGAGGTGTGGAGCAAGACGGTTTTGATTGTCAACTTCGACGAGAACGACGGCTATTTCGACCACGTGCCCTCCCCCTCGGCGCCCTCGCCCGACGGCAAGGGCGGCTATGCCGGCAAGACCACGTTGGCCCCTGGCGACCTGGCGCACGAGTACTACACCCATCCGCGGCCGCCCGGCAGCACCAAGCAGCCGGCGCCGGACGGCCGCGTGTACGGGCCGGGACCGCGGGTGCCGATGTATGTGATCTCGCCGTGGAGCCGCGGCGGCTGGGTCAATTCGCAGGTGTTCGACCACACCTCGGTGCTGCGCTTCCTGGAGGCGCGCTTCGGGGTCAAGGAGCCGAACATCAGCCCGTTCCGCCGCGCGGTCTGCGGCGACCTTACCAGCGCCTTCAATTTTGTTTCGCCCAACGACGAGGCGCTGCCGGTGCTGAAAGGCCGCAAGAGCAAGGGCGAGGCCGACGCCCTGCGCGCCGCCCAGCAGCGCCTGCCGCAGATCCCGGCGCCCGCCGCGCCACAGATGCCCGCGCAGGCCGCCGGGACGCGTCCCTCGCGCGCGCTGCCGTATGAACTGGCGACTACCTGCGAAGTGCAGCCCGGCGCCACGATGGCCGCCGCGCGGGTGGCGCTGAACTTCATCAACAGCGGGCGCCAGGGCGCCGTGTTCCACGTCTACGACCGCAAGAACCTGGCCGCCATCCCGCGCCGCTACACGGTCGAAGCGGGCAAGTCGCTGTCGGACGTGTGGACGCCGGCGGTCGGCGGCGCCTACGACCTGTGGGTGCTGGGGCCGAACGGCTACCACCGCCACTTCAGCGGCAGCGCGCTGCGCGCCGTCGCGGCCGGCCAGCCGCGTCCCGACGTGCAGGTGCGCTGCGACGCCGCCAGCGGCGAGCTGGTGCTGCTCCTGGTGAATGCCGGGTCGGCGCCGTGCACCTTCAACCTGGCTGCGAATGCTTACGCCGCGCTGCGCCAGCAGCACACGCTGGCGCCACGCGCCGAACTTACCGTGCGCATCCCGGTAGCAGGCAACGACTACTGGTACGACTTCAGCGCCACCGTGTCAGGCCAGCCCGACTACCTGCGCCGCTTTGCCGGCCGCGTCGAGACTGGTCGCCACACGGTCAGCGACCCGGCGCTGGGCCGCGGCTGAACGAATATTTGAAAGGAATGATCATGCAATCCACGATTCGCAACTTCGCAGCCGCCGCCGCCATCGCGCTATGCGCGCCCTTTGCATCGGCCGCCGTATTGAACTTCGACGACATAGTCGGCCCCGACGGATTTGCCGCGGTGCCCGGCAATTACGGAGGCCTGGACTGGTCGGCGTCCGGCCTGAACGTCTTTACCGCAGAAGGAGCGCCATTCACTCCGCACTCCGGCCTGGGCCAGGTGACGACCGACTGGACCGACGGCGGGCCGATCGCGAGCACCATCCGCTTCCTGGCGCCGACGGTGTTCAACGGCGCCTGGTTTTCGGGATATGAGGACAGCAGCGTAAGCTTCGACCTCTACTTCGCGGGCCAGCTGGTCGCCAGCTCGGCGTCGCTGCAACTGTCAAGTGCATCGGCCTTCCTGGACGCCGGGTGGACTGGCGCCATCGATGCGGTGGTCGTGCGCACCGGCGCCCAGGGCTCGTATGCAATGGACGACTTCACTTTCGTGGATCCGGCGCAGGTGCCGGAACCCGGCTCGCTGGCCCTGATGCTGGCCGGCGCCGGCCTGCTAGTCCTTCGCCGGAAACAGCAACGTCCCCGGCCGTAACAGGTGCACGTCGCCGACCCGCCGCAAGAAACCGATCCGGTCGAAGAACTCCAGGATCTGGATCGCGCGCTTGCGGCCCAGGCCGGTCTCGTCGCGGAAGCGCGCCGCCGTGACCTGGCCTTGCGCATCCTCGCGCGCCAGGCGGCGCACCAGGTCGGCCGCCTCCTGCATCACGGCCGGGTGATAGAACAAATCCTTGACCACCTGGTACACGTCGCCGCCGCGCGCCATGCGGCCCAGCACCTGGCGCACCTGCACTTCGGGCAGGCGCGCGGTCTGGGCGATGTCGCGTACCCAGGGCGGATCGAAGCGTCCGTCCAGCAGTTTCGGCAAGGCGTGTTCGGCCACCACCTGTTCGGCCGCGCGCAGGGCCACGCCGTGCTCCGGCAGGTGCAGGAAGCCGTTGCGGCGCGCAATACTGCCAGCCGCAATCATGTGATCGGTCAGCTGCAGCCACAGCGCCTCGGGCATGCGCGGCGCGGCCAGGCGCCGCGCGCGCAGCAGGTCGGGGCCGATCTCGTCCGGATGTTTCGCATGGAAGTCGGCCAACGCCTGCAGCAGGCCGGCCTCGTTTTCCTGCAGCCGCGCGCGCGAAATCAGCCATTCGCCGCCGGCGCCGACCACGATGTCCGGCACACCGGCCAGGTCGAACGGCCAGCGCGCCAGTCCGCTACTGCGCAACCAGGTCGCGCCGTTGACGCCGTACTGGGCCTGGGCCAGCGCGCCCAGCAGCCGCGTCATCGGATCGTCTGCGCGCTGGGACTCCAGATAAGCAAGGCGTTCCGGCGTCTGGCGGTAGCGCACCGGGCCCAGCGGATCGAGCACCGCGCCGCCGGCCACGGTGCGAATCGCCGAGGCGTCGCGCAGGATGAAACGGTCGCCGTGCCAGACATTGGCCGGCTTGTGCAAGACCAGCTGCGCCGGCGCCGCCGCGCCCGGCGCGATCGACGGTTGCCCCAGCACCGCGACCGTGGCCAGGCAATCCTGGGTCGCGGCGTGCAGGTGCACCAGGGTGCCCGAGCGCAGCGCCTTTTCCTCGGTCGCCGCCACCTGCAGCCAGACGTCGATGCGCTGGGTGGTCAGCGCGATGGCCGGGTCGCACAGCACCTGGCCACGCAGCTCGTCGCTGCGTTCCAGTCCCGCCAGGCCGACGGCGCAGCGCTGGCCGGCATGCGCCTCTTGCGCGGCGCGGCTGTGCACCTGCAGGCTGCGCACGCGGTACTCCTCGTCCGGGCTGGCTGCCAGTGCGAGGCCGTCGCCGATGGCCACCTTGCCGCTCGAGACGCTGCCGGCGACCACGGTGCCGACGCCGTCCAGCGTGAACGCCCGATCCAGGCCCATGCGGAAGGCGGCGCCGGGCACGCCATCGCCAGGGGCCGCCTGCAGCGCCTGCACCAGCCGCGCGCGCAGCGCCTCGATGCCGTCGCCGCGCACGCTGGATACCTGCACTACCGGATAATCTTCCAGCCCGGCGCTGGCCAGCAGGCCGCGCACCGCCGCTTCGGTCTCGGCCAGGCGCGCATCGTCGACGCGGTCGATCTTGGTGATCACGGCGGCGCCGCGCCGCACGCCGAGCAGCGACAGGATGGTCGCATGCTCGATCGTCTGCGGCATCGGGCCGTCGTCGGCCGCGATCAGGAGCAGGCCGAAATCGATGCCGCTGGCGCCGGCCACCATCGTGCGCACCAGCTTTTCGTGGCCCGGCACGTCGACGAAGCCGATCCGGTTGCCATCCTCGAGCGGCATCCAGGCATAGCCCAGTTCGATGGTGATGCCGCGCTTTTTCTCTTCCGGCAGGCGGTCGGCGTCGATGCCCGTCAGTGCGCGCACCAGCGCCGTCTTGCCGTGGTCAATGTGTCCGGCGGTGCCGACGATCATGCGAAATCCTTTGGTTGTTCAGTCTGCGACCAGCGCCTGGCGCAGCGCGCCGAGCTGGCCCAGCAGTTCGGCCGGGTCGTCGATGCAGCGGCAGTCGAGCAGCAGGCGGTCGTCGGCGATGCGGCCGATCACCGGCAGCGGCAAGCCGCGCAAGGCCTCGGCCAGGGCGTCGAGCGCCGTGCCCATGCCGCGCTTGCCGGACAGGTTCGGGGCAATGGCGACCCCGCTCGACGGCAGGCGGTCGATCGGCAGCGAACCCGAGCCGATCTGGCTCAGCATCGTTTCCAGGGTCACCGTATAGCGCGGCGCCAGCGCCTCGCGCAGCGGTCCCAGGATGGCGTTGGCGCTCGTCCCCACCTGCTCCTGGGTGCGGGTCAGCCAGCGCAGGGTCGGCAACTCGCGCACCAGCAGCTCGGGCTGCAGGTACAGCCGCAGGGTCGCTTCCAGCGCCGCCAGCGGCAGTTTCGACAGGCGCAGCGCGCGCTTCATCGGAAACTTGCGGATGCGGGTGACGAATTCCCTGGAGCCGACAATCAGGCCGGCCTGCGGCCCGCCCAGCAGCTTGTCGCCCGAGAAGGTGACCACGTCGCAGCCGGCTGCCAGCATCTGCTGCGGCGTCGGCTCCTGCGGCAGGCCGTACTTGCCCATGTCGATCAGCGAACCGCTGCCCAGGTCGCTGACCAGGGCCACGCCACGGGCTTTCGCCAGCGGCGCGAGTTCCGCTTCCGACACCGAGCTGGTGAAGCCCTGCACCGCGTAATTGCTGGTATGGACCTTCATCAGCAGCGCCGTGCGCTCGTTGATCGCGCGTTCGTAGTCCGCCAGATGGGTGCGGTTGGTAGTCCCCACCTCGACCATGTGGGCGCCGGCGCTGGCCATCACGTCCGGCATGCGGAAGGCGCCGCCGATTTCGACCAGCTCGCCGCGCGAGACGATCGCTTCGCGGCCACCGCCCAGGGCGGCCAGCGACAGCAGCACGGCGGCGGCGTTGTTGTTGACCACGGTCGCGGCTTCGGCGCCGGTGATCTCGCACAGCAGGCCTTCGACGATGCTGTCGCGATCGCCGCGTGAGCCGCTGTCGAGGTCGTATTCGAGGTTATTCGGGCCGGCCATCATCGCGACCAGGTGGTCGATTGCCGCTCGCGGCAGGACGGCGCGTCCGAGATTGGTATGGATGACCGTACCGGTCAGGTTGATCACCCGGCGCATGTTCGGCGCCAGGCGTTCGGCGACACGCCCGGCCAGCGACTGGCCGAGTGCATCGGGCAGCAGCGCGCTCGCAGGGAGCACGCCGCTCAATGCCTGCGCGCGCAGGCTATCCACCTGTGCGCGCGCTTCCACCGCGACCAGGGTATGGCCGTGGATGGAAACCAGCGCCTGCACGGATGGCAGGCGCAGCAGTTTATCGATCGAAGGCAGATCCTTGACTGTCGCCTTCGAGCCGTGGACCACGGACTCGTCGAGCGACATGATCAATTACTCCTGGATTGATTGGATGCGCCGTCGTCGTCCGACGGCCCTTCTTCGCCGCCCGTGAGCAGCAGCAGATTGACGCCATGCGGCTGGAAGCCGGCCTCGGACACCAGGATATCCAGTGTCAGGGTCGCCACGTCGTCGGCCACCGGATCGACGTGGAGATCCCTCTCCATGCGCACGATCTTGAGGTAGTGGCCGCACTCGTCGCAGGTTTCGGCCTGGACCGATGCCTTCGCCGTGTCTTCCTGCGCGCCATCGGTGGCCACCGCCTGCAGCGAGTGGTAATGGATACCCTTGGTGGACTGGCAGTGGCTGCACTTGACCCGCACCATATGCCACTGCGTCGAGCACAGTGCGCAATTCAGGTAGCGGAAGTGGCTGCCACCGGCGTCCAGGCGCGTGACCGACGAGGTCGGCAAGCTGCCGCAGCACGGGCACAAGGTCACGTCGAGCGTGCGCCCGAACGGTTCCTGGCGCGCCGCGCCGTGGGCATCCTGGATCGCCAGGACCATATGGGTCCAGTAGACCTGCAGGCCGGCCGCCACCAATGGCGCCGCACTCATGTCCAGGCCGGCTGCGCCTTGCAGCAGCAGTTCGGCCTGGCCTTCGAGGTGGTCGTCTTCAAGCACCAGCAGTGCCTGCACCGCGGCTAAGGCCGGGCTGCCCGCGAGGCGCGGGACCAGCAGCTCCAGCATGCGGCGCAAGGCCCCACGCCAGGCCGGGTCGCGCGGCCACAGCGGCGCCGGCAGCGGCGCCTGGGCGGCGCGGCCGGCGGCCAGCAGGTCGTCGCCGCTCGGCAGCGCCACGGCCGGGTAGTCCTGCAGGACTTCATGCTGGACGTGCGCCAGTTCGGCGGCGAACAGCAGGAAGTCGCGCATCGCATGCCCGGCCGCCAGCTGACGCAGGCGGGTTTCACGGGTGGCGAACAGCTCTGCCCGCACCGGGAGGTGCAGGTAGGGCATCTGCTGCCCGGACCGGACCGCGATTTCTTCCGGGCTGAGCAGCGGTGTTGCTTTGGTAATACTCATGGAGCAGTGAAGTCCTTAAGGTTTCTTGCGCGTGGTGCGGTCTTGGGTAACTTCCTTATACCACAGCGGATGGTGCGCCTTCGCCCAGTCCTCGTGCACGGTGCCACGGGTCATGGCGCGGAACGAGCCCTTGACCCAGATGGCGGCATACACGTGGATGATCACGCTCAGCACCAGCGCGAACGCTGCCACTGCATGCACCAGCATGGCGATACGGCGCAGCGGGATCGGGAAGAAGTCCGCGAACCATGGCTGCCAGAACATGAAGCCGGTGATCAAGAGCAGCACGAGGCTGATGGCGAACACCCAGAACACGCCCTTCTGGCCGGCGTTGTACTTGTGCACCGGCGGCATGTGGTGCTCGTCGCCGGTCGTCACCATGGTCGGCGCCTTCTTGACCCACTCGGTATCGAGCTTGGTCCAGAAGTTGTCGCGCACCACGGCGAAGAACAGGAAGACGAAGCCCAGCACCATGAACAGCCCGAAGAACGGGTGCAGGATGCGGGTCCACTGGCCGCCGCCGAAGAAGGCGCTGAAGAAGTACATCGAAGGATGGAACAGTGCCAGCCCGGTCAGACCCGCGCAGATGAACAGCAGGGCCACGGCCCAGTGGTTCATCCGCGTGCGGTCGCGATAGCGAGTGATATACATGTTCTTCTCCTTAAACGCGCGTATCTTCGCGCTGATCAGCGTCCGGCGTCGGCTGCACCGGCGGTTCGTCCACGGTGGTCTCGATCGGACCGACCTTCATGTAGTGGAAGAAACCGGCCACGGCAGCGCCGATCATCGCAGCCACGCCCAGCGGCTTGGCCACGCCCTTCCACAGCGCCACGGTCGGGCTGATGGTCGGGTTTTCCGGCAGGCCCGAGTACAGGTTCGGCTTGTCGGCGTGCTGCAGCACGTACATCACGTGCGTGCCGCCGACGCCGGCCGGGTTGTACAGGCCGGCGTTCTGGTAGCCGCGCTCCTTCAGGTCGACCACGCGATCGGCTGCGTAGTCGATCATGTCTTCCTTGGTGCCGAAACGGATGGCGCCGGTAGGACAGATCTTGACGCAGGCCGGTTCCATGTTCACTGCCACGCGGTCCGCGCACAGCGAGCATTTATAGGCCTTCGAGTCCACCTTGCTGATGCGCGGCACGTCGAACGGGCAACCAGCGACGCAGTAGCCGCAGCCGATGCAGTTCTCGCTGATGAAGTCGACGATGCCGTTGGTGTACTTGACGATCGCGCCCGGCGCCGGGCAGGCCTTCAGGCAGCCCGGTTCGTCGCAGTGCATGCAGCCGTCCTTGCGGATCAGCCACTCGAGGCGGTCGCCTTCGTCAGGGGTCTGGGTGACCACTTCCGAGTACTTCATGACCGTCCACGACTGCGGCGTCAGGTCGCGCGGGTTGTCGTAGGTACCATGGGTTTCGCCGACGTCGTCGCGCAGGTCGTTCCACTGCATGCACGCCACCTGGCAGGCCTTGCAGCCGATGCAGCTGGAGACGTCGATCAGCTTGGCCACTTCGGCCTTGTGGGTCCGGGCCACGGGCGTGGTCGCCGTAGTGGCCGAGCGCGCCGCGATATCGAGAGATTGTAGTGAAGACATGACTTAAGCCCTTTCGATATTGACCAGGAACGACTTGAACTCAGGCGTCTGGGTATTCGCATCGCCCACGAACGGAGTCAGCGTGTTCACCAGGAAGCCCGGCTTGGTCAAACCGACGAAGCCCCAGTGGTTCGGCAAACCGACCGTATCCACCTTCATGCCGTCGCAATCGAGCTGCGGAATGCGCTTGGTGACGACGCACTTGGCCTTGATGTAGCCGCGCATCGACGACACCTTGACCATGTCGCCATTGCTGATGCCCTTGGCCTTGGCCAGTTCCTCGCCGATTTCCACGAACTGTTCCGGCTGGATGATCGCGTTGGACAACACGTTCTTGGTCCAGTAGTGGAAGTGCTCGGTCAGGCGGTAGCTGGTCGCGACGTACGGGAAGTCCTTCGCGGTGCCGAATGCTTCCATATCGCCCTTGAACACGCGCGCCGCCGGGTTGGCACGGGCTTTCGGGTTTTTCGGGTGCATCGGGTTGACCGGGAACGGCGACTCGAACGGCTCGTAGTGCTCAGGCAGCGGACCTTCGGCCATGCCGGTCGGCGCGAACAGGCGCGACACGCCCTCGGCCGTCATGATGAACGGCTGCACGCGGTCTTCGTCGCCCGGATTCGCATCGGGACGGATGTCCGGAATGTCGGAACCGGTCCAGCTGGTGCCATTCCATGCGATCAGGTTGCGGTGCGGGTTCCACGGCTTGCCGGTCTTCGGATCGGCCGAGGCGGCGTTGTACAGCACGCGGCGGTTGGCCGGCCATGCCCATGCCCAGCCCAGCGTGTTACCCACGCCATACGGGTCGGCATTGTCGCGGTTGGCCATCTGGTTGCCGGCCTGGGTCCACGAACCTGCATAGATCCAGCAGCCGCTGGCGGTGGTGCCATCGTCGCGCAGCACGCCGAAGCCCGGCACCTGGTCGCCCTTCTTGACCAGCACCTTGCTCGGATCCTTCGGATCCATGATGTCGGCCAGCGCCTTGCCGTTGAACTCTTTCGCGAGTTCTTCAGCCGACGGGCTGTGCGGGATCTTGTACGGCCAGGCCAGGTTCACCATCGGGTCAGGGAAGGCACCGCCGTCCTTGATGTACGCATTCTTCATGCGGGTGAACAGGTCGGCGATGATCTCGATGTCCGGCTTGGACTCGTACGGCGCCTCGGCGCCCTTCCAGTGCCACTGCAGCCAGCGCGACGAGTTCGACAGCGAACCGTCTTCCTCGGCGAAGCAGGTGGTCGGCAGGCGGAACACGGTGGTCTGGATCTCGGCGCTGTTGACGTCGTTCGACTCGCCGTGGTTCTTCCAGAACTCCGAGGTCTCGGTGTTCAGCGGATCCATCGTCACCAGGAATTTCAGCTTCGACAGGCCGGCGATGATCTTCTTCTTGTTAGGGAAGGAGCCCACCGGGTTGAAGCCCTGGCAGATATAGCCGTTCATCTTGCCCTGGCCCATCAGCTCGAAGGCCTGCAGCACGTCGTACAGCTTGTCGATCTTCGGCAGGTAGTCGAAGGCCCAGTTGTTTTCCGCAGTCGCGGCATCGCCCCACCAGGCTTTTTGCAGGCTGACGAAGAACTTGGGATAGTTCTGCCAGTAGCTCATCTGGTTCGGACGCAGCGGCTTGAGCGCGCGCGGCTTGTAATAGGTCTCGATGTCCTGCTCGTTGTCGGTCGGCAGGGACAGGTAGCCCGGCAGCGAGTTCGACAGCAGGCCCAGGTCGGTCAGGCCCTGGATGTTCGAGTGGCCGCGCAGTGCGTTCAGGCCACCGCCGGCGACGCCGACGTTACCCAGCAGCAGCTGCATGATGGCGCCGGTACGGATGATCTGCGAACCCTGGCTGTGTTGCGTCCAGCCCAGCGCGTACATGATCGTCATGGCGCGGCCAGGCACGGCCGTCGACGAGATGTACTCGCAGACTTTCATGAATTGCTTGACCGGGGTGCCGGTGATCTTGCTGACCTGTTCCGGGGTATAGCGCGAGTAATGGCGCTTCATCACCTGCAGGACGCAATTCGGGTCTTGCATGGTCGGATCGACCTTGGCGTAACCGTCTTCGCCCATGGCGTAGCCCCACGACTTGTTGTCGTAGCGGCGCTTGGCTTCATCGTAGCCCGAGAACAGGCCGTCCTCGAACGAGAAGTCGGGACCGACGATGAACGACGCATTGGTGTAGTTCCGGACGTATTCGGTCTGGATCTTGTCGTTACTCAGCAGATAATTGATGACGCCGCCCAGGAAGGCGATGTCGGAGCCAGCGCGGATCGGCGCGTAATAGTCGCTCATGGCGGCCGAACGCGTGAAGCGCGGGTCGACCACGACCAGCTTGGCTTTATTGTGATGCTTGGCTTCGATCACCCACTTGAAACCGCAGGGGTGAGCTTCGGCGGCATTGCCGCCCATAATCAGTACTACATCGGCATTCTTGATGTCAACCCAATGGTTGGTCATCGCGCCACGTCCGAACGTCGGGGCCAGACCGGCCACCGTAGGTCCGTGTCAAACGCGAGCCTGGTTATCGAAGACGAGCATGCCCATCGAACGCATCGCTTTGTGCGTGATGTAGCCCGTTTCGTTGCTCGCCGCGGACGCACACAGCATACCGGTGCTGGTCCAGCGGTTGACGAGTTTGCCTTC
>DDKG01000135.1:0-28972 GCA_002339265.1 Massilia sp. UBA2604 | reverse complement strand
GCGCCTTTCGGGCACAGGGTGCCGCGGTTCACCGGATGGTCCGGGTCGCCTTCGATATGGATGATGTCCGAGGTGACGTTCTTTGCGCCGTCGCCGATGCTGTACATCAGCAGGCCGCAGCCCACCGAGCAGTACGGACACGTGTTGCGCGTCTCCTTGGCCTTCGCCAGTTTATAGTGCCGGGTCTCGGCCATTGCCGGCAGCGGCGAAAAGCCGAGCGCGACGATGGTGGACGCGGCCAGTCCCGCACCGCTTACGCGGAGGAACTGCCTACGATTCATGCCCATCTAGGATCTCCTACTAGTAATGGATTGCGCACGCCGCAAAAGGATGTGCCGGGGTCGATGCCCCGGCATATGGTCCAATCGCGACGCTGCCACCGTGAAGTGGCGTGCGCGCCTTGCTACGTCGCCGGTCGTGTTACTTGGCCGGTGGCGTCGTTGCCTGGGTGGCGCCATCGCCACCGGTCGGTTCCGAAGCGCCGCTATCGCGGGGCTTCTCTGCATCCTGGCCGGCGACCACGCCGCCGATCGCCGTCCCGCCTTCGGCCGGGCCGGTGCCCGGGACCGTGTCCGGCGAGGTAGCCGGCTCGGCCACGATGGCGGCGTGCGGATCGGGATTCTGCGTGGCGACCGCCGCCGGCGAGGCCGGATCGGTCGGCGCCGGCGATGCCTCGACGTCCGCCTTCTTGCCGCAGGCGGACAGGGCCAGCGCCGCGGCCAACACGCCGGCGCTCAGCAGGATGCGATTCTTGAAATACGGGTTATGTTGCATTGCAATATCCGTTGACTGTGAGATATATCGGGAATATATATGAATTGATGCACGCGACAAATAAGTATTTTACGCAATGTATACAATTTCTGCGTGACATTAAGTGAGAATTGAACCGCAATTGTCGTGCTAAGCTCCGCGATGGCCCGTCAATGTAAAGACGTTTCCCCGCCAGTGCTTTGCCCGCGCGTCCGCCGCGCCGGGGGACAGCGCCGCCGCCTCCGGTCGCCCCTCCGTTCGCCCCACGGCTGCCGGCGCCTTCTTCTCCTCCACGTTGAGCAGGCGGGTCTTGCCCAGGCGCCAGCCCTCCTCTTCCATGCGCCGCAGCGTGCTGCCTTTCATCAGGGCGCAAGCGCTGACCTGGACCGTCGAGCCGGCCGTTGACGGCCTCGGTGAACGCCTCTTCCTGGTTCAGCGACAGGGTGCCCGACAGCGTATCGCGGCGATGTCACGGCTTATCGCCCGGTTGGGCATTGCCCGGGGCCGGCGACCTTGCCGCTGAAATCGGCAGCGCCGTTGACCAACGGCGCCCGCCCCTTGCGCAACGCCAGCTCGGCATTGCGAAACTGCGGCAGCAGCACCGGCAAGGTGCCGGCGGCAAACGCCGGCCTGTCGCTTTTCAGGCAGTCGGCGCCCCATGCAGTTCCACGTTCGGCCCGGCAGTGATGCAAAAAAGCGACGCCATGATAACGATTTCATCCAAATGGCAACAATACCTATAAATATTTACAACGAGGGCAAAAAGGCAATGATTGCGCCTAACATTAGGTGTTATATTTACTGACAGGTTATGCGGCCGTCCCTGCGGACTGCCGGCTACCCAGGTAGGACCTGAATAAAGAATCCCATAGACGGGTTCTTCACAACAAAGACGGAGACACAACATGAGACAGTTGAACAAGTCGGCCATTGCCGTGGGCGTCGCACACCTGTGCTGGTTGTCCGCAGCCTTCGCGCAAGAGACCGCCCCCGCCCCTGGCGCCACCCAGGTGGTCACGGTCACCGGCCAGCGCGCCGCCCTCGACAGCGCCCAGCAACTCAAGAAGAACTCGGACGAAGTGGTCGATTCGATCGTCGCCGAAGACATCGGCAAGCTGCCCGACAAATCCATTACCGAAGTGCTGCAGCGGGTGCCGGGCGTGACCATCGACCGCACCATGTCGCGCGCCGACCCCGAGCACTTCTCGGTCGAAGGCTCGGGCGTGTCAATCCGCGGCCTGAGCTGGGTTCGCTCCGAGCTCAATGGTCGCGATTCCTTCTCGTCCACCGGCGGCCGCGCGCTCAATTTCGAGGACGTGCCGCCCGAGCTGATGGCCGGCGTGGACGTCTACAAGAACCCATCGGCCGAGCAGATCGAAGGCGGCATCTCGGGCCTGGTCAACCTGCGCACTGCGCTTCCCTTCGACATCAAGGGCCAACGCATCTCCGGCAGCATTGAGGGGACGTATTCGGAACTCAAGAAAGGCAAGGCCCGGCCGGCCGGCTCGATCCTGTATTCGAACCGCTGGCAGACCGGCATCGGCGAAATCGGCGCCCTGGTCAACTTCGCCAGCTCACGCAGCGTCACCCGCACCGACGCCTTCCAGGTCGAACCGTACTATCCGGTGGCGGGCGCCGAGCCGGACCGCACCGTGTGGATCCCGAAAGGCGCGCAGTGGCGCACACTGGACTTCGACCGCAAGCGCCAGGGCACGTATGGCGCGCTCCAGTGGAAGAAGGACAATACGCTCAAGAGCCACCTGACCTGGTTCCGCTCCAAATACGATATGCGCTGGGACGAGAACGCCCTGTTCTCGGCCGAAGGCACGCCAACCAACCTGCGCGTGACGAACGGCGTGTATGACGCCAACGGCGCCTTCCTGAGCGGCACCATCACCAATCCGACCGCGGGCAGCATCGAGTACGCCAACAATGCCCGCACCGCGACCCGCGACTCGGTCACCACGGATATCGCCTGGAACATCGAATGGAAGCCGGCGAACAACTGGACCTTCACCTCCGACTTCCAGCACGTGAAGGCGCGCTCGGAAGGCTTCGATTCGACGGTGGCCCTCGGCACCCTGATGCCGGAGCTGAACCTCGACGTCAGCGGCCCGCTGCCGCGCATCACCTTCAGCCCCGCCAATGCGGCGGCGATGAGCGACCCGAATAACTTCTTCTGGGCCTTCTCGCAAGAACACCTGGACCGTAGCGTGGCGGAGCAGAAGGCGTGGAAGGGCGACGTCAAGTACGACTTCGATCACCCGGTCCTGCGCGACCTGAGGATCGGCGTACGCTTCACGGACCGCGACTCCAAGACCATCGTGTCCAACCCCGACTACCACTGGGTGGGCATCTCGCAGCGCTGGATGATGCCGTGGCAGATCAACAACCTGGCCTACCTGAGCGACCCGCGCTTCCAGGCCCCGACCACGGTCAATCACTTCCCCAACTTCTTCAACGGCGACGCCAGCGTACCGGCGATCATCTTCCCGGCCGCGTCGGTCACCGCCGGCTTCCCGGCCAGCTACAGCCAGCTGCACAGCTTCCATGACATCCTGTGCGCCGAAGCGGGCAATACCTGCACCCCGTGGACCCCTGCGGCCTTCGGCGAAGCGAATCCGTCGGGCGACAACGAGCAGTCCGAGAAGACCAAGGCGATCTATAGCCAGTTGCGCTTCGCCTTCGATGACCTGCGCTTCCCGATCGACGGCAATGTCGGCCTGCGCTACGTGAAGACCGATTCGGATTCGTATGGCTACACGGTGTACAACTCGACCTTCGTGGTCCCGCCGGGCGGCACCACCGGCCTGCCGGTGCCGGTCATCGCGCCATTCGCCGGCCGCGACGACTACAGGAACAGCTATCACAACTGGCTGCCGAGCCTGAACCTGCGCCTGAAGGCCAGCGACGAATTGCAGTTCCGCTTCGCCATCGGCAAGGGCATGTCGCGCCCAAACTTCGACCAGCTGCAGGCTTACACCATTCTGAGCCAGAACGTGACCAGCACCACCACGGGCAACGGCGCCGAGCAGGTCACCAACGTTACTTCGGTCGGACATACCGGCGAAGCCAAGGGCAACGCCTTGCTGCGTCCGGTCACGTCGCGCAATATCGACCTGACCGCCGAATGGTATTTCGACAAGGCGGGTTCGCTGACCGTCGGCCTGTTCGACAAGCGCCTGCGCGACATCATCATCAAGCAGAGCTCGTTCTACCAGCTGACCGACTCGGCGGGACGTGTAATCGATTTCAATGTGTCTACACCGGTGAACGGCGCGCGCGGCAGCGCGCGCGGCGTCGAAATCGCCTATCAGCAGTACTTCGACCGCCTGCCCGGCTGGCTGGCCGGCTTCGGGGTGCAGGCCAACTACACCCACGTCAAGACCAAGCGCGACCTGTACAGCCCGGTGTTCTCGCCCTGGTGCGGCGCCGGCAACAACGCGGCCAACCTGAACCTGAACCTGAATGGCTGCGACACCGACGGCCGCACCTTCGGCGACCTGCCGCTGGAATACATGTCGCGCAACTCCTATAACCTGGCGTTGCTGTACGACCGCGGCCCGTGGTCGGCGCGCCTGGCGTGGAGCTGGCGTTCCAAGAGCCTGCTGGGCAACAACAACAACGGCACCAACGGCACCAACGGCGTCGACACCAATCCGGACAGCCCAACCTTTGGCCAGAACGTGGTCGCCTGGGGCTTGCCGCTCTGGGCCGACGACTACGGCCAGCTCGACGGCGGCGTCAGCTACAAGTTCAACGACAACTACCGCATCGACTTCCAGGCCCAGAACCTGACCGATGCGAAGTACAAGCAGATCATGACCCACCACGTCGGCGACAAGGGACGCGCGTGGTTCGTGACGGGGCCGCGCTACAGCGTGCGTCTCGGCGTCTCGTTCTAAGGTGCGCCGGCCGGCCGCGCCGTCCTTCGGGGGCTGCGCGGCCGGCGTACGTGCCGCTATACCGCTTTCCTGGAATCCGGATTCATGCAGAACACGACCTTCTCGTCCCTCGATACCTTCGTCTTCTTCGTCTATTTTCTCGTCGTCGCCGGCTACGGCCTGTGGGTGTACCGGCGCAAGCAGCGCTCCACCTCGGCCTCGCACGATTACTTCCTGGCCGAGGGCTCGCTTACCTGGTGGGCCATCGGCGCCTCGATGATCGCCTCGAATATCTCGGCCGAACAGTTCATCGGCATGAGCGGCTCGGGCTTCAGGATGGGCATGGCGATCGCCGTCTATGAACTGATGGCGGCCTTTACCCTGATCCTGGTGGCCGTGTTCTTCATGCCGGTGTATCGCAAGAACCGCATCTACACGATGCCGCAGTTCCTCGAGCAGCGCTACAGCGGCAGCGTCTCGACCATCATGGCGGTGTTCTGGCTGTCGCTGTACGTGGTGGTCAACCTGACTTCGATCCTGTATCTCGGCGCGCTGGCCATCGGCGCCATTGCCGGCATCGACGTCTGGACCTGCATGCTGTTCCTCGCCGTGTTCGCGGCCGTCATCACGCTGGGCGGCATGAAGGTGATCGGCTATACCGACGTGATCCAGGTGTTCTGCCTGGTGCTGGGCGGCCTGGTCACCACCTGGCTGGCGCTAGACATGGTCGCGCAGCACAATGGCGGCGGCGGCGCCGGCGCGGGCTTCGACCACCTGTTGAAAGTCGCTCCCGGCCACTTCGACATGGTCTTCACGCGCGATAACCCGAACTACCTCGACCTGCCCGGCATCTCGATCCTGATCGGCGGCATGATGATCGTGAACCTGAACTACTGGGGCTGCAACCAGTACATCATCCAGCGCGCGCTCGGCGCCGACCTGCACACGGCGCGCAAGGGCATCCTGTTCGCCGCCTTCCTCAAGCTCCTGATGCCGGTGATCGTTGTGCTGCCGGGGATCGCTGCCTATGTCCTTTACCAGCAAGGCGCGCTGGGCGGCGCCATGGGCAGTGGCGACGCAGTCAATCCCGACCGCGCCTACCCGGTGCTGCTCACCTTCCTGCCGGCCGGGCTCAAAGGCATCGCCTTCGCCGCCCTCACGGCCGCAGTGGTCGCGTCCCTGGCTGGCAAGGCCAACAGCATCGCCACCATCTACACCTTCGACATCCACAAGAAGCTGATCAATCCGCAGGTATCCGAGGTACGCATGGTGTGGATCGGCCGCGTGACGGTGGTAGTCGCGATGCTGCTGGCGGTGCTGATCGCGCCCTTCATGGGCATCGACAAGAAAGGCGGCTTCCAGTACGTCCAGGAATACACGGGCTTCGTTTCGCCCGGCATCCTTGCCATGTTCCTGATGGGCTTCTTCTGGCGTCCGACCACGGCCGGGGCGGCGATGTTCGCCACCATCGGCGGCTTCGTGGCGTCGCTCGTCCTGAAGTTCCTGCCTGGCGTGATGGACCTTTCCTTCCTGGCGCCGATCGGCTTCGCGGTGCCGAACAACCTCGGCGTGTACGAAATCCCCTTCCTGGACCGGATGGGCATCGTGTTCGTCTTCGTGGTGGCGGCGATGGTCGTCATCAGCAAGCTGTTCCCCAAGACGGGGGCGGAAACGGACAAGCGCATCGAGATCGAACCGCGCATGTTCAAGGTACAGCCGGGCTTCGCGCTCGGCTCCATCGTCATCTGCCTGGCGCTGGTGGCGATTTACGCCGCCTGGTGGTAGCGTTGCCTGGCTGGACAACACAATAATGAAACAAGGAGACAAGAATATGCAGCATGCTTTGCCGAACGCCCGCTGGGCCATTGCCCTCGCCGCCGCCTGCGCCGTCCAGTGCGCGCAAGCCGCCCCCGACGCCGCCCAGCAACGCGCGGCAAAGCTGGTGAGCCAGATGACCATCGACGAAAAGATCGGCATGGTGTTCGGCCAGTTCGGCACCGAATTCCAGGGCAAGATCCCGCCCAAGGAAGCCTTGGTGCAGTCGGCCGGCTACATCAAGGGCATCGAGCGCCTGGGCATCACGCCGCAGTGGCTGACCGACGCCGGCATCGGCGTGGCCTCGCAGCCGGGCAAGCAGACGCGCGAGCGGACCTCGCTGCCGGCGGGGATCGCCACCGCCGCCACCTGGAATCCGGAGCTCGCCTTCAAGGGCGCGGCCATGATCGGCAAGGAAGCTCGCCTGTCGGGCTTCAACGTGATGCTGGGCGGGAGCGTCAACCTGGCGCGCGAGCCGCGCAACGGCCGCAACTTCGAATACACCGGCGAAGATCCGCTGCTGGCCGGGATCATGGCGGGCGAGCAGATTCGCGGCGTGCAGTCGAACCACGTGATCTCGACCGTCAAGCACTATGCCTACAACGACCAGGAAACGGGCCGCAACCACCTGAACGTCAAGATCCAGGACGCGGCCGGCCGCATGTCCGACCTGCTGGCCTTCCAGATCGCCATCGAGCGCGGCAACCCGGGCTCGGTCATGTGCTCGTACAACCGCATCGGCGGCGTGTATGGCTGCGAGAACGACCACCTGCTGAACAAGGTGCTCAAGCGCGACTGGGGCTATAAAGGTTATGTGATGTCCGACTGGGGCGCCGTGCATTCGACCATCCCGGCGGCGCTGGCCGGCCTGGACCAGCAGTCCGGCTATCCCTTCGACAAATCGCCCTACTTCGACGGCGCGTTAAAAGAGGCAGTGCAGAACGGTCACGTCCCGGAACAACGCCTGGATGACATGGTCGCGCGCATCCTGTGGGCCATGGGCACGCACGGGGTGCTCGACAATCCGGTCAAGGTGCGTGACAAGGAGATCGACTACGCCGCCCACGCCCGCATCTCGCAGGAAGACGCCGAGGAAGGCATCGTCCTGCTCAAGAACACGGGCAACGTGCTGCCTCTTGCCGCTGGCCTGAAGCGCATCGCCATCATCGGCGGCCACGCCAACAAGGGCGTGTTGTCCGGCGGCGGCTCGGCCCAGGTCTATCCGCGCGGCGGCATGGCGGTGCCGAACGAGGGACCGGCGGCCTGGCCGGGGCCGATGGTTTATCTGCCCGGTTCGCCGATGCAGGCGCTGGCGCGCCGCAGCAAGGCCAAGCTCGACTGGCACGACGGCAAGGATGCCGCGGCGGCCGCGAAAGTCGCCGCCGGCGCCGACGTCGTCCTGCTGTTCGCCACCCAATGGACGTCGGAGGCGAACGACGTGCCGAACCTCTCGCTGCCGAACGCCCAGGATGCGCTGATCGCGGCGGTGGCCAACGCCAATCCGCGCACGGTGGTAGTGCTGCAGACCGGCACCCCGGTGACCATGCCGTGGGTGGACCAGGTGGCCGGCGTGGTGCAGGCCTGGTACCCGGGCACCAATGGCGGCGAAGCGATCGCGCGCGTGCTGAGCGGCGAAGTGGACGCCTCGGGACGCCTGCCGCAGACCTTCCCGCTGTCCGAAAACCAGCTGCCGCGTCCAAAGCTGGACGGCCTCGACCTGCCCAAGGACAGCCGCTTCGACGTCGATTACGATATCGAAGGCGCTGCAGTCGGCTACAAATGGTTCGACCTGAAAGGCCACAAGCCGCTGTTCGCCTTCGGCCACGGCCTGTCGTACACCAGTTTTACCTTTACCAACCTGAAGGCCGAGGCGGCGGAGGGCGGCATCCAGGTGTCCTTCGACACCCTGAACAGCGGCTCCCGCGCCGGCAAGGCGGTGCCGCAAGTCTACGTGTCGAAGGTCGGCGGCGGCTGGGAGGCGCCTAAGCGCCTGGGCGGCTGGGACAAGCTGGCCCTGAACGCCGGTGAGCGCCGCGCCAGCAAGGTGGCGGTCGATCCGCGCACGCTGGCGGTGTTCGACGCCGCCTCGAACCGCTGGAAGATCGCGGCCGGCGACTATCGGGTGATGCTCGCGACGGCGGCAGACGCCCCGGTCCAGACGGTGACCGTGCGCCTGCCGGCGCGCGAGTTCGCGGCAGGCGCGCGCTAAGGAATCGCCATGCACGCCTTTCAACGCAAGGCGCTGCTGGTTTTCCTGGCGCTGCTCGCGGCCAGCCTGGTGCTGGGCACTGCCTGCTACCGGCGCAGCTTCCTCGAAGTGGCGCTGCTGACGGGTACAGGCGACGGCCAGGCGGCCTTGCGCGTCCGCCCGGATGTCGACGCCTCGGCCGGCGGCGCCTCGAACGTGCGGGTGCTCGACGACGGCCGGCGCCTGCGCCTGGCGCTGACCGTCGGCAGCGGCACGATCTATCCGTACGCGGAAGCCAACCTGTTCTTCCTCGGGACGGATGGAGAACCGGTGCACGCCGACCTGACCCGCTACACATCGGCGTCCTTCATCGCCACCTGCGCGCCGCAGAACACCTTGTCGCTGGTGGCGCCGACCTTCGAGGAAGGGCTGTCGCGGCGCGACGACCTGGCCAGCTACCGCGCTCCCTCGAGTTTCTTTTCCTGCAGCGAGCAAGGCAGCCGGGTGGAACTGGACCTGACGCGCATGGACACGCCGCAATGGTGGTTCGCCCAGGCCGGGCTGCCGCTGTCGCGCCAATCCTACCGCCTGGACCAGGTGCCGAAACTCGCTATCGGCAGCACCTTCCAGACGCCGCGCGACGTGCCGCTGGTGGTCGACGTCAGCGCCTTGACCCTGCATGGCCGCGACCTGCGCTGGATCGCCGTTCCCGGCGTAATTCTCCTGCTGGCCTGGGCCGGCTTCGGCCTGTGGCTGTTCCGTTTTCACGCGCGGGCCCTGCGTCGCGAGCTGCAGGACAAGCTGCAGAAAGACTTGCCGCTCGTGGCGGTCCAGCAGCTCTCGCTCGAACTTCCGCTCGAGCCGCGGCGCGACCGCGAAAAGGCCGCGATCCTGCAGGCGATGGCGAGCCGCTACTTTGATCCCGGCCTGGACCTGGAAGCCGTGGTGCAGGCCGCCGGCGTCAACCGCAACAAGGTCAACGAGATCCTCAAGGCCGAACTGGGCTTCACCTTCACCGGTTACTTGAACAAGCTGCGCCTGACCGAGGCGGCGCGGCTGCTGGCCGAAAAGGGGTCGGCCACGGTCTCCGAGGTCGCCTACACGGTCGGCTACAACAATGCGTCCTACTTCAACAAGCTGTTCAGGCAAGAGTATGGCTGCACGCCGAAGGCCTTCCGCGCTTCCCTGGCCAATGCGCCGGATACGGCCCAGGGGCATGACACATGCGCTGACACGTCCGGCACGATTGCTGCAACTATCCGCATGACCCATGCCATGGGCGGCGGCGCGCCGTATGCTGGAGCTTCACCAGGCTCTCCACGAGAATTCGACCCATGAGACACCAGCCATTCGCCAAGGCCCTGCTGGCCGCAGCGCTCCTGCTGCCCTTCACCACCTTCGCGCAGCAGCGCAATATCGACGTCGACGTCACCCAGGTCCAGGGCAAGCTCGATCGCATGTTCAACCTGTCGATCGGCGCGGGGCGCGCCAACGAGGGCTTGCGCGCCGACTGGCAACAGCAACTGGCCGAGATCCGGCGCGACGCGGGCTTTCGCTATATCCGCTTCCACGGCCTCCTGACCGACGACATGGGCGTGTACAAGATCGACGCCCAGGGCAAGGAACAGTACAACTTCCAGTACATCGATGCGCTGTTCGACTACCTGCTCTCGATCGGCATCAAGCCCTTCGTGGAGCTCGGCTTCATGCCCAATGCCATGGCCAGCGGGACCAAGACGATCTTCTGGTGGCGCGGCAACGTCACGCCGCCGCGCGACTACGGCCAGTGGGAACGGTTGATCGAGGCGCTTGCCCGGCACTGGACCGAACGCTATGGCAAGCAAGAGGTGGCGAGCTGGTACTTCGAAGTCTGGAACGAACCGAACCTGGACGGCTTCTGGGCCGGCACCCAGGATGAATATTTCCGCTTGTACGCCCACGCGGCGCGCGCCATCAAGCGTGTCGATCCGTCCTACCGGGTCGGCGGGCCGGCCACCGCGGGCGCGGCCTGGATTCCCGAGATGATCGCCTACGCGGACAAGAACAAGGTGCCGCTGGACTTCGTCAGTACCCACTCGTATGGTGTCGGCGAAGGCTACCTGGACGAATTCGGCACCAAGGGCACGATCCTGAGCCGCGACGACATGGCCGTGGCAGCGGACGTGCTGAAGAACCGCAGGGAGATCGCCGCTTCCAGCATGCCGAAGCTCGAACTGCACTATACCGAGTGGAGCTCGTCGTACACGCCGGCCGACCCGACCCACGACAGCTACCACCAGGCCGCCTACATCCTGAAAAAACTCAAGCAGAGCAGCGGCGCCGTGCAGTCGATGTCGTACTGGGTGTTTACGGACATCTTCGAGGAGCCGGGGCCGCGCTTCGAAGCCTTCCACGGCGGCTTCGGCTTGATGAACACGCAAGGCATCAAGAAGCCGGCCTATTTCGCCTACCAGTTCCTGAACCAGCTCGGTCAGACGGAGCTGAAGAACGCGGACAAGGATTCCTGGGCGACGCTCGACGACCAGGGCAATGCCCAGGTCCTCTTATGGGACGTGACTCAAACGCTGCCCGACAAGATCAACAACCAGCAGTTCTACGTCAAGGACTTGCCGCCGAAGCCCAAGGGCCAGGTCACGGTGGCGCTGCGCGGCCTGAAGCCGGGCGCCTACGCGATGACGGTGTCGCAGATCGGCTACAAGCAGAATGACGCCTTCACCGCCTATATCGGCATGGGCTCGCCGAAGCAACTGACCAGACAGCAGGTCGCGACGCTCAAGGGGCAAGCCACCGGCAAGCCGTCACAGCAAAGGACTGTCACTGTCGGCGCCGATGGACGGCTGTCCACCAGCCTGCCCTTGCGCGAGAACGACGTGTACCTGCTGCAGTTCGCTCCGGCACAATGATGCGTCAGCCTTTCGCCAGGATGGCGGCGATCGCCGCATCCGAGCGTTTGTAGAACGCCGGCCATTGCTCGTCATAGCTTGCGCGCGCCTTCTGCGTGAGCGCGCTTCTGGACGTGAACATGTGCAGCACACTGCCGTCACGCTCGACGACGACCTCGGGCGTGACGATCTCGGACTCGATGACCTTCTCGCCGGGCTGCTTCACGATCGGCGTGAAACGGCCAGGGACTTCGACCACCTGGACCCGGCCGTCCGCTGCCTGCCTGATATGGATGATTTTCGTCTCTCCCGGGCCCATGGCGTCACGCAGCCGCGCGACGCCGGCATGCGCCTCACGCGTCGCCCGGGCATCGAAGCCTCTTTGCAGCATGTCGACCACGACACCAAAGCCACCGAGGTATTTGGCGATGGCCGGATCGACCGGCTGCGGCCGCTGCAGGCCTTGCCAGGCCATGCCGAGCATATCGACCATGGTCGCGCTGTCGAGCCCGGTCGTGACGACTGCCGCCGGAGCACCAGCCAGGGCGGGAGCGGAGGCGGCGGTAGACCCGGCGCCCACACTCGACGCGCCAGCCGGCGGCGCTGCCGCCTGGACCTCCCTCTGGGCTGCCCGTCGGGCCCGCCCCGCCAGGCCCGCCGGATCCGCCATCTGGCGTACGCGGGGCTGCCGCTGGAGCGCCCGCAATATCGCCCGACGGCGTCTGACCACGCTTTCCGTCCGCATTGGCCGTTGACTGCGGCCACCAATCGAATGCTGCGCAACCTGACAGCCCGAGGATCGAGCCGGTGAGCACTACACGCGCCAAAAGCAACTTCATCGCGACCTCCCTGAATCCGTATCGATAGAAGGGGTATCATGACGCGCACCACGGGCGGCATTCTATATCTGTAACAAGCCTGACACCGGTCAGCCTCCTCCCCGCGGTAAGGAAGCGAGATCGACATGCGACAACGTCAGAATCGTGCAACGCTAATCGCGTCGGTCCAGCGGCACTGTCTGCTTGACCGGTTCCGCCGCCACCACGAAGGGGCTGCTCCGGCGCTCGGCGGCGAAACGGCGCAGCCGCCGGCTGCTGACCGTGAGCCCCGTCACCTCGCCGGTCGGCGCGCGCGTAAACGTCACGGTGCCCAGGCTGGTGCTGAAGAACCTGTCACCGCTGGCCGGCTCCAGCGCGGCACGCACGTTGCGGCCAAAATGCAGCGTCAGCTTGCCGTCGGCGACGCGCGCCTCGTAGTCGGCGCCAAGATCGTGGCTGCGGTAGATGCCAGCGTAACGCTGCAAGCCCTCGGTGACAGCGGGCTGCGCCAGGCGCTGGAACACGCGCGGCACCGGCCACGAATCCCAGATGCTCAGCGTCTTGCCGTCCTCCCCGAAGCGCCAGCGCTCGACGCCATCGCCGAGCTGGAAGGCGCCGGCGCCGATATGGTGCAGGCTTTCCTGGCGAAAGCGCGGGCGCAGCGCGCCGTCCACCAGTTCCAGCCTTACCATTTCGTCGGTGGTCGGCGACCAGTAGAGGCCGGCCAGCTTCGCGACCTGCCCGGGCGCCAGCGCCACGCGCGCCGGCTGTAGAGGCTCCATGTGCTGTTCCAAATAGACGTCGGCGATGCGGCGGCTCAGTTCCCAGGCGATCGCAGAGCCGTTATTGCACAGCACCGCCACCGACAGGCCGTGGTCGGGAAAGGTTACGGCATCGGCGCGGTAGCCGCCGTTCAGGCCGTCGTGCGATACCGTGCGCAGGCCGCGGTAGCGCTCGATCCGCAGGCCGCCGCCGTAGCCGTGCACCACCCCGCTATCGAGAACGCCCGAGACCTGCATCAGCGCTGCCACCTCCCGGCCGCCGACCTGTCCGTCCCGCAGGTTACGCTGCCATATGAGCATGTCGCCCACGGTCGTCGACAGGCTGGCGGCGCCACCGAGCGGCGTGGCGATCTGCCAGCCGCCTCCAGCACGCGGGTTGTAGCCGATCGCCCGGCCGGGGGTCGGTTCGTTGCCGTCGTCGCGGAAGAACGAATCCTTCATGCCCAGCGGCGCGAAGATGCGGCTGCGCGCGAAGTCGCGCTGGCTCATGCCGGTGCGGCGCACCACGACCTCGCCCAGCAGCGTATAGGCGGCATTGGTGTACAGGACTTCGCTGCCGGGGCGGTAGTTGAGCGAGCGCTGAGCCTTGATCACGCCCAGCAGGTCTTCGTCGGTGGTGACGTCGCCGATGCGCCAGCCGGCCAGCTGCAGCAACTGGCCCTGCTCGCGCATGCCGCTCGTATGGTGCATCAGCTGGCGCAGCGTCACCGGCACGCCATAGTCGGGCAATTCCGGGATATGGCGATGGATCTCGTCGTCGAGCGACAGCTTGCCATCCCGCTGCAGCAGCAGGATGGAGAAGGCGACGAACTGCTTGTTGAGCGAAGCTGCATGGAAGGTCGTCGCCGGCGTGATCGCGCCGCCCGTCTCCAGGTTGGCGCTGCCGTAGCCGCGCGCGTGGTCGATTTTCCCGTCCCGGCTGACCGCCACCGCGCAGCCGGGCGTGTCCGGCCGTGCATAGGGCGCGAACAACGCGTCGATCCGCTCCTGCCGGGTGGCAGCCTGGGCCACCGAGACGACACTTGCAAACATCACGCACAGCTTGAGCATCCGGTTCGGCATGGCGATCCCCAGCAAAAGGCGCGGCCGACAGGAAGTGGCGGATGGCGCGCAACCGATAATATAAGTTCAGTTGAACAAGCGATCAATCATTCCGCGGCCCACCTTCGCGCTGCGTTAAAATCGCGGTGGCGCGGATCGGTCCGATCCGCCATTCACGCAGCACGGAAGGGAACGATTGGCATGGCCAAGAAAGAAGAGTTGGACGAGGAAACGCTGGCGCTGATCCACTGGTGCATCGAGGTAGAGGGATTCCTGGTCGCCGGCGGCGCCACCGTCAAGCAGGCCCAGGACCACATCGAAGAACAGATCGAGTGGTTCACCGACCAGTTCTACGATGGGCTGACGCCAGAAGAAGCGGCGAAGGAAGCGCTGGCCTGAACCCGGTTCAGCGCGGGTAGGTGAAGCCGGTGCGGATATCCATCGGCGCCATGCTGTCGCGGGTGCGCACCATCAGGCGTTGCGGCGGCTCCTCGCCAGCCAGGGCGCCCGGCGCGAACGGCAATCCTTCGGCCTTGCGCACCAGCGCGTCGCAGCGCTCGTAGACGTTCGGGCAGCCGGTGGCCGCCCGCAGCGCCTGCACCACCGGCACCTTCCACAGGTCGACGCCGCCGGCGTTGAACTGGCAGACCAGGTAGCCGTCCGGGCCGCCGTAGCCCTGCACCACCAGGCCGGACAGGCCATCCTTGTCCCCATCGACCAGCTGGACCAATGCATCCGGCCCCACCGCGCGCCAGGTCTCGAGACGGCGCTCGACCGCAGCCTGCACCCGGCGCTTGATCAGCGCATGGTCGACCGCTTCGTCCTCGCGCAAGGTCCAGACGCGGGCCGCGATCTGGGATTTGGCGTTGTAGGCGGCGCGCGCCAGGAAGCGGCGCGACGACGATTGCACGATGGCGGTCGCGCCGATCTTGTTGCGCTCGTGCGGCTTGCCGTCGACTTTCTCGATGGCTGACTGGTAGATCCAGGGATCGCCGGCAAGGATCGATTGTTCCTTGCCCTGCTTGATGGTGATGATGAGCATGTGCGGCTTTCTTGACTAAGGGCGGGATGATATCACCGCCCCTGGCGCGGCACTACCACCCCATTCGCTTGCGCACGAAGGCCGTCAGCAGGTCGGCGTTCGCCTGGTGCTGAGCCACGCGCGGGTGCTTGCCGTAACCGGTGAACGGGAAGAACAGGGTATCGATCCGCCGGTCGCCGGATTCCTGCAGGTTCCTCACCGCGGTGCTGACGTAGCCCGGCCAGGGCGAACCGGCCTTCGTCGCATCCATGCTGCCGAGCGCACAGACGATGTAGGCCTTCGGGTACAGGGACCTGACGCGCGCCATGAAGGCCTGGTAGGCCGCGATCCGCTGCGCGGCATTGGGCTCGGGCTGCAGCTTGCGGTCGCGGCCGATCAGCCAGCTGTCGTTCTGCATCAGGTTCACCACGACCACGTCCGGCGTCCAGCGTGCAAAATCCCAGCGGCTGTCGTTGTTGCCGACCGCGCTGAGCTGATCGTAGAAATCCGGCATTGTGAACGGAAACCAGCTGATCATGATGCCGATGCCGCCCTGCGAGGTGAAATGCGCCTCGGCGCCGAGTTGGCGCGCGGCGATCGCGGCGTAGGAGCGGTAGTTGTTCTTGTCCTTGCCGTGGTGGTCCTCGCCATCATCGGGCGCCTCGTTGCCCATGCCGCTGGTGATGGAGTCGCCAAAGAATTCGATCCGGCGGCCTGGCCTTTCCGGCGGCGGCGCCAGGCCCGCCTTGTCGTCCAGCGCCAGGCCGAGGAAGACGGTGGCGCCCTCCTCGCCTTCGGTGCGCTTGGTCAGCAGCACTCGGTGGCGGCCGGGCGCCAGGCCGTTAGCGACCAGGTAGCTTTTCTTCCCCTTGTCGAGCTGCAGGATGACCGGCCGCTCCGTGTCGCCATCGAGGAAGACGTTGTAGTAATTCTTGCCGTGCTGGTCGTCGAGGACGATGGCCAGCGAGGTGCCGGTGAAGGTGGCGGCTACCGACGTGCCGGGCCAGCTCAGTACCGGCGCGCGGCGGTCGCTGAAATCGATGCGGCCCGTGTACTGCAGGTGCTCATGGTCGGGCGCGACCGTTTCGATCGCATGCGCAGGCGCAGGCGCCAGGGAGAGCAAGCAGGCCAGGACCAGGCATGCGGCGTAGGAGAAGATTCTCATGGCTTTCAATCGAAAAGGCCGGGCACGCGAACGCGCCCGGCCCATGGCTACAGCTTGATGCTTACCGGCTTGCCGTCATAGACGACCGACTTGTCCGATGCATCCATATCGGCGGCGGTCGACACGCCCGGCTTGATCAGGCGCACCCTGAACTCGCGCTTCTCGACCATGCCCTTGTAGCGGCCCGCGCGCTCGCCGATCTGCACCACGCCGGCCTTGTCGTCGTAGCTGATCGGGATGCGGCTGGCTTCGCCGCGCTGGTAGGCATTGGTCACGCCGTCGTCCTCGTACAGGGTCGCGATGCCGTTGGCACCGGCGTACACGAACACGGTCACCGGCGCATCCGGTTTCTCGTCGACGTACTGGGTCACCGGACCGGTGGTGATCACCGAGCCGGCCTTGACGAACAGCGGCATGCGCTCGCGGGGGGCCTGGATGGTGCGGGTCGCGCCGCCCTGGTGACGCTCGCCGGTGTGGAAGTCGTACCAGTCGGCGCCGGCCGGCAGGTAGACCTGGCGCTGGCGCGCCTTGTACTCGTAGACCGGCGCCACCAGGAAGGAGGGGCCGAACATGTACTGGTCCTTGACGTTCTTCGCCTTGTCGTCGTTCGGGAAGTCCATCGCCAGCCCGCGCATCATGGTGCCCGAGCGGTAGTGGGTGTCGGACGCCACGGTGTAAATGTACGGCATCAGGCGATAGCGCAGCTTCAGCCACCACACCATATTGTCGCGCATGGCGTCGTCGCCGGCGGAGATGTTGTAGATCTCGCGCTTGACCACTTCGCCGTGGGAACGGAACAGCGGCGTGAAGGCGCCGAACTGGAACCAGCGGTGGTTCAGCTCGCGCCACTCTTCCATGTCTTCCGGATTGGCCTTGGCGCGGCTGGTGACGCGGTTTTCCTGGGCCGAGCCGACGTCGCCGGTCTGGAACCGTACTTCCTGGGCGTAGCCGCCGATGTCGTGGGTCCAGTTGGGGACGCCCGACATCGACATATTCGTGCCCGACGCGATCTGGTCGTAGAGGTTGTTCCAGCGTCCGACCGTGTCGCCGCTCCACACCGCCACCGCATTGCGCTGGATCCCGGCGAAGCCGGAGCGCGACAGGATGAACTGGCGCTTGTCGGGCTGGTCGCGCTTGAGGCCATCGATCATCGCGCCCGTGCTCACCAGGCTGTAGGGATTGAAGGTGATCTCGCCGGCGCCGTAGACGGTCGGTCCGATCAGCTCCTTGAAGTCTTCCAGGCGGCTGTTGGACAGCACGTCCGGCTCGGTATTGTCCATCCACCAGGCGTCGAAGCCCAGGTCGACCAGCTTGGTCTTCATCTGGCGATAGTAGATATCGCGCGCTTCCTTGGTGTACGGGTCGTAGTGGCTGTTGAGGTAACCCTTGCCGACCCAGTCGCGCGAGCCGTTCTCGACGTTCTTGGTCCACATATACCCTTTGGACGCGAATTCCTTGTAGTTGTCGGTATTGGCGTAGAACTTGCCCCACACCGACAGCATGATGCGCGCGTTCTGCTTGTGCACCGCGTCGACCATCCCCTTCGGATCCGGGAAACGGGTCTTGTCGAAGTCGTGCGAGCCCCAGCCATCCTCGGGCCAGTAGAACCAGTCCTGCACGATGTTATCGAGCGGCCAGCCGCGCTTGCGGTATTCGCCCAGGGCGTCGAGCAGCTGCTGCTGGGTCTCGTAGCGCTGGCGCGACTGCCAGAAGCCATAAGCCCATTTCGGCATCATCGGCGCCTGGCCGGTCAGGTGGCGGTAGCCGGCGATCGCGCCGTCCATGCTGTCGGCGCTGATCACGTGGTAGTTGATCGCCTCGGCGATCTCGGACGACATGGTCAGCGAATGGCGTTCCGGCGCTGGCAGCGGATTATTGTGGGTAATGGCCACCATGCCGCCCGACGGCTTCCACTCCAGGTGCAGCTTGACCGGCTTGTTCTTCTCGAACTTCACTTCGAAGTTGTGGTACCACGGGTTCCAGCCCATGCGCCACACGTCCATCACTTCCTTGCCGTCCACCGTCAGCTTGGCGTAGTCCGACGAATACAGCTGCATCTTGTGCACGCCCGGCTTGTCGCTGCTCATCGTGCCTTCCCACACCACGCGCACGTTCTTCAGGTCTTTGGCGGGTTTGAGCTCCTTGGGCCAGTTCTCGTCGACGTCCTTCAGGTACTGGTAGTCGATGTCCTTTTCCTGGCGCGTCAGCACCAGCTTGCCGTCGACGTAGTAGCGCGCAGTCAGGCCGGCCTGCTTGCCGTCCGCACCGCGCAAGACCAGGTCGCGCGACATGTGGTCGTAGGGCGTGGCGTCACCGAAGCGCGAGATCGAGTTGTTGTCCCACAGGAGGCCGTAACCCTTGTCGGACACGACGAATGGCACGGCGGCGATCATATTGTGCTGGGCCAGCAGCACGTCTTCGCCGTTGTAGTTCATCTGGTTGTTCTGGTGCTGGCCCAGGCCATAATAGGCGTCCTTGGTGCCGTGGTTGAAGCCCTGCTTGATCGCCAGGAAGGGCTTGCCGCCGACGTCGACCGGCTTCATCGATTCGGACGCCTGGGCCAGGAAGCGCTTGCCGGCGGCGTCGAAGAACTCGACCTGGCCGTCCTTGAGCGAGACGGTGGCCGCGATCTTCGCGGCCTTGAGCTGCACCGCGTCCTTGCCCGGCGCCACCGTGAACGTGCACTTGTCGGCGCACGGCGCCGCCACCGTCATCAGCGAGGGCGTGAGCGTCTTGTTCTCCTGGGCTAGCTTCACGACCTGGATGATGTTGTCGCTCATGAGGTTCAGCCGCACCACCTTGGCGCCGCTGTCGGGCCTGACCTCGATGCCGGTAGCGGTCTGCTGGAAAGTGCCCGCATGGGCCTGGAGCCCGGAAGTCAAGAACAGCACCGCGGCTGCTACCTGGGTCTGTCTCATACGCATACGCATTTGTCGATCTCCTGTCTTCATCATTGTTATTCCTGGTACGTCCCGAGCCTGACCTTCAGCACCACCGGCGTCGCCGGCAGGTTCAGGCCATAGTCGGTCTGGTCGCCATTCCAGTTGCGCTCCATGACCCAGCGGCCATGGGCGTCGAAACGGCCCTCCTCCACCCGCGCCAGCAGCGAGGGCTTGCCCGCATTCGGGCCATCGCCGGCGAACTTGACCCGCGCCTGCTGGCCGACGAGCACGAACTCGTTTTCCCCGACCTGGGCGAAGGCGACGCCGCCGCCGGGCTTCTCGGTGCCTTCCTTGTATTCGCTCTTGTCCTTCAGGTACTGACGTTCGCCGAACTGGAATTCGCGGAACGACACGGTCGCCTTCCAGCCCTTCAGCGCCAGCGTCTGCGGCGCGCGGTCGTCGCCCTCGGCCACGCCGTGGGTGCGGCCCTCGAAGGCCCAGCGCGCCCACTGGCGCTGCATCGGCGCGAACACGCCATACACGGTGGCGAAGGGCGCGATCATGCGGCGGTCGGTATATTTGGAACCCAGCGGGTAGTTGCTGTAGTCGAAGTAGTCGAGACCGAACGGCGCCACGCCCAGCGCCCCCATGCCGAGGATCTGGTACACATAGCGCGCATAGCCAGCCGCATTGCCCATCTCGGGCACCATCAGCGCATTGTCGGGACGCTGGTAGGACTTCAGCACCGCCGTCACCTTGTTCGATTCCGGCATATAGATGTCGGGCGCGGCCAGGTCGATGTGCGGCGCTGCCGCCTTGTAGATGTCGATCACGTCCCAGGTCGGGCCGCCGCTGGCGAAGTTGGATTTCCACGGCGCCGCCGGCTTGCCGTCGAGCGAAGGCTCGCGCAGCGCGGCGTTGACGAACATCGGCAGGTCGTACACCGCGCGGCCGGCCGCGGCGATCGACTCGATATAGCTGGCGATGGCCCAGGAATGGAAGTACTGGTCGGCGTAGTCGCCGTACACCTGGCGCCAGCTTCCCTGGGTCACGCCCGCCACCTTCGGCTTCTGGCGCGCCAGCACCGCAGCCGGCACCGGTTGCCTGAATGCCGCCTCGGCGCGCTCGCCATGATCGCGCGGCACGCCGTAGGTGCCGACCTCGTTCTCGACCTGCACCATGATCACGGTGCGGTGGGCGCTGTCGATCCGCTTGATGTGCTCCATCATCTTCACAAAGGCGCGGCGATCGAGCGCCAGCGTCTGTTCGCCGAACGGCGAGTGGCTGTAGACCGTCTTGCCGTCCTTGTCCTTCATGCGCGGGAAGCGCGCATTGTCGAACTTGACCCATTCCGGCAGATAGCCCGGGCCCGTGTTCTTCCAGGTGCCGAACCAGACGATGACGAGCCTGATATCGTTTTCACGCGCCTGCGAAACGAGGGCGTCGAGGAAGCTGAAGTCGAACTCCCCTTCCTTCGGCTCCACCTGTTCCCAGGCAATCGGCATCTCGAGGGTATTCGCATGCGCATCCTTGAGCGCGGCCCAGACCTTGGGCAAGGCGCCCGGATAGTTGCTGGAATTGTGGGCCTGGCCCGCCAGCATCAGGAATGGCGCGCCATCGACCATCAGGGCGTGGCGGCCATCCTTTTCGACGAGGCGCGGCAGCTCGGGGTCGGCCGCTGCCGCGCCCGCGCTGGCCAGCAGCAGGCAAAACGGCGCCAGCCTGCGGGCGATCTGGTTCAGGGTCATGCTGTTCGTCTCCTTGGTTGTCGTTCTTGTCGTCTTGTCGTCAGCGGAACTGCGCCGCGTCCAGGCTGCGGCCCTGGCCCGTGGCCAGGTCGATCTCGATCAGCTTCGCGCCATAGCGAAGCTTGACCGGTCCGCCCTCTCCTGCCACCGCACGCACGCTGGCGCCTTGCAAGCGGCCATCGGCCCAGCGCAGGTCCACTTCATAACCGCCACGCGCGCGCAATCCCTTTACCGAGCCGCGCGCCCAGTTCGACGGCAGCGCCGGCAGCAAGTGCAGTTCGCCGCCCTGCGATTGCAGCAGCATTTCGGCAATCGCCGCGGTGGCGCCAAAATTGCCGTCGATCTGGAACGGCGGATGCGCGTCGAGCAGGTTCGGATAGGTGCCGCCGGCGTTGTTATGTTCCGAGAAGATGCCGGCCTGCTCGGCCGCGCGCGCGCCCGGCGCCGCCAGCAGGCCGCGCAGCATGCGGTGGGCGCGGTCGCCGTCGTGTAACCTGGCCCAGAACGCCATCTTCCAGGCCATCGACCAGCCGGTGCCCGCGTCGCCGCGCGCTTCAAGGCTGCGGCGCGCGGCCCGCGCCAGGTCCGGCGTGCGCACCGGATCGATCTGGCGTCCCGGGAACAGGGCGAACAGGTGCGACACGTGGCGGTGGGTATCCTGCGGCGTGTCGAGCACCGGGTCCTTTTTCTCTTCGAGCCATTCGAGCAGCTGGCCCCAGCTGCCGATGCGCGGCCCGGCCAGGCGGTCGCGCATGGACGCCAGCGTGGCGCGCAACTCCGGATCGGCCTGCAGGATGCCGGCCGCTTCCACCGTATTGTTGAACAGGTCCCACACGATTTGCTGGTCATAGGCGACGCCATCCTCGACCGGGCCGTGTTCCGGCGACCAGCCCTGCGGCGCGACCAGGCGCCCATCGGGCAGCTCCTTCAGGTAATCCTGCCAGAAGGCGCTGGCTTCCTTCATCATCGGATAGGCCACCTCGCGCAGGAAGCGCTTGTCGCGTGTGAAGGCATAATGTTCCCAGAAGTGCTGGGCATACCAGGCGTTGCCGGTCTTGTTCCACAGGTAGCCCATGGCGCCGAAGGGATTCGACTCGGTGCGCAGGGTCCAGCCGCGCACCGGTTGGCCATCGGCGCGGCGGAATTCCCCGGCCGTGGCGCGCCGCCACACTGGCGCCACGCCGCCCACGAAATCGAAGAACGGCAAGGCCAGCTCACCCAGATTCGCCACCTCGGCCGGCCAGTAGTTCATCTGGATGTTGATGTTGGTGTGGTAGTCCGAATTCCACGGCGGCGTGAGGCTGTTGTTCCACAGGCCCTGCAGGTTGGCTGGGAGCGAACCGCGCGAGCTGGAGGCCAGCAGGTAGCGCCCATACTGGAAATACTGCGCCTCCAGTTCTGGATCGCCGCCCGCCTTCGTATAGGCCAGCAGGCGCGCATCGGTCGGCAGCGCGCGGCGCGCGGCCGGCGTCTCGCCCAGGTCGATCGCGACGCGCTGCAGCAGGCGCCTGAAATCTTCCTCGTGCTCCTTGCGCAGCGCGGCTGGCGCGCGCGCCGCGGCCCCGTCGACCTGCGCCGTGACGCGCCCCAGCGGGTGCTCGCCCTGGAAGCCGCGCGCGGCATCGAGCACGTAACTGGTGCCGGCGCCCAGGATCAGGGTCAGGCTGTCGGCGCCGACGAAGGCGATGCGCTGGCCGTCGGCCACCACCTTGCCGCCATCGCCTTGCACTTGCACCTGGCTCGCGTAGGACATGACGTTGCCGCTGGGCGCCTGGTCCGGCAACGTAAAGCCGGCCAGCGTGCCCGTCGCATACAGGCGGCCGTTCGCCACCGCGAGGTGGGCGCCGTGACGGTCGGTCAGGGCCACGGCGCCGGTGTAGCGGCCCGGCCGGTCGGCAGTCAGGCGCAGCACGATCACCTGTGCCGGGTAGCTGGCCCAGGCTTCGCGCCGGTAGCGCACGCCGTCATGCGTGTAGGTCACCGTGTGCACGCCGCTCTCGAGGTCGAGCGTGCGGCGGTAGTTGCTCACGCCGTTCTCGTGGCCGGGCAGCTCGACCAGCAGGTCGCCGAAGGGCTGAAAGGCGCCCATGGTCTCGCCGTCGCCGGTCCAGAGCGTGATGTCGTTGAACTGCAGGTGCTCCTGCCCGGGCTGGCCGAACACCATGGCGCCGATGCGGCCATTGCCGATCGGGAGCGCTTCCTTTTCCCAGCCCTGGTCGTTGTCCTGGGCCGGCCGGTCGTAGCGCAGCACCATCTCGGGCGCGGCGCTGCTGGACGCAGCCAGTACGAGGGCGCAGGCGCCGAGAAGCAAGCGCAAAGTGGCGAATGCGCTCATCCTGGACCAGGCCTTCCATAGACGATGCCGCGGCCGGCGGTGCTCATGTAGACCACGCCGAAGCGGTTCATGTCGCCGACGATGAAGTGGCCGTCGCCGGGCCCACCGTACTGGTGGGCGTCGTCGTTGATGCGCTGCCAGCTGCGGCCCAGGTCGAGCGAGCGGTGGATGCCGCGCACGCCCTTGACGCTGCCCCAGATGTAGACCGTTGGATCGACCTTGCCCGGAGCGGCCTTGCCGAAACCGACCGCGCCGCAATAGCCGACGCCGGCCAGCGGCGCGAAGCTGGCGCCGCCGTCGAGCGAGCGCACCAGGCCACCGTCCTTGAGCGCCACCCACAGGTCGCCCTCGCGGCCCGGCAGTGGGCGGATCAGTTTCGAGCCACCCGATGGCAGGCTGGCGCGCGGCGCGAAGCTGGCGCCGCCGTCGCTGCTCGCCCTCAGGGCCTTGTCGTCATAGGCATAGAACACCTTCGGGTTGACCGGATCGGCGACAGCGCGCAGGTCGCGGCCCGCCAGGCCCGCCACCCGGGTCCAGCTGGCGCCATCGTCGGCGGACCGGTATGAAATCGACGAACCCTGCGGCGTATGCACGAGGGTCGCGCCGTCGCTCGACATCGCGACCCGACCGCGCTTGCCCTGCAGCGCCGGCGTCTGGGTCCAGGTGAGGCCGCCGTCGCGCGTGACGAGCATCGCGTCGCCCACCCGCACCATGCTGCCAGGACGGCGCGCGGCGGCATCGAGCCCGGTGGTGGTGCCGATCTCGGGCCGGTGGATGCGGCCGGGACGCGCCGGATCGTCGTGCGCGAAGCCGTCATAGTCGCCGATGGCCGAAACCAGCGGCGCCCCCGGCATGCTCACCAGGCCGAGCGGCACCGTCTCTTCCAGCCCTTTCACGGTGAACGTCCAGGTGGCGGGAGTGGCGTCGATGTCGGGCGTGCGGAACACGCCGTTGCCGGATGTGACCCATACCGCGCGCGAATCCAGCGGATCGAATTCGACCGACCCGGCCCAGTGGATGGCATGGCCTTCGAGCCAGGGTACGCCGGCCGCGTCCCGCTTGAAGCCGCGCGCGACGGCGTCGACCCAGTTGGCGCCGGCGTCGTTCGACACGAAGATGCGGTCGCCGCGCGCATCGCCCTGGGTGATGAAGGTATTGATGGTGGAGACCACCAGGCGCTTCGGATTGCGCGGGTCGACGCTGATCCCGGCGAACGGGCGCGACACGCCGACGGGCGTGACATTGCGCCAGGCGTCCCTGGCGACATCGTATTGCCACACCTGGCCACGGTCGATCGGCTCGCTGCCGTCCAGGCGCGGATGCGGGTGCGGGCCGGCGCCGTTGGCGTAGGTGATGTACAGCTTGCCCGCGCCGTCGAAGGCCGCGCGTTGCGGCATCAGGCCCGCAGGCGCGCCCAATACCGGCACGAAGTTCGCGCCGGCGTCGTCGCTGCGGTACAGGTTCGGGCCGACGCTGCCATAGCGCGACACCCCGACGAACAGGCGCTGCGCGCGGCCGTCCCTGACGCTGGCGGGGTCGGGCAGCACGATGTTCAGGCCGACGTCATTGGGCGTGGTCGTCACCGCCAGCGCCGGATTGCGCTGCCAGGTCTTGCCGCCGTCGGCGCTTTCGAACAGGCCGTCGCGGCGCGAGCCCAGGTAGAGGCGTTTACTACCGCCCGGATCGACGGCCAGCCGCTCGCCGCCCTGGCGCCCGAAGCCGTTGCCATGAGTCTTGAACTGGCCGCTGACGTCGACGACGTCGAAGGTCTTGCCGTAGTCGTTGGAACGCAGGATGGCGGTGCGGCCGCCGTTGAGGTAGGCGATCCCGGCCAGCAGCCAGATATTCGCCGCGTTATCGGGATCGATCGCCAGCGCGTCGATGCCGAGGTAGCCGATCTGGTCCTCGCCCACCCAATCGAGCAGCGGGGTCCAGCGGCCCTCTTTTGCCCGCCACAGGTAGGCGCCGCCGACGTCGGTGCGGGCATAGGCGACGCCTGGCTCGCTGCGGCTGGGCACGATCGCGGTCACGAAGCCGCCGCCACCGATGGCGACGCTGTCCCAGACATAGCTGGCGCCGTTCGGGACGACGGGGGCGGCCATGGCAGCGGCAGCGACGCACACGGCCGCAACCACACCAAGGCTCGAACGCCAACCCATGCCGGGTCGACGGGCAATCGTGGTACGCATCATGTCTCCTGCCTGTCTTTATTATTAGCTTGCTGGCAACCATGCTAATCAATACAGGGGTCGCTTGCAACAAAAATGTTCGCGCTAACAGAAAACGTTATCATTTGGGCTGAATGTTTTATCGACGATCCCGCACCAGCGCCTGATTGCGTACGACATCGACGGCTCGAGCCGACCCCAATCACTTTCAACCAGGAGATCCAACATGAATATCAGCGGCGAAATGATCATCGGCCACCAGATCCTGCGCGGCAGCGCCGGCGCCGTGCGGGCCTACGATCCCGCGCGCAAGCAGGACCTTGAGCCCGAGTTCGGCCTGGCGACGCCCGCCGACCTGGCCCGCGCCTGCGAATTGGCCGACGCCGCCGTCGAGCCTTACCGCGCCCTGCCCCTGGAACAGCGCGCACGCTTTCTCGAGACGATCGCCCAGCGCATTCTCGACCTGGGCCCGCTGCTGATCGAACGCGCCGGCCAGGAGAGCGGCTTGCCGGCGGCGCGCCTGGAGGGCGAACGTGGCCGCACCGTGAACCAGCTGCGCCTGTTCGCCAAGGTGGTCCGCGACGGCCACTTCCTGGAAGCGACGTTGGACTCGGCCCTGCCCGAGCGCACCCCGCCCCGCCCCGACCTGCGCATGCGCAAGATCCCGGTCGGCGCGGTCGCCGTCTTCGGCGCCAGCAACTTCCCGCTCGCGTTCTCGGTGGCCGGCGGCGACACCGCTTCGGCGCTGGCCGCGGGCTGCCCGGTCGTGGTCAAGGCGCACAACGGCCACCTCGGCACCTCGGAGCTGGTCGGCAAGGCCGTGCTGCAGGCTGCGCTCGAATGCCGCATGCCGGAAGGCGTGTTCTCGCTGCTGATCGGCGAAGGTAACCAGATTGGCGGCGACCTGGTGAGCCATCCGGCGATCCGCGCCGTCGGCTTCACTGGTTCGCGCGCGGGCGGCCTGGCGCTAGCGGGGATTGCCGCCAAGCGCAAGGAACCGATCCCCGTGTATGCCGAAATGAGCAGCATCAATCCGGTCTATCTGCTGCCCGGCGCATTGGAGGCGGGCGGCGCCAAGCTGGCCGGCGCCTTCGTCGATTCGCTGACCATGGGCGTCGGCCAGTTCTGCACCAACCCGGGCCTGGTGATCAGCCTGGCCAGTCCGCAGTTCGACGCCTTCCGCGACGCAGCCGCAGCGGCCCTGCAGCTCAAGCCCGCCGGGACCATGCTCACCGCCGGCATTCATCAGGCCTATGACAATGCGATCGGCAAACGTTCCGGCGTCACCGGTGTCCAACTGGTGGCGAACGGCAGCCAGGAAGGCCCGGGCTGCGCCGCGCGCGCCGCGCTGTACGTCTGCAACGCCGCGACCTTCCTCGCCAACCCGGCGCTGGAAGAAGAAATCTTCGGACCGGTTTCCTTGATGATCGCCTGCGCCGATCAGGACGAGATCCTGGCCGTGACGCGCCACCTGGAAGGCCAGCTGACCGCCACCGTGCACGCCGTCGAGAGCGACCATGCACTGGCCGGCGCCCTGCTGCCGCTGCTGGAGCGCAAGGTGGGCCGCATCCTGTTCAACGGCTTCCCGACCGGCGTCGAAGTCGCCTACGCGATGGTGCACGGCGGGCCGTTCCCGGCGACCTCCGATCCGCGCAGCACCTCGGTCGGCGCCACCGCGATCGAGCGCTTCCTGCGTCCGGTGTGCTACCAGGACGTGCCGGCCGGCCTGCTGCCGGAGGCGCTCAAGGATGGCAATCCGCTCGGGATCGTGCGCCTGGTGGATGGTGAAGTGAAGTTGCCGAAATAAGAAGTGCGGGCCGGGCGTGCGCCCGGCTATTTCACCGTCAGCGGGTACCGCTGCGCGTGGCCACGTCGAGCCACACGGCCAGCGTCAGTATCAGCCCCTTGACGATCATCTGCCAGTAGGCGTCGACGTCGAGCATCGACATGCCGTTGTCCAGGCTGGCCATCACCAGCGCGCCGACCAGGGCGCCGTGCACGGTACCGGCGCCGCCGCGCATCGAGGTGCCGCCGATGAAGCAGGCCGCGATCACGTCCAGCTCCGCCGACACGCCGGCCGACGGCGAGCCGGCCGCCAGGCGCGCGGTATTGATCAGGCCCGCCAGCGCGCACATCAGGCCCATCAGGCCGAAGATCCACAGCTTGACCTTGCGCACGTCGATGCCGGACAGGCGGGTGGCCTCCATATTGCTGCCCACCGCGTAAATGCGGCGACCGAACACGGTCTGCCGTGCGATGTAGCTGAACACGCCCAGCAGGATCAACAGGATCAGCACCGGCAGCGGGATACCTTCGTAGCTGTTGAAGGTCGAGATCAGGCCGGCCAGCACCACGCCTGCCAAGGCCACGCGGAATACCGAGCGCCACAACGCGATCACCGGCAAGCCATGGCGCGCCTGGTTCACCCGCTGGCGCCAGGCCAGCACGCCGGCCAGCACGAACAGCACGACACCCAGCCCGATCCCCCATACCGGTGGCAGATAGGCCTGCCCGATCTGTTCAAAAGCCGGCGAGACCGGCGCCACGGTGGCGCCGTCGGTCAAGCCCAGCACCACGCCCCGATACGCCAGCATGCCGCCGAGACCGACGATAAAGGACGGTATGCCCGCATACGCCGTCAGATAACCATTGAGGAAGCCGCACAGCAGGCCGGCGCCCAGCACCACCGCGATCGACAGCGGCAGCGGCATGCCGTGGGTGACGTCAAGCACCGCCGCCATCCCGCCCAAGAGGCCCAGGAGCGAACCGATCGACAGGTCGATTTCGCCGGCGATGATGACGAACACCATGCCGCAGGCCAGGATGCCGGTGATCGACATCTGGCGCATCAGGTTCGAGACGTTTCGCGCCGAGGTGAAGCCGCCCTCGGTCATCCAGTGGAAGAAGATCCAGATCAGGGCCACCGCCACCAGCAGCGCCAGGATCTTATATTGGGTGAACAGCCGTTTGAGTGTCGTTGTATCCATGGGGTTCGATAGCTGATCAAGCCTGGCCCAGGGCGGCGGCCAGCACCGTCTCCTGGCTCAGGCCATCGTTGATGAATTCGCCGCGCAGGCGGCCTTCGCCCAGCACCAGCACGCGGTCGGACACGCCCAGCACCTCGGCCAGCTCGGACGAGACCATGACGATGGCGATGCCCTGGGCCGCCAGTTCCAGCATCAGGCGGTAGATCTCGAACTTGGCGCCGACGTCCACGCCGCGGGTCGGCTCGTCGAGGATCAGCACCTTGGGGCCGGTCAGGAGCATCCGGGCCAGCACCGCCTTCTGCTGGTTGCCGCCCGAGAGCGCCGTGATCGGCAGCGCCGGGCTCGCGGTCTTGAGCGCCAGCTGCGCAATCTGCCCCTGGACCGCGCTCATTTCCTCGCCGTCGTCGATGCGCGTCAGGTGCGCATAGCGCTGCAGCACCGACAAGGTGATGTTCTCGCCCACCGACAGGTCGCGCACGATGCCGTGGTGCTTGCGGTCCTCG
>DDKG01000203.1:7408-12964 GCA_002339265.1 Massilia sp. UBA2604 | reverse complement strand
GGCCGGGTCAACCTGCTGGGCGAGCACACCGACTACAACGACGGCTTCATGCTGCCGGTGGCCACGCCCCAGCGCACCATGGTGGCGATGAGCCGCAGCGGCGACGACCATTTCCACTTCTATTCGCCGAACCTCGATGCGAGCGTGACCTTCGCCAGGGACGGCAGCGCGCCGCAGGGTTTCGGCAGCTATATCGAGGGCTGCATCCGGCTGGTGCAGGCCGAGGGCATCGAGGTGCCGCCGCTGCGCGTGTATGTCGAGACCGACCTGCCGGTCGGCTCGGGCCTGTCGTCCTCGGCCGCGCTCGAGGTGGCGACCCTGCGCGCGATGCGCGCGCTGCTCGGTTTCGAACTCGACGACGTCAAGCTGGCCCGCATCGCCCAGCGCGCCGAGATCGAGTATGCGCGCGTGAACTGCGGGATCATGGACCAGATGGCGTCCAGCCTGGCCGACGAGAGCAATATGCTGTTCATCGACGCCCGCACGCTGGAGCACCGCCTGGTGCCGCTGCCGGCGGACAGCGAATTGATCGTGGTGGATTCGGGCGTGGCGCGCAAGCTCGCCGCCAGCAAGTACAACGAGCGCCGCGCCGAATGCGAGGAGGGCGCGAAGAAGCTCGGTGTGCAGGCGCTGCGCGACGTGAGCGACCCTTCCGCGGTGGAGGGCCTGCCGGCGCCGCTGCGGGAGCGGGCGCGCCACGTGGTGCAGGAAAACCTGCGCGTGCTCGAGGCGGCTGCCGGCGTGAGCGCCGAGCGCTTCGGCGAATTGATGAATGCCTCACACTTCAGCCTGCGCGACGACTACGAGGTCTCGATCCCCGAGCTCGACGCCCTGTGCGAGGCCTTGCGCGCCGCCCCCGGCGTGCTGGGCGCGCGCCTGACCGGCGCCGGCTTCGGCGGCGCCTGCGTGGCGCTGTGCCGCAAGGGGCAGGCGCAACAAGCGGCCGCCAGCGCGCTGGCGGCCTATAACAAGGAAGATGGACGCCAAGGCCGGATCCTGGTGCCGGTGCCGACAGACAGAAAGGATCACGATGAACCAGTTTGAATATCCCCGTCCACAGCTGGTGCGCGACCAGTGGCAAAACCTGAACGGCAAGTGGCGGTTCTGCTTCGACGATGAGGGCCGGTATTTCATGCCGTCCGACGTCAAGGAGTGGACCCACGAGATCACCGTGCCGTTCGCTCCCGAGACCGAGATGAGCGGCATTCAGGACACGGGCTTCCACCGCGTGGTCTGGTATCAACGCGACTTCGAACTGACGCCCAACGACGGGCGCACGATACTGCACTTCGGCGCGGTCGACTACAGCGCGAAGGTGTGGGTCAACGGCCAGCTGGTGGCAGAGCACGAGGGCGGCCACACGCCGTTCGCGGCCGACATCACCTGCGCCATGAATGCCGATGGCAAGCAGACCGTGACGGTCTGGGTCGAGGACGATCCGGCCGACCTGGCCAAGCCGCGCGGCAAGCAGGACTGGCTGCTCGACGCACACTCGATCTGGTACCCGCGCACCACCGGCATCTGGCAGACCGTCTGGGTCGAGCAGGTGGCCCCGACCTATATCCAGAAGCTGCGCTGGACGCCGGTGTTCGAGACCTACGAAATCGGCTGCGAGGTGTTCGCGGCCGGCGACATCCAGCAGGAGCTGTTTGTCGAGGTCAAGATCTGGCACGGCGACCAGCTGCTGGCGGACGATTACTACAAGCTGCTGGCGGGCGAAGCGAACCGCAAGATCGCGCTGTCCGACCCCGGCATCGACGATTCGCGCAACGAGATCCTGTGGAGTCCCGAGCGGCCGACCCTGCTCGACGCCGAAGTGACCCTGCGCTGCGGCGACGTGGTGCTGGACCGCATCCGCTCGTACACGGCGCTGCGTTCGGTATCGATCAACCGCGACCGCTTCATGCTCAATGGCCGTCCCTACCAGCTGCGCCTGGTGCTCGACCAGGGCTACTGGCCGGAGTCGTTCATGACGGCGCCGTCGGACCAGCACCTGAAGCGCGACGTCGAGCTGGTCAAGCTGATGGGCTTCAATGGCGTGCGCAAGCACCAGAAGATCGAGGACCCGCGCTTCCTGTACTGGGCCGACCGATTGGGCCTGCTGGTATGGGAAGAAATGCCCTCGGCCTATCGCTTCAGCCCGCGCGCGATCACGCGCATGGTCAAGGAATGGACCGAGGCGATCGAGCGCGACTACAGCCACCCCTGCATCATCGTGTGGGTGGCCTTCAACGAGTCGTGGGGCGTGCCCAACCTGACCCTGACCCAGGCCCATCGCAATGCGGTGGAGGCGCTGTACCACCTGACCCGCACGCTCGATTCGACCCGTCCGGTGATCGGCAACGACGGCTGGGAAGCGTCAGCGACCGACATCCTGGGCATCCACGACTACGACAGCGATCCGGAAAAGATCCTGGCGCGCTACGCCGTCACCGATCCGGTGCGCACGCTGTTCGACCAGCGGCGTCCCGGCGGGCGCATCCTGACCCTGGATGGCTTCCCGCACCGCGGCCAGCCGATCGTGCTGACGGAGTTCGGCGGCATCGCCTACGATCCAAAGCAGACCCCGAACCCGGACGAGACCACCTGGGGCTACAGCCGCGCCCACACGGCCGAGAGCTATCTGAAGCAGTACCGGCGCCTGCTGCAGGTGGTGAATGAAACCTTCATGTTCAGCGGCTTCTGCTATACCCAGTTCACCGACACCTTCCAGGAAGCCAATGGCTTGCTGAACGCGGACCGGACGCCCAAGCTGCCGCTGGAAGTCATCAGCAATGCGACGCGCAACATCCCGATGTTTCACCGCGAGGTGGAAGAAGGCAAGGACCCGGGCACGCCCTGAGAGCCTATCGCCTGTCACGGGTGGACGCGCCGTCCACCCGGCGGCACGGCCTGGCTAGCGCTGGATGCTGCCGCCCGTCACGTTGATCCGGTCGCCGCTGCGGAAGTCGGGCGTGGTGCCGTGGGTGACCACCTGCGTGCTGCCATCGTCCATGCGCACCGTGACGCGGTAGGACTGGCTGGCGCTGCCGGTGGCGCCAGCCGCGCCGCTGCTGCCCATCGACGAATCGCCTTCGGTGATGCCGCTCGCTGCCGGCAGGATCTCGATCGCCAGCACGGTGCTGTTGGGCGCCGCGCTGGCCGCGGCGGCGCCTGCGGTCGATGCGCTGCCGCCGCGGTCGTCCTGCATGCTGGAGGTGCCGGAGCCGCTGCTGCCCGAGGCGCCGGAGCTGCCGGAGGCACCCGAGCTGCCCGACGTGTCCGAGCTGCCCGAGACGCCCGTGCCGTCCTGGATGCTTTCGGTGCTCGTGCCGCTGCTTCCCGAGCTGCCCGAGGTCCCCGAGCTGCCGGAGCTGCCCGAGCTGCCCGAGCCATAGTCGCTCGTCCCGGTGCTGCCGCTCGTGCCGCTGGCGCCACTCGACGACGAAGAGCCTCCGGGCGACGCTTCGCCACGCATGGCGGCGCACGCGGAAATGGCGAGCGCGACCGCCAGCAGGCCCGCCATGGCCACGCTCTGGTGTGATTGCTTCATGATCAACTCCTCTTATCCGATTTTTAGTGGGGATGTGACGATGCCGCGCGCCACGAGGGTAAGAGGCGGGAAGTGCGCCAGCGTTCCAGCTGACTTCCTTTGGAGCCCGGTTCGATCAAGCGCGAGGGTTCTTTGCGGAACCTGAACGGAAGACGGTGGTCAGCGCCGGCGGGCCGCCGTCGCCGGCCGCGGCGCGAGCGAGGCCAGCACTGCCAGCACGGTGGAGGCGAGGGTGGCGGCCGTGACGTCGACCAGCCAGTCGCGCACGTCGCCCGAACGATAGGGGAAGAAACTTTGCACCCATTCATCGACAGCGCCCATCAGCGCGACGGCCAGCATCGTCTTCAGGGCGCGCTGCAGTGGCGTGCCGGTGGCGCCCAGGAACCACAAGGCGGCCAGGAAAGCATAGGTCATGCCGTGCAGCACCACGCCGGACGCGTAGGCGCCGACCTCGGCGCGCGCGCCGGGAATCGAGCCCGCGACCAGGATGGCCAGCAGCCCGAGCAGGGCGAGGGCATGCAGGGCGCGACGGACTTTGCTTGGAGGCTGCAGCAGGGACGACAGGGTGGGCATTGATACGAACGTGGAACGGTGGACGCGTGAAGCGTCAACCTTACCACGCCATGCGGCCAATTGCCCGCACGCCAATGCCTGCTCAGATCGTCAGGGCTGGCGCGCCGTCGGCGTAATGGGCGTCGAAGCAGCTTTCGCAATCGGCGCAGAACAGGTGGGCCATGCGCACGCTACCCTGGCGCAAGACCAGCTTGAGGTGGGTTTGCTGGCACTTGGGGCAGACTTCGCGGACGCTGCCGAAGGTGAGCAGGTTGAGTGGCGTGCTGTCGCTGTCGAGCGTGTCGACGACGGTGCTCGGGTTGAGTTCGCTGAGGACGAGGTCGCCATCTTCATGATGGCGGCGGCAAGTGTCAGGCGCGGCGCTGGCTGGTACACGTAAGTTCATAGGACGGACTCCCTTGGACGTTTCGTTGTACGTGATCTTCCGACCGTTGGCCGAATCGGAAGCGCGAACTTTATGATAGCCAATTCAGCGACGGCTTCAAGCGCTATGACAATTTTTTTACCGCGGGTTGCGCCAGGGCAGAGAATAAGACCGGTTTGCAACGGATCTGGTTCCGTTACTGCATGCGCGGTGACAAAAAAAATGCCCGCCAATGGCGGGCACAACCCAAGATCGGGCCAAGAGATACGACAAATCGGTTGGTGTGTAGCACCCTGGGCGCCGCACACCTGCTGTCATCAGGCATATCGGTTGCGTGTATGACAGGTGATTCTTAGTATAGGCAGTGTTTGTGACGCGACTGTGACCCAGCGCAAAGTTCTGGCGGTATTAAATCTGCGGCGAGCGCCCCCGATGTCATCAGCGCTCGTTATACGTAGAACTACGTATCTACGGCCTTCCTTGCCTGTTTCAGGCAAAAAAAAAGCCCGCTCTTGTGCGGGCTTAAAACTATTTTCTTGGAGGAGAATAGTGGAGACAGGTGTAATTATCGGGGTCGGCCGCGTGGGTGTCCAATTGCGAGTTTGGATACCAGACATGCGTTTGAGTAATATCTGGCCCTTTTTCCCGTTTTTCAGTCGCGCACCGGCACCGTGTAGTTCAGCGCCATGCGGCCGCCGTCGGCATATAGCGTCTGGCCGGTCATGTACGAGGCGTCGTCGCTGGCCAGGAAGGCGGCGATCGAGGCGACTTCTTCCGGTTCGCCGCAGCGGCCCAACGGCGTGCGCGACAGGATGGTGTGGCGCGCCTCAGGGCTGCCCAGCACGGCTTGCTTGGCCAGTTCGGTCAGGATGGTGCCCGGGCCGATCGCATTGACGCGGATGCCATATTGGGCCAAGGCGATCGACGCTACCCGGGTTAGCTGGTTGACGCCACCTTTCGACACCACATAGGGCACCTGGTTCGGGATGGTCAGCTCGGCGTTGACGCTCGACATATTGATGATGCAGCCGCCCGCGCCGCGCTTCACCATATCGCGCGCCGCCGCCTGGCTGCACAGGAACATCGA
>DDKG01000203.1:0-7053 GCA_002339265.1 Massilia sp. UBA2604 | reverse complement strand
TCTTCTGGTTGAGTTTCATGGGCAGGCTCTCCTGGATATGCAAAGTCCGCCATTCTAACCACTCGCCGCCGCTACCCGGCATGCATGATCTTCAATCCGGGTGTAAGTTTTTCGTGCGGGACGCTACTAAACGGGTATCTCCACCACAACGAGAACAATAATGACCCGCAAGCATCTCGCCCTCGCCTGGGCCCTGTTCCTGTCGATGCTGCTGTACACCAGCATGGCCGCCGCCCTGGAACCCTGCCACCTGCCGAACTTCCCCGAACGGGTCGAGTGCGGCACGCTGGAGGTGCCGGAAGACCGCGCCAACCCGGCCGGCCGCAGCATCACCATCCATTTCGCCCGCATCAAGGCCAGCGCGAAGCCGGCCGCGCCCGACCCGCTGCTGGTGCTGGCCGGCGGTCCGGGTCAGGCCGCCATGGATTACGGGCCGCTGCTGGCCAGCGCCTTCCGTGACGCGCGCAAGCGGCGCGACATCCTGCTGGTCGACCAGCGCGGCACCGGCAAATCGAGCCCGCTGCGCTGCCCGATGCCGGAGGCGGCGATCGCGCAGGGCGACACCGCTGCCGCCCAGGCCAGCCTGCGCGCCTGCCTGGCAGGGCTCGAAGCCGACCCGCGCCACTTCCATACCGAAGCCGCGCTGGCCGACTTCGAAGACCTGCGGCGCGCGCTTGGCTACCGCCAGTTCAGCCTGTGGGGCGGCTCGTATGGCACCCGCACCGCGCTGATGTATGCGCGGCGCCATCCCGCCAGCGTGCGCAGCATGGTGCTCGATTCGGTGGCGCCGCCCAATGCCCGCATCCTGCTGTCGTCGCGCCACGCCCAGGCCGCGCTCGAACGCCTGCTGGCCGACTGCGCCGCCGACCAGAGTTGCGCCGGGGCCTTCCCGAACCTGGCGCGCGAACTCGACGCCGTGCTGGCGCTGCCGGCCCTCGGGCCGCACCAGGCCGAAGCGGTGCCGCAACTGCTGCGCGGCGCCATGTACAACAGCCAGCACGCCAGCGTGCTGCCGTTCGCCATCCACGCCGCCGCCAACGGCCGGCCGCAGCCCCTGCTTGCCCTGTATGACGCCCTGGCCAGTTGGAGCCTGGAAGGAATGACCTTCGGCCAGACCCTGTCGGTGCTGTGCGCCGAAGAAGCGCCGTTCACGAATGATGCCGCCATGCGCGAGGACGCCGCCGGCAGCCGCTTCGGCGAAGCCTATGCCAGGGGCTGGCGCGACTGGTGCACGGTGTGGCCGGCCGCGCGGCCCGATCCCCAACGGACTGCCGAGCTGACGCGCGCCGTGGCGTCCGACGTGCCGACCCTGCTGCTGGCCGGCGGCCTCGATCCGGTCACGCCGCCGGAGAATGCCCACCTGGCCGCCCGCACCCTGCGTCACAGCCGGGTGCTGGTGGCAGATGGCGCCGGCCATACCTTCAGCGGCGCCGGCTGCGCGCCGCGCCTGATCGCCGCCTTCCTCGAGCATGCCGATCCGGCCGCCGTCGATGGCGCCTGCCTGGCGGCGATCCGCCGTCCCCCGTTCGTGCTGGCCGACGGCCAGCCCACCTTGTGAGGAACCCACCATGATCGTCGTGAACCAGATCAGCAAACGCTTCAAGACCTTGCAGGCCCTGGATCAGGTGAGCTTCACCGCCAGGCCTGGGACCATCACCGCGCTGCTCGGTCCCAACGGCGCCGGCAAGTCGACCTGCCTGCGCACCTTGTACGGCCTGCTGGCGCCGGACAGCGGCAGGGTCGCCATCGACGGCATCGACGTGACGCGCGCGCCGCTGGCCGCGCGGCGCCGGCTCGGCATCGTCACCGACGAATTCGGACTCTATGAGCGGCTCACCCCGCGCGACCACCTGCGCTACTTCGGCCGCCTGCACGGCATGCGCGGCGCCATGCTGGAACGCGCCATCGAACGCGTCATTGGCGAGGTGGGACTGGAGGCCGAGGCCGGGCGTCCGGCCAAGGGATTTTCGGCCGGCCAGCGCATCAAGGTGGCGCTGGCGCGCGCCTTGCTGCATGATCCTGCCGTGCTGGTGCTGGATGAGCCCACGCGCGGCCTGGACGTGATGAGCACGCGCGCCGTGCGCGAGGCCCTGATGCGGGCGCGGGGCAGGGGCGCGGCGGTGCTGCTGTCGACCCATGTGATGCAGGAGGCGGCCCAGTTGTGCGACCAGGTGGTTGTGCTGGCCGCGGGCCGGGTGCGCTATGCGGGGACGACGCCGGCGCTGTTGGTGCAGACCGGCGAGAGCAGCCTGGAACAGGCATTCGTCGAAGTGATCGGCAGCGATGAAGGGATAGCAGCATGAAGTTAGAGAATTTATGGATCGTGGTGTCGAAAGAGGTGATGGACGCCGTGCGCGACCGCCGTTCGATGATGGCCGGCCTGCTGTTCGCGCTGCTCGGCCCCTTCGTGCTGGCCGGCGTGCTCAAGGCGCTGATCGCGTCCGAGGTCGACGCCGGCGCCAGGACCCTTCACCTGGTCGGCGCCGCTCATGCGCCGGGACTCGTGCGCCACCTGGAAGCCGCCGGCGTCACGCTCCAGTCGAGCGAGGACAAGCCGGAAGACTTGCTGGCGCGCGCGCCCGGCGCGGTGGTGCTGGAAGTGCCGGCGCAGGCGCCGCGCGAACTGGCGCGGGGACGCGCTGCCACGCTGGCCCTGTGGGCCGACATGTCCGATAACGACACCAGGCGCCAGGCCGAACGGGTGCAGGCCCTGGTGGCCACCTATGGCGCCCAGCTGTCGGGACAGCGCCTGCTGGGCGCCGGCGTGGCGCCGCACCATGCCGGCGCCTTGCGTCTCGAGCTGCGCGACCTGGGCGGGCAGGGCGGCCGCACGGCGCTGTTGCTGGGCGTGTTGCCGCTGTTCTGGCTGCTTGGCCTGTTCGTCGGCGGCTCGCATGTGGCGCTGGACGCGACCGGCGGCGAGCGCGAACGGCGCTCGCTCGAGGCCTTATTGGCGCAGCCGGTGGGCCCGGGCACGCTGTTCATCGCCAAATGGCTGACCGCCTCGCTGTTCGGCTATGTGAGCGGGGCCGCCGCGCTGCTGCTGTCGGTGCTGGCGATCGGGCGCCTGCCGCTGTACGAGGTGGGCATCGCCTTCGCGCCGGATACGGCGATGCTGGCGCAGATGCTCTTGATCCTGCTGCCGCTGGCGCTGCTGGTGGGCGCCCTGCAATGCGTGGTGGCGCTGCATGCGCGCACCCACAAGGAGGGCCAGATCTACCTCAACCTGTTGCAACTGGCGCCGATGCTGCTGATGGTGGAGGAACTCGGGGCCACGTCCCCGGCCAGCGCCCACCTGCTGCCGATGTTCAGCCAGCACGCCCACCTGGGCGCGCTGGTGAGCGGCGGGGCGCCGGCGCCGCAGTTGCTGGCGCTGTCGGTGGCCGGCTGCATCGGCGGCGCCGCCTTGCTGATCGCCTTCGGCAGCCGGCGCCTGGGCAGCGAACGCTTCGTGTTCGGGCTGTGATGGGGGGCTCGCAGGATGCCGAATTCAAGCGCCTGATGGCCGAGCATGGCGCCATGCTGGTGCGCTTCGCCGCCAGCTTCGAACGCAACCGCCATGCGCGCGACGACCTGGTGCAGGACATCATGCTCGCCGTGTGGCAGGCCTTGCCGGCCTTTCGCGGCGACTCGAGCATCAAGACCTATGTGGTCGGCGTGGCGCACCGGCGCTGCGCCAGCCACGTGATGCGCGCGGTGGCGCAGCCGCAGCACGAGGAGCTTGATGAGGAATGGGAAGACCAGCAGCCGGGGCCGGAAGCGCTGGCCGGCCTGAACCAGCAGCAGCAACGCCTGCTGGGCGCGCTGCGCCAGCTGCCGGTCGGGCAGCGCCAGCTGGTGCTGCTGGCGCTCGAGGGCATGTGCTATGAAGAGATCGCGCAGTTGCTCGGGATCTCGGTGAATAATGTCGGGGTGCGCCTGAACCGCGCCAAGGCGGCGCTCAAGGAAAGGCTGGAGGAACGATGAACGATGCGGATGAATGGGCCAGGCTGCAGGAAGCGTGGGGCGCAGATGCGCCGGTCGCGCGGCCGATGCCCGACGTGGAAGGAATGATCGCGCACGCGCGGCGCGAGCGCCGGCTCATCGTGTGGACGATTCTCGGCGAGTGGGCGCTGGTGGCGGTGGCGCTGACGTTGCTGGTCCGGGACTGGCAAAGGCTGACGGCCAGCAGCGTCATGCTGCTGTGGTGGGTGTACTTCCTGCTGTTCATGGTCGTGGTGATGATCAGCTTCACCTGGACCCGTATCGCGGCCTTGCGCGAACCGCCAGGCGCCAGCCTGCGCGACTGGCTCGGGCTGCGGCGCCGGCGCGCCTTGCTCAACCTGCGCCTGGTGTGGCTGACCCGCTGGTCGACGATTCCCATGCTGCCGGCGCCGTTCTACATGCTGGCCAACGCACGCAGCGCGGCGTCCGCCGCCTGGAGTGTCGCCGCCGTGGTCCTGATGCTGGCCGGAGGCCTGGTATGGGCGCACATCAAGGCGCGCCGCATGAAGGCGGAGCTGGCCGAAGTCGACGCGCTTGAACGTGAATGGCTGGACGAACAGGACGGTACGACTACAGCATGACCGGCCGGTCGGGCAGCTCGTTGGGCCGCTCGCCGTTGGCCGGGAAGTGCTGGCGCAGCAGTTCGTTGACCTGGTTGACCGCCGCCAGGGTCGCATCGTGGAAGCGGCCCTGCCTGAAACCCTCGGTCATGGTGCGGCACACGGCCTGCCAGGTGGCGGCGTCGATCTTGCGGTCGATGCCGCGGTCGGCCACGATGTCGACCTTATGCTCGGCCAGGTTTACGTAGATCAGCACCCCGCAATTGTCTTCGGTATCCCACACGCCGTAGTCGGCGAACAGGCCGAGCGCGCGCTGGCGGTTGGTGACGCCTTCCCATGCCGCCTCGAACGGCAGCGATTTCTCGACGATCAGGCGCACCTCGCCGCGGTGAGTGCGTTCGCCCAGGTCGATCGCCTCGGCGATCGCATCCAGCGTCGCATCCGGGAACGCCTGTTTCGCTTCGCTCGCGCTGCTACGCCAGTGGCGCCAGGCGCGTCCCATTTTTTGTCCAAACGTTCCCATTACCAGTCTCCCGAGGCGCCGCCGCCGTCGAAGCTGCCGCCGCCGCCCGAAAAGCCGCCGCCGCCAAATCCACCGCCGCCACCGAAGCCTCCACCGCCGCGGTTCATATTGCCGATGATGTTGCCAAGGACGAAGCCGGTGGTGGCGCTGCCCCAGTGCGACTGGCCGCGCCGGGTGGAAACCGTGCGTCCGCGGCGCGGCCGGAACACCGAGCGCAGCATCGAGGCGCCGATGATGATCAGGAAGATCGCCCACAGCGGGAAGCCGCCGTCGTTCGACGCGGCCTGACGCCCCTGCTGTTGCTGCGGCGGCGCCGGGAAGGCTTCCTGGTTGAGCAAGGTGGCGATGGCGCCCACGCCGGCCACCAGGCCCTCGTAGTAATGCTCTTGCCTGAAGTGCGGCGCGATCACGTCCTGCAGGATGCGCTTCGACTGGGCGTCGGTCAGCACGCCCTGCACGCCGCGGCCGGCCTCGATGCGCAGGCGGCGCAGCGCACTGGGGTTGTCGCGCGCCACCAGCAGCAGCACGCCGTCATCGACGCCCTTGCGGCCCAGCTGCCAGGCATCGGTGACGCGGATGCTGTACTGCTCGATCGCCTCGGGCTCGGTCGACTTCACCAGCAGCACGGCGATCTGGCTGCCGGTCTTGGCTTCGTAGTCGGCCAGCACCGCTTCCAGGCGCTGGCGCTGGGCGGCGTCCAGCATGCCCGCCTGGTCGGTGACGCGCGTGGTCAGCTTCGGCACTTCCTGCAGCTGAGCGAAGGCCGGCGCGCCGATTACGAGCGCTAGCAGCAGGATGCAGAAGAAACGTGAAAGCGCAGCCATCCGCGCTTACTTGCCGAAGTCGACCGTCGGCGCGGTCGAAATCGCCTTCTCGTTCTCGACGGTGAACGACGGCTTCGTTTCATAGCCGAACACCATCGCCGTCAAGTTCTTGGGGAACTGACGCACGGTCACGTTGTAATCCTGGACCGAGGCGATGTAGCGCTGGCGCGCCACCGTGATGCGGTTTTCCGTGCCTTCCAGCTGCGACTGCAGGTCGCGGAAGCTGGTGTCGGCCTTCAGGTCGGGGTATTTTTCCGAGACCATCATCAGGCGCGAGAGAGCGCCCGACAGCTCGCCCTGCACCTGCTGGAACTTCTGGAAGGCCTCGGGGTTGTTCAGCACCTCGGGCGTAATCTGGAAGCTGGTGGCCTGGGCGCGGGCGCGGGTCACCGCTTCCAGTGTGGCGCTTTCGTGCGAGGCATAGCCTTTGACGGTGTTGACCAGGTTGGGAATCAGGTCGGCGCGGCGCTGGTACTGGTTCACCACCTCGCTCCATGCCGCCTTGGTGGCCTCGTCCTTGGTCTGGAATTCGTTGTAGCCGCAGCCGGACAGCAGGGCGCCGGCCAGGACGGCGCCGCCGAGGAGACGGGTCCAACGGAAGAGGAAGGAATTGGTCATGATGTTGTTTGTGTGTACAAGTTGTCGAATGATCAAAATATACCTGAAACAGACGCGGTTTGGCGTCCGGGCGGGCGCCGATTATCGGCGATGGGCCGTCGGCGGGTACAATAATGGGTTTGCATTTACAAAGATACAAGGGGCTACAGGTGAACTTCATCGATAAACTTTCCGCCGCATGGGCCCGCAACGACTCGCTGCTGTGCGTCGGCCTCGACCCGGACATGGCGCGCCTGCCGGCGCACCTGGCGGGCCAGCCGGACGCCATCGTCCAGTTCTGCAAGGCCATCATCGACGCCACCGCCGACCTGGCCTGCGCCTTCAAGCCGCAGATCGCCTATTTCGCGGCCCTCGGCGCGGAAGACCAGCTCGAGGAAATCTGCGCCTACCTGCGTGCGACCTATCCGCACATCCCGCTGGTGCTGGACGCCAAGCGCGGCGACATCGGCGCCACCGCCCACCAGTACGCGCGCGAAGCCTTCGAGCGCTATGGCGCCGACGCGGTGACGGTCAGCCCGTACATGGGCTTCGACTCGGTCGAGCC
>DDKG01000204.1:2256-5740 GCA_002339265.1 Massilia sp. UBA2604 | reverse complement strand
CGACGAAGTGATCCAGCGCGCGGGTGAAAAAGGCGTGCAGGAAATCGTCATCGGCATGGCCCACCGCGGCCGCCTGAACGTGCTGGTCAACACCCTGGGCAAGAGCCCGGCCGACCTGTTCGAAGAATTCGAAGGCAAGCACGCCGACGACCTGCCGGCCGGCGACGTCAAATACCACCAGGGCTTCTCGAGCGATATCTCGACCCCGGGCGGTCCGGTCCACCTGTCGCTGGCGTTCAACCCGTCCCACCTCGAGATCGTCAACCCGGTCGTCGAAGGTTCGGTCAAGGCGCGTATGCAGCGCCGCGGCGACCGCAAGGGCAAGGAAGTGCTGCCGATCCTGGTGCACGGCGACGCAGCGTTCGCCGGCCAGGGCGTGGTCATGGAAACCCTGAACCTGGCGCAGACCCGTGGCTACGGCACCGGCGGCACCGTCCACATCGTCATCAACAACCAGATCGGCTTCACCACCTCGGACCCGCGCGATGCGCGCTCGACCCTGTACTGCTCGGACGTCGTCAAGATGATCGAAGCGCCGGTGCTGCACGTCAATGCGGACGATCCTGAAGCCGTCGTGCTGGCCAGCCAGATCGCCCTCGACTACCGCGCCGAGTTCGGCAAGGACGTCGTGGTCGACATCATCTGCTACCGCAAACTGGGCCACAACGAGCAGGACACGCCAGCGCTGACCCAGCCGCTGATGTACAAGAAGATCGCCAAGCACCCAGGCACCCGCAAGCTGTACGCCGAGAAGCTGGCCGCGCAGGGCACCATCGAAGCCGACGGCGGCGACAAGCTGGTCGCGGCCTACCGCGACGCCATGGACGCCGGCAAGCACACGGTCGATCCGGTGCTGACCAACTTCAAGGGCAAGTACGCCGTCGACTGGGCGCCGTTCCTGAACAAGAAGTGGACCGACGCCGCCGACACCGCCGTGCCGGTCACCGAACTGAAGCGCCTGGCCGAACGCATCACCAAGGTTCCAGAGGGTTTCAAACCACATTCGCTGGTCGATAAAGTGCTGGCCGACCGCGCCGCCATGGGCCGCGGCGAGATGAATCTCGACTGGGGCATGGGCGAGCACCTGGCCTTCGCCTCGCTGCTGGCGTCGGGCTACGCGATCCGCCTGTCGGGCCAGGACGCCGGCCGCGGCACCTTCGTGCACCGCCACGCCGTGCTGCACGACCAGAACCGCGAGCGCTGGGACCAGGGCATCTACCTGCCGCTGGCCAATGTCTCCGACAACCAGGCCGACTTCACCGTGATCGACTCGGTGCTGTCCGAAGAAGCGGTGCTGGGCTTCGAATACGGCTTCTCGACCGCCGAACCGAACACCCTGACCATCTGGGAAGCCCAGTTCGGCGACTTCGTCAACGGCGCGCAAGTCGTCATCGACCAGTTCATCGCTTCGGGCGAAGTGAAATGGGGCCGCGCCTCGGGCCTGGTCATGATGCTGCCGCACGGCTACGAAGGCCAGGGTCCGGAGCACTCGTCGGCCCGTATCGAGCGCTTCCTGCAACTGTGCGCGGACAACAATATGCAAGTGGTCCAGCCGACCACGGCTGCCCAGATCTTCCACCTGCTGCGCCGCCAGATGGTGCGCCAGTTCAGGAAGCCATTGGTGATCTTCACGCCGAAGTCGCTGCTGCGTAACAAGGACGCCGGCTCGGCGCTGGGCGACCTGGCCAAGGGCGGTTTCCAGACCGTCATCGGCGAGTGCGACGACAAGATCGACGCAGGCAAGGTCAAGCGCGTGATCGTCTGCTCGGGCAAGGTCTATTACGACCTGGTCAATGCTCGCAAGGCACGTAACAGCGCCGACACCGCGATCATCCGTATCGAGCAGATGTACCCGTTCCCGCACAAGTCGTTCGCTGCGGAACTGAAAAAGTTCCCGAACGCGACCGAAGTGGTGTGGGCGCAGGACGAGCCGCAGAACCAGGGTCCATGGTTCCAGATCCAGCACAACATCTTCGAAGGCATGGAAGATGGCCAGCGCCTGGCCTACGCCGGTCGCGCCGCGTCGGCATCGCCGGCGGTGGGTTATGCGGACAAGCACATCGCTCAGCAAAAAGAACTGCTGGAGACCGCGTTCTCGAAACTCAAGGGTTTCATTCTGACCAAGTAATTGGTCAGATAAGGTAAAACCACGCCCCCGCGTCCCGTGCGCGGGGGTACTTGCAAAGAATAATTACTGGAGTTTTAAAAAATGGCACAAATCGAAGTCAAGGTCCCTGTTCTGTCGGAATCCGTTGCTGAAGCAACCCTGCTGTCGTGGCACAAGAAAGTCGGCGAATCCGTGTCGCGCGACGAAAACATGATCGACATCGAGACCGACAAGGTGGTCCTGGAACTGCCGGCGCCAAGCGCCGGCGTGATCGTGCAGCTGCTGAAAGCCGACGGCGATACCGTCGTTGCCAACGAAGTCATCGCGATCATCGATACCGAAGCATCGGCACAGACCAGCCCGATCGCCGTCAAGGCCGTTCCATCGGCAGCGCCGAACGCGTCGATCTCGGCCGCACCTGCCGCCGCGCCGGCAGCGGACCAATCGAAAGCCGGCGTCGCCATGCCGGCCGCCGCCAAGATCCTGGCTGAAAACAATATCTCGGCGTCGAACGTCGAAGGTTCGGGCCGCGACGGTCGCGTGACCAAGGGCGACGCCCTGGCCGCCGCCGCCAACAAGCCAGCCGCCGCGCCTGCCGCAGCTCCGAAGGCCGCGCTGCAGCAAGTCTCCGCGCCAGCACCAGCCAACACGGGCGACCGTCCGGAAGAGCGCGTGCCGATGAGCCGCCTGCGCGCCCGTATCGCCGAGCGCCTGCTGCAATCGCAATCGACCAACGCCATCCTGACCACCTTCAACGAAGTGAACATGGCTCCGGTCATGGAACTGCGTAACAAGTACAAGGACAAGTTCGAGAAAGAACACGGCGTCAAGCTGGGCTTCATGTCCTTCTTCGTCAAGGCTGCCGTTGCCGCACTGAAGAAGTACCCGATCCTGAACGCCTCGGTCGACGGCAACGACATCATCTACCACGGCTACTTCGACATCGGCATCGCCGTCGGTTCCCCACGTGGCCTGGTGGTGCCGATCCTGCGCAACGCCGACCAGATGACCATCGCCGAAATCGAGAAGAAGATCGGTGAGTTCGGCCAGAAAGCCAAGGACGGCAAGCTGACCCTGGACGACCTGTCGGGCGGTACCTTCTCGATCTCGAACGGCGGCGTGTTCGGTTCGATGCTGTCGACCCCGATCATCAACCCACCGCAGTCGGCAATCCTGGGCGTGCACGCGACCAAGGACCGCGCCGTCGTCGAGAACGGCCAGATCGTCATCCGTCCGATGAACTACCTGGCAATGTCGTACGACCACCGCATCATCGACGGCCGCGAAGCCGTGCTGGGCCTGGTCGCGATGAAGGACGCGCTGGAAGATCCGGCCCGCCTGCTGCTGGACCTGTAATTCTCGTCACGTGCCGGCGCC
>DDKG01000204.1:0-2207 GCA_002339265.1 Massilia sp. UBA2604 | reverse complement strand
TTCGACCAGCACCGCGACGACCTGCTGAGCGGCCTGCGCCGTTCGCGGCTCGACCGCTGGCTGGGCGGCGTGTGCGGCGGCCTGGCGCGCACCTACGGTCTCGAATCGTGGGTCTGGCGCCTGATCTTCGTGCTGTTCGTCCTGACGTTCGGCTTCGGCGTAGTGATTTACCTGCTGTTGTGGGTATTCGTTCCGGAAGAATAAACATGTTTGATGCGTGACTGGCACCACGACCGCCAGCACGTCGTTCCCGCGGAGGCGGGAACCCAAGTCATTCAAGCTGCTGAATGCTTCAAACGCAGCCGCTAGGCAAGAAAACTTGGGTCCCCGCCTTCGCGGGGACGACGTTCGGAAGGCGCGAGCTAAGGCACACGCATCGAACCTATTAAGGAATCAAAGTAATGAGCGATAAACAATTTGACGTCGTCGTGATCGGCGGCGGTCCTGGCGGCTACATCGCCGCCATCCGCGCTGCCCAGCTGGGCTTCAAGACTGCCTGCATCGACGAGTGGAGCAACGCCGCCGGCAAGCCTGCCCCAGGCGGCACCTGCACCAACGTCGGCTGCATCCCGTCGAAGGCGCTGCTGCAATCGTCGGAACACTTCGAGCACGCCGGCCATGCCTTCGCCGACCACGGCATCAAGGTTTCGGGTCTGGAACTCGACCTGCCGACCATGCTCAAGCGCAAGGACACCATCGTCAAGCAGAACAACGACGGCATCCTGTTCCTGTTCAAGAAGAACAAGGTCACCTTCTTCCACGGCCGCGGCGCCTTTGCCGGCAAGCTTGAGGCCGATGCGGGCTACACCATCAACGTCTCGGGCCCTACGACCGACACCATCACCGCCAAGAACGTGGTCGTCGCGACCGGTTCGAACGCACGCCAGCTGCCAGGCGCTGAATTCGACGAGAAACTGATCCTGTCGAACACCGGCGCACTGGCGATCGACGCCGTGCCGGGTAAGCTCGGCGTGATCGGCGCCGGCGTCATCGGCCTGGAAATGGGCAGCGTGTGGCGCCGTGTCGGCGCCGACGTCACCGTGCTGGAAGGTCTGCCGACCTTCCTGGGCGCGGTCGACGAGCAGATCGCCAAGGAAGCGCACAAGCTGTTCACCAAGCAGGGCCTGAAGATCAATCTGGGCTGCAAGATCGGCGCGATCACCAAGGGCGCCAACGACGTCACCGTGGAATACGCGGACAGCACCGGCGCAGAACAGAAAGCCACCTTCGACCGCCTGATCATCTCGATCGGCCGCGTGCCGAACACCAACGGCCTCGGCATCGAGACCGTCGGCCTGCAGCTCGACGAGCGCGGCTTCGTGGTGGTCGACGACGAGTGCCGCACCAGCCTGCCGGGCGTGTGGGCGGTGGGCGACGTCGTGCGCGGCCCGATGCTGGCGCACAAGGCCGAAGAAGAGGGCGTGGCGGTTGCCGAGCGCATCGCCGGCCAGCACGGCCACGTCAACTTCAACACCATCCCTTGGGTCATCTACACCTCGCCGGAAATCGCATGGGTCGGCAAGACCGAGCAGCAGCTGAAGGCTGAAGGCGTGCAGTACAAGGCCGGCACCTTCCCGTTCATGGCCAACGGCCGTGCGCGCGCGCTGGGCGACACCTCGGGCATGGTCAAGTTCCTGGCCGACGCCGCCACCGATGAAATCCTGGGCGTGCACATCGTCGGCCCGATGGCGTCCGAGCTGATCTCGGAAGCCGTGGTCGCGATGGAGTTCAAGGCCTCGTCGGAAGACATCGCCCGCATCTGCCACGCGCACCCGTCGCTGTCGGAAGCGACCAAGGAAGCCGCGCTGGCGGTGGACAAGCGTTCGCTGAATTTCTAAACAGGCGAAATCCGCCGACGCGTTTGCGTCGGCAAATCGTAGGGTGGACGGCTCCGCCGTCCACGCGTTCAACCCGCGCGGGCATGGTCACCACCATGGCGCCACGCCGTTCGTTGAACGCGTGGACGGGAGACCCGTCCACCCTGCTTTTTTGGCAGTCCCAATATGAATGTTCAAGAGTACTATCAGCATGCGCTGAACGAACGCGGCTTCAAGTCCGACCCTGCGCAACAAATGGCGGTCGACCGCCTGCAACAGGCGTACGACGACTGGGTCCACTACAAGGCCCAGCGGTCGTCCGCTTTCAAGCGCCTGATCAACCGTCCCGACGTGCCGAAAGGCGTCTATATGTGGGGCGGGGTGGGGCGC
>DDKG01000136.1 GCA_002339265.1 Massilia sp. UBA2604 | reverse complement strand
GCCGGTCAGCTTGCCGATGGTTTCCATCTTCTGCGCCTGCTGCAGCGCCGCCTCGGTGCGCCGCATGGCCTCCATCTGCGCCAGGTCGGCGCTGATGTCGCGGCCCACGGCGTGGATGTATTGCTCGTCGGGCGAGGCGGTCCAGGACAGGTTGCACCAGCTGCCGTTCTTGCGCCGGTAGCGGTTCTCGAAACGGAACACCTGGCCGCCGTGGCGCAGCAAGTCGATCTGGCGGATGGTGGGTTCGCGGTCGTCCGGGTGCACCAGGTCGAGCAGCGCGGTGGCCAGCACCTCGGCCTCGCTCCAGCCCAGGATCGCGGTGAAGGCCGGATTCACGGCGAACAGCGTCCCTTGCAGGTCGGCCACCAGCATGATGTCCTTCGACAGCCGCCACATGCGGTCGCGCTCGGCCGTGCGGCGTTCGACCCGCTCCTCGAGGTTGGCGTTGACCGCCGCCAGCGCCTCGCTGGCGCGCTTCTGTTCCTCGATGTCGATGCTGCTGCCGATCCACAGGGTGTCTTCGCCGGCCTCGCCGGGCGAGCGGCGCGCACGCACCAGGTGCCAGCGGTATTGGCCGTCATGGCGGCGCACGCGGATCTCGGCGTCGAGCGGTGCGCCGGAGGCCAGGCTGGCGCTCCACAGCGCGTGGTAGCGAACCAGGTCGTCCGGATGCACCAGCTGGTCGGAACCGTGGCCCAGCAGGGACTCGCGATCGGCGCCGGCGTATTCGTGGACGCGGTCGTTGATCCACTCGACGTTGCCATCTTCGCGCACCGCCCACACGTGGTTGGGCATGGCCTGGGCGAAGGTGCGAAAGCGCGCCTCGCTGGCGCGCAGCGCGCGCTCGGCAGTCACGCGCTCGGTGACGTCGTTGCCTTCCACGAATGTGGCGAATACGGCGCCATCCGCGTCGCGCAGCGGCTGCAGCACGAAGTCGATGTGGGTGCGGGTCGGCCCGTCCTGGCCGGGATTGCGCAGGGTCAGCGGCGCGCCTTCGGCGCGGAACGTCGAGCCATCGGCGAAACTGCGGTCGAGCAGCTCGACGATGCCGTGTTCGGCCAGTTCGGGAACCGCCTCGGCGACCGGCATCCCGAGCAGCGCGCGGTTGCCGGTCAGGGCGCGGTAGGCCTCGTTGACCAGGGAATAGCGGTGCTCGCGGCCTTCGAGCAGGCACATGAAGCCGGGCGCCTGCTCGAACATGGTCTGCAGGCGGGCGCGTTCGGCCGCCACATGGCGTTCGGCCTTGACCTTGCTCGAGGTTTCGACGACCACCGCCATCACCCCGGCGATCCGGCCTTCGCCGTCGCGGATCGGCGAATAGTCGAGGTTCATCCAGACCTGCTCGGGCTGGCCGCTGCGGTGCAGGGTCAGTTCCTGGTCCTGGTAGCTGAGGGTGCCGCCCGCCAGGCCCACCTTCATGACGTTGTCGTTGAAGTCGGCCACTTCGGGCCAGCCTTCGCGCACCTTCGATCCGAGCAGCACCGGATGGCGCCCGCCGGCGAACACCCGGTAGGCGTCGTTGTAGATCATGTAGCCGTCCTCGCCCCACAGGGTGACGATCGGCGCCGGCGTGGCCATGATCAGGGCTACCGTGGTCTTGAGCACGGTCGGCCAGCCCTCGATGGGGCCCAGGCTGGTGGTGTCCCAGGGGAAGGCCAGGATCAGGCGTGACGTCTCGTCAGTGGCGGGCAGGAAGGGAAGGCTGGCGGGCGGCATCGGTGCGATTGCTAAAAGATGAACGGGGCATTTTACACTTCAGTTACCATGGTGAGACGCCACGTTCACCGGCACTGTTACTATTCGACAACGATTTTCAGATCTTTTCCATGTGCGTCAATTATCGTCCTCCGACACCCGAGCAATTCAATGGCCGCATTGGCGCCTTCAGCATCCTGCCGCGCGACTGGCACTGGCCCGAGGAGACCTGGAAGGATTACGCGGCGCCGATCCTGCGCGCGGCCCCTGGCCTGCCGCTGGACGTCTGCGTGGCAAGCTATGGCATGGTGCCGCGGCGCCACATCCCGCCCGAGGTGAGGCCCTTCGACACCATGAACGCGCGCGCTGAGTCGCTGCTCGAGCGGCGTTCGTTCGCCCCCGCCTGGCGCCGCCTGCAGCTGTGCGCGGTGCCGATGCTGTGGTTTTATGAGCCGTGCTACGAGAGCGGGCGCGCCGAGCGCACCGCGATCGGCATGGCCGACGACGACCTGTTCTGGGTGGCTGGCTTGTGGCGCGAGTGGCAGGAGGCCGATGGCGAGATGACGACCGCCTTCACCCAGATCACGATCAACGCCGACGACCATCCGCTGATGCGGCGCATGCACAAGCCGGGCGACGAGAAGCGCTCGCTGGTGCTGCTGGCGCAGGAAGAAGTAGGGGACTGGCTGGCCTGCCGCGATACGGACGTCGCGCGCAGCTTCCTGCGGCATTACCCGGCCGAGCGCATGAAAGCGTGGCCGGCGCCGCTGGCGCCGAAGCGCGTGGCGCCGCCGCCTTCGCCGAACCTGGAGTTGTTCTAGCCGCCGCTCAGTCGCCGAGATATTGACGGTGGAAGCGCGCACCGAGGCGGGTCAGCACCTCGTAGCCGATGGTGCCGGCCTGGCCGGCGACGTCGTCCACCGTCTGCTGCGCGCAGAGCAGGTCGACCGTCCGGCCCGGCGCGATCCGCGCCTCGTCGATGCCGGTGACGTCGAGCGTGATGCTGTCCATCGACACGGTGCCGGCGAAGGGCACGGCCACGCCGTCGACAAAAGCCTGCGAGTGGCCGGTGAGGGCGCGCAGCCAGCCGTCGGCATAGCCGATGGCGATGGTGGCGATGCGGCGCTCGCCGGGGGCGACGTAGCGCGCGCCATAGCCTACGATGTCGCCGGCGGCCACGGTGCGCAGCTGCACCACGCGCGCCGCCAGCGACACCGCCTGCGCCAGCGGATTGGCGTGGCCGGGCTGGGGGTTGATGCCGTACAGCGCGCAGCCCGGACGCAGCAGGTGGAAGTGCCAGGCGCCGCCCAGGAACACCCCGGAGGAATTGGCCAGACTGGCCGGCACGCCGGGGAACAGCGCGCGCACCTGCTCGAAGCGCCGGCGCTGGAGGTCGTTGAGCGGATGCGCCGGCTCGTCGGCGCAGGCCAGGTGGCTCATCACGAGCTGCGGGCGCAGGCCCTGCAGCCATTCGGGGTCCTGGCGCAGGCGCGCGAGATCGGCCGGGGCCAGGCCCATGCGCGACATGCCGGTGTCGACCTGGAGCGCCGCAGGCAGGACGCGGCCAAGGCCATGCGCCAGCGCACGCCATTCGGCGACCTGGCCGGGGTCGTTCAGCACCGGCGCCAGATCGTGCTGGAAGCAGTCGCGCGCGGCGCCCGGCATGGCGCCGTGCATCACATAAATGGTGCAATCCTCGGGAACCAGCTGGCGCAGGCGGATGCCTTCGTCGAGGTGGGCCACGAAGAAGCTGCGGCAGCCTTCGTTCACCAGCGCAGCCGCGACCCGCTCCATGCCGAGCCCGTAGGCGTCGGCCTTGAGCACCGCGGCGCAGGCCGCGCCGCCGGCGGCGCCGCGCTCGCGCAGCAGGCGGTAGTTGGCGCGCACCGCATCGAGGTCGATCGTCAGGATGGCCCCGGCGCGGGCCGCGGCGGCGTCGTGCTCGCGCATGTCCTTACGCCTGCGCCAGCTTGCCGCCGGCGGCAGCGCCGGTAGCGCCCGCGTAGCGGAACACGGCCAGGTCGTCGGCCCGGATCGACGGCGCCTTGCCGCCCACCAGGTCGGCGATCACGCTGGCCGAGCCGGCCGCCATGGTCCAGCCCAGGGTCCCATGTCCGGTATTCAGGAACAGGTTGCGCAGCGGCGTGGCGCCCACCACCGGGGTGCTGTCCGGCGTCATCGGACGCAGTCCGGTCCAGAAGCTGGCCTGGGCGGTGTCGCCCGCGCCCGGGAACAGGTCGTTGACGACAAGTTCGAGCGTCTGGCGCCGGCGCGGGTTGAGATCGAGGTTGTAGCCGGACAGCTCGGCCATGCCGCCGACGCGGATGCGGTCGTCGAAGCGGGTGACGGCGATCTTGTAGGTTTCGTCGAGGATGGTCGACACCGGCGCGCGCGCCGCGTCCGTGATCGGCACCGTCAGCGAATAGCCCTTCATCGGGTAGACCGGCAGCGGGAACCAGCGCTGCAGCAGCAGGCGCGAGTAGCTGCCCAGGGCCAGCACATAGCGGTTGGCCTTGAACTCGCCCTTGTCGGTCATGACGGAGGCGATTTCACCGCCGGCCTCGTTAAGGTAGCGGATCGTCGTGTCGAATTCGAAGCGCACGCCCAGGTCGCGCGCCATGGCGGTCAGGCGGGTGGTGAACAGCTGGCAGTCGCCGGTTTCGTCGTTCGGCAGGCGCAGGCCGCCGACCAGCTTGTCGGCCACATTGGCCAGCGCCGGTTCGGCCGTGGCCAGCTGCGCGCCTTCCAGCACTTCATAGGCCACGCCGGCTTCGCGCAGCACCTCGATGTCCTTGGCCGCGCCGTCGAACTGCTGGCGGGTGCGGAACAGCTGCACCGTGCCCTGCTGGCGGCCTTCGTAGGCGATGCCGGTGTCGCGCCGCAGCGCGCGCATGCAATCGCGGCTGTATTCGGCCAGGCGCACCATGCGTTCCTTGTTGACGGCATAGCGGCCCGGGTCGCAGTTGCGGTACATCTCCCACATCCACTGCAGCTGGAACAGCGAGCCGTCGGGACGGATCGCCAGCGGCGCGTGGCGCTGGAACAGCCACTTGGCGGCCTTCAGCGGGATGCCGGGCGCGGCCCACGGCGAGGCGTAGCCGGGCGAGATCTGTCCGGCATTGGCGAAGCTGGTCTCGAGGGCCGGACCGGGCTGGCGGTCGATGACGGTAACCTCGTGGCCGGCCTGCGCCAGGTAATACGCGGTGGTGACGCCGACCACGCCGCTGCCCAATACGATGACTCGCATACGTTCCTCGAAAGAATCCAGGTTCAGAAAAGGTTGCCATCGTATCGCGGGTAAGGCCATAATTGTTCCTGTTAATGCGCCACTTTTTAGAAATAACTTCGGAATTGACCCATGCGCGTACAAAAAGCCTCGAACCGCATCCTGGACCGGATCGACCTGCACATCCTGTCTATCCTGCAGCAGGATGCGCGGATCGTGATGAAGGACCTGGCCGAGCAGGTCGGGCTGTCGCTCACGCCCTGTATCGAGCGGGTCAAGCGCATGGAGCGCGACGGCGTGATCCAGGGCTACTATGCGCGCATCAACCCGCAGGCGCTGGGCATGCAGATCCTGGTGTTCGTCGAGATCAACCTGCACCAGAAGTCGGATAAGGCCTTCGAGCGCTTCCGGCGCGCGATGCTGGCCATTCCCGAAGTGATGGAATGCCATCTGGTATCGGGCGACTTCGACTACCTGATCAAGGCGCGCATCCCTGAGATGTCCGAGTACCGGCGCCTGCTGGGCGAGATCCTGCACGTGGCCGACGCCGGCCAGTCGAAGAGCTACGTGGTGATGGAAGAGCTGAAGGAAACCCTGGCGCTGTCGATTCCTCGGTAACGTTCAGATCATATATGCGGATTGGCAGCGCAAATTTGGGTTGAACGCGTGGACGGCGGAGCCGTCCACCCTATAATGAACGTTTCCTTTCTGGAACACTCATGCGCGCCGTTGCCGGAACCGTCCTGTCTCTCCGACATCTCCTGATCCTGCTCACGGCGATCGGCCTGCTGCCGCTGGCCCTGCTCGGGGCCTGGGCCATCCACGGCGCCGGCCTGTACCTGGAGCAGGAACAGGAGCGGATGATGATCGGCCATGCGCGCGCTCTGTCGAGCGCCGTCGATGCCGAGCTGGACGCCACCGTGGCGGCCCTGAGCGGCATCGCCAAGAGCCCACAGCTGGCGGCCGGCGACCTGCGCGGCTTCCACGAGACCGCCAGCCGCCTGTCGCGCCCCGACTGGCTGGGCGTGGTGCTGACCGACGCCGCTGGCCGTCCGCTGTTTCGCACCATGGCGCCGTACGGGTCGCCGCCGGCGCGCATCGCCGATCCCGGCAGCCTGCGCCAGGCGATGGAACAGCGCCGCCCGATGGCCGGCCACGTCGCGCTCGGGCAGGGCAAGCGCCCGGCGGTGCCGGTGCGCATCCCCATCACCGGGCCCGGCGGCCAGCCCTGGGTGTTGACCGCCGTGGTCCAGCCGGACCGCTTCCTGGACGTGATCGCGCGCCAGAAGATTCCGTCCGATTCGGTGATCGCGGTGATGGACGGCGGCGGCGCGCTGGTGGCGCGCTCGCGTGACCAGGAGCGCACCGTGGTCGGATCGCCCAGCGCCTCGCTGACGGCGCTGATGAAGAGCGGCGGCCCGGAAGGCGTGGGCGCCACCAGCACGCTCGAGGGCGACGGGGTGATCAGCGCCTACACCACCTCGCCGCGCTATGGCTGGATCGTGGCGGTGGGCGCCCCCAGCGCCGGCTTCGGGGTGGCCTTCTTCCAGCGCTTCGCGGTGTACGTGCTGGGCGCCTGGGTGCTGCTGAGCGCCTGCATCGCGCTGGCCTCTTGGCTGTCGGGCCGCATCGTGCGGCGCATCGAGAGCGTGCAGGCCGGCGCTGCCGCCCTGGGTAGCGCGCGCACGGTGCGGGTGGCGCCGTCGCGGATCAAGGAAATCCGCGAGATGGGCCAGGCGCTGGAGGCCGCGGCCAGCCGGCGCGCGGCGCAGGAAGAAGAGCGTTCGCGCCTGCTGGCGTCGCTCGAGGAAGCGCTGGCCCAGGCGCGCCAGGCCGGCCAGGCCAAGGATGCCTTCCTGGCCATGCTGGGCCACGAGCTGCGCAATCCGCTCAGCCCGATCCTGACCTCGCTCGACCTGATGGACTTGCGCAATGAACCGGGCAGCCAGCGCGAGCGTGCCGTCATGCGGCGCCAGGTGACCCATCTGCGGCGCCTGGTCGACGACCTGCTGGACGTCTCGCGCATCGCCTCCGGCAAGCTGGCGATCGACACCCGCCCGCTGAACCTGGCGGAGCTGGCGCGCCACGCGGTGGCGGCGCTGCCGGGCGAACCGGTCACGCTGGAGGCGCCGCCCGAGCTTTGGGTCGATGGCGACGAGACCCGCCTGGCCCAGGTGCTGGGCAACCTGCTGTCGAACGCGGCCCGCTTCGGCAGCAGCGACACCCGCGTCACGCTGGCGGCGGTGAACGGCGAGGCGGTGCTGGGCGTGAGCGACAACGGCGCCGGCATGGCGCCGGAACTGCTGGCGCGCGTGTTCGAGCCGTTCTACCAGGCGCCGCAGCCGCTGGCGCGGCGCACCGGTGGCCTCGGGCTCGGGTTGGCGATCGTGCGCGAGATCGCCCAGCTGCATGGCGGCCGGGTCACGGCCCACAGCGCCGGCCCGGGCGCCGGCAGCCGCTTCGAGGTGATCCTGCCGCTGGGCGCGCCGAGCGCGGCGGATGAGCCCGACCCGCTGGCGCCGGCGGCGCCGGGACGCCGCATCCTGCTGGTCGACGACAACGAGGATGCGGCCGCGGCCAGCGCGCTGCTGCTGCGCCACCTGGGCCACGCGGTGCGGGTCGCCCACAGCGCGGCCCAGGCGCGCGCGCTGGCCCTGGTCGAGCCGCCCGAGGTGGCGATCCTCGACATCGGCCTGCCCGATATGGACGGCTATGCGCTGGCCGCGGCCTTGCGCGCTGACGCGGGTGAAGGGGAGCAGGGCGCCGCGCTGCGGCTAGTGGCGCTGACCGGGTATGGCCAGCAGGCCGACGTGGCGCGGGCGCTGGCCGCCGGCTTCGACGTGCACCTGACCAAGCCGGCCACCATCGAGGCGTTGCAGGACGCCGTGGCGCCGCCCGGCGCCTGGAGCGTGGACATGGCGGTGAAGGCGTAGCCGCGTCCCGCCACGCTGACGATCGCGCTGCCGGCGTCGCCCAGCAGCTTGCGCAGCGCCGCGATCTGCACCCGCAGGTTCGCCTCGACCACCACCGTATGCGGCCACGCCCCCGCCATCAACGCGCGCTTGCTCACGGTTTCGCCGGGCCGCGAGGCCAGCAGCACCAGCAGGTCGTAGGCGCGCGCGCCGATCGGCAGCGGACGCCCGGCGCGCAGCAGCAGGCGCTGGGCGGGCAGCAGTTCGAAATCGAGGAAGGCGATCCTGTCGGGTGCGGTGCGGGCGGATTCCATGGTGAGCCTCGTGTCTGGTGGTGGCGACGGCGGTCGTGTCATTGTCCGGCGCGGGAGGAGGTGGCGCTAGAATTTTTCTGCTGTCGCGTGCCGTCGCGGCAAGCGTACGCCGCGCGGGTCCGGGCGGGACGATAATATGGCCGGGCTCACGACGGGAGTATGCATGGCACGCAAGCACGACCTGCCGCTGCACGAGGTTCGGCGCTACCTGGAACCGGGGCCGGTGGTGCTGGTGACTTCATGCCACGCCGGGGAGCGCGACGTGATGGTGATGGGATGGCACACGGTGATGGAATTCAGTCCGTCGCTGATCGGCTGCGTGATCGCATCAAGCAACCACAGCCACGGTTTGATCCGCGCCAGCGGCGAGTGCGTGATCAACCTGCCGACCACGACGCAGCTCGAGGCGGTGCTGGGCGTCGGTTCGACCACCGGCGCCGAGATCGACAAGTTCGCCGCCTTCGGCCTGACGCCGGAGCCGAGCGAGCAGGTGGCGGCGCCGTCGATCCGCGAGTGTCACGCCCAGTTCGAATGCCGGCTGCACGACGACAGCCTGGTCGGGCGCTACGATTTCTTCATCTGGGAAGTGGTGGCGGCGCGCGTGGCACCGCGGCCGCGCCATCCCGAGACCCTGCACTACAAGGGCGACGGCGCCTTCATGGTGTCGGGCAAGGTAATCCGGCGCCAGCGCGCGGGCCTGAAGTAGGGTTGGCGGCTTGCCGCCGACGCGGTGATGGTTGGCCGCGAGATCATTCGGCGCGATGCTGGAGCCGATTGCAAGCGCCGTTACCGCGGGCGCCAGCCGGCATGCCCGCTTCGATGCAGCAGGATGCGCGGCACCCGCCCGCCGGTCCGGCCGCTTGGCGCACGCGGCGCCGTGGCCAGCGCCAGGTCGGTGCTGATCCGGTGCAGCGACAGCAGGTCGAGCAGCGCCGCCACCAGCTGGCGGCCGAGCGCGACGTCGCCGTCCTCGACCAGCGGCATGGCGCGGTGCAGGGCGGCCAGGATGGTCGCGTTCTCGGCGCGGTGCTCGTGCAGGCGCTCGTAGTCGAGCGATTCCATCACTCTCTCTTCGTGTCGGAACCCGACCTCGACCGCCGTGACGACGGCCGGGAAGGCGTGCACGAAGCGGTCGTCCGGCGTGCAGGTGCTGTCGGCCGTGTCGGCCAGGCGGGCGCACAGATGGCGGCGGACATGGCGGATCGCGGCGCCGATGGCGCCGGCGCTGCCTCCTGGGTAGTGGTGAAAGGTCATGGCGGAATAGGGATAAGTGAAGACAGGTGACATTCAGTGGGCGATGAGGAGCGGCGCCGGCGCGTGGTCGAGCACGTCGCGCGTGACGCCGCCGAGGATCCATTCGCGGTAGCGGCTATGGCCGAAGGCGCCGGTGACCATCAGCCCGGCGCGGCAGTCGCGCGCCATGTCCATCAGGGCTTCGCCCTCGGCGGCGCGGGTATGCTCGACGGCGACGTCGACCTTCAGGCCGTGGCGCGCCAGGTAGTGCGCCATGTCGGCGCCCGGTTCGTCGCCGTGCAGGCCGGATTGCAGGTCGGGGTTGACCAGCGCCAGGTGCACGGTGCCCGCATGGGCCAGCAGGGGCAGGGCGGCGTTGATCGCGCGCTGGGCCGGCATGCTGCCGTCCCAGCCGACCAGCACGTCGCCGGGAATCGGCTTGCCGTGGTAGCTGTCGGGCACCACCAGCACCGGGCGGGCGCCGTGCAGGGCGAGGTATTGGGGCAGGCCACGTTCGGTCGTGGCGCGGCTGCGGCCATGGCCGTTGTCCTGGCTGACCACCACCAGGTCGGCATAGCGCGCCTGCAGCAGCAGGCCGTCGCGGTCGGCGTCTTCGACCATGCGCGCCTCGGCGCCGTGGATGCCGAGCCGTTCGGCCTGGTCCACGAAATCGTCGAGCGTGACCGCGACGGCGTCGCGCAGGTCCTGGAATTCACGGTTGGAGACTGGCATGGCCATCGAGCCGTTGAGCACCGCGAAGCTGGCCATCGACAGGCCTGTGGCGGCGCTGCCGACCAGGTGGGCGCCGTGCTCGGCGGCGAGCAGCGTTGCCGCGCGCAGGCGGCTCTCCTGGCAGGGGCCGCCATCGACGTGGACGAGTATGGTCTTGAGCATGGGTTGGCTCCGTTCGGTGGTGCAGTGGGAACGTGGCGCACGGCGTTTCACTATACGCCGCGCAAGGGAGCATGTCAGGCGCACGGTTGATTACGATCAAACGTGAGTGAAATTTCGCGGCGACCTTGGCCGGAATGGTTTTGTTGACAAGTAAGGGGTGAAGGATTAGCGTTGTCTGCCGCGCCACTCCTGCACTTCATGCCGATGATCCGTCAGCTAGCCACCCTCGTCTTCGCCTGCTTGTCCTTCTTCACGTTCGCCGGCGTATCCCCGGCAAATGCCGCCCAGTTCAACGTGCTGCTGTTCACCAAATCCACCGCCTGGCACCACGATGCGGTGCACGCCGGCGTGACGGCGGTACAGGAACTGGGCAAGCTGCACGACTTCGGCGTGTTCTGGAGCGCCGATGCCGGGCGCGTGATGAACGACGCCGAGCTGTCCAGATACCAGGCGGTGATCTTCCTGCTCACCACCGGCGACGTGCTCGACGAGGCCCAGCAGGCGGCCTTCGAGCGCTTCATCCGGCGCGGCGGCGGCTACGTCGGCGTGCACAGCGCGGCCGATACCGAGTACGACTGGGCCTGGTACACGAAGTTGGTCGGTCACATGTTCCACGTCCATCCCGCGGTGCAGACCGCCATCGTGAAGGTCGAGGACGCGAACTTCCCCGGCATGGAACGCTTCGCGCCGCGCAACCTGTTCACCGACGAATGGTATGAATTCGGGCCGGCGCGCTCGAAGGACCTGGTCTACCTGCTGAGCGTCGACGAGACCAGCTACCGCCCGCAGACGACCTGGCCCGACCGCGAGGGCAAGGGGATGGGCGCCTTCCACCCGATCAGCTGGTATCAGTACTACGACGGCGGCCGCGCCTTTTATACCGGGATGGGGCATATGGGGGCGACCTACCGCGATCCGGTCTTCCTGCACCACCTGTATGGCGGCATCTACTGGGCGGCGACCGGGCGCGGCATCGGCGCCGGCCAGGTGCGCTAGACCGTCAGCAGCGCGAACAGGATCATTACCAGCCCAAGCAGCGACACCATCCACACCAGCGTGCGCAGCACCGGGATGCCGGCCGCGTACAGCGGCACGTAGACGATGCGCGCCAGCAGGTAGAGCCAGCAGCCCCACAGGATCAGGGCGCCGTGGGTGCCCGACACATTGGCGATCAGCACCGCGGTCGCGAACAGCGGCAGGGTTTCGAACAGGTTGGCCTGGGCCCGCTGCAGGCGCGCCGTCACCGGGCGCGGCGGCGGCGCGGCGCCATCGCGCGCGCTGACGTTGTACTGCGCGCCCGTCTCCTGGGTGCGCAGGGTGGAGGGCAGCAGGATCTGGACCAGGGCCAGCACCAGGGTCCAGGAGAGGATCGTGAGTTCGGTGGTCATCAATCTTCCTTTCCGGTCGGGGGCGTTGTAAGTTCGATCATACGTGAATGCATGTAATTGCCCGATCTACTTTTGGGCATACGAAATTTCCGCGAAGACCACCGCGTTAACCTGCTTGCAAGAAAGAGAATGATCGTTTATTCTCAAAAAAGAGTAAACGTTCATTCCTAACTTTATCAACCTTCCATTCGTCGACTTCGCGGTCGCCTTTCAGAGGTAGTTCAATGCCATCCCTACACCCACCCGCCAGGCGCGCGCACGCGGTCCTGCTCTTCAGTTCAGCCCTGCTCGGTTCAGCCTTCCTGTCCGGCTGCGGCAAATCCGGCGCCGATGACCAGCAAGCCGGCCAGGCGCCGCCGCCGCAAGCTGTCACCGTCGTCACCCTGAAGGCCCAGGACGTCACCCTGACCCGCGAACTGGCCGGACGCGCCACGCCGTCCCTGATCGCGGAAGTGCGGCCGCAGGTGAGCGGCATCGTCAAGGGCCGCCTGTTCGAAGAGGGCGGCACGGTCAAGGCCGGCCAGCCGCTGTACCAGCTGGCCGACCTCGAGTACGCCGCCGACGCCGCCAGCGCCCGTGCGGCGCTCGAGCGCGCCAGGGCGACCCTGCAGCAGGCGGAGCTGAGCGCGCGTCGCTCGGGCGAACTGGTGAAGATCGACGCCGTCAGCCGCCAGGACGACGAGAACGCGCAAGCGGCGCTGGCCCAGGCGAAAGCCGATGCCGCCGCCGCCCAGGCGGCGCTGCAGCGCAGCGAGGTCCTGCTCGGCTATGCCCGCATCGTGTCGCCGATCAGCGGCAATATCGGGCGCTCGAGCGTGACCCAGGGCGCCCTGGTCACCGCGAGCCAGGAACAGCCGCTGGCGCTGGTGCAGCGCCTCGATCCGATGTACGTCGACGTAACCCAGTCCAGCAGCGAATTGCTCGACCTGCGTCGCGAGATGGCCGCCGGCACCCTGAAGCAGGCGAGCGACCTGCCGGTCAAGATCCTGCTCGAGGATGGCACGACCTATGCCCGCGAAGGCAAGCTGGCCTTCACCGACGTGACGGTCGACCCGACCACCGGCAGCTATACGCTGCGGGTGACGGTGCCGAACCCGGACGGCATCCTGCTGCCCGGCATGTACGTGCGCGCGCTGGTGGGCAACGGCGTGCGCAACGCCGCGCTGCTGGTGCCGCAGCAGGGCGTGGCGCGCGACCCGAAAGGCAATGTGTCGGCCATGGTGGTCGGCAAGGACAACAAGATCGTGCAGCGCCAGCTGGAAGTGAGCCGCACGATCGGCAACAACTGGCTGGTCGACAAGGGCCTGAACGCCGGCGAGCGCGTCGTGATCGAGGGCCTGCAGAAGATCGGCCCCGGCGCGGCCGTGACGCCGACCGAGATGGGCGCCAAGCCGGCAGCGGCGCAGGCGACGGCCAACGCCGCCGCGCAGCCGGCGAAGTCGTAAGGGCAGAACGATGGCACGCTATTTTATCGACCGCCCCATCTTCGCCTGGGTCATCGCGATCATCATCATGCTGGCCGGCGGCCTCGCCATGGTCAACCTGCCGGTGTCGATGTACCCGACCATCGCCCCGCCGACGGTCGAGATCCAGGCCACGTATCCGGGCGCCTCGGCCAAGGTGGTCGAGGACTCGGTGACCCAGATCATCGAGCAGAACATGAAGGGCCTGGACGGCCTGCTGTACATGTCGTCCAACAGCTCGGCCAACGGCCAGGCGACGCTCACCCTGACGTTCTCCAACGAGACCAATCCCGACACCGCGCAGGTCCAGGTGCAGAACAAGCTGCAGCTGGCCATGCCGCTGCTGCCGCAGGACGTGCAGCGGCAGGGCGTCAACGTCAGCAAGGCGGCTTCGGGCTTCCTGCAGGTGCTGGCCTTCGTGTCGGAAGACGGCAGCATGAGCCGCGACGACATCGCCGACTACGTGTCGGCGACGCTGGTCGACCCGCTGAGCCGCGTCCCCGGCGTGGGCAACCTGCAGGTCTGGGGCGGCAAGTACGCGATGCGGATCTGGCTCGATCCGGCCAAGCTCGAGACCTTTGGCCTCGCCACCACCGACGTGGTGGCCGCGGTGCAGGCCCAGAATGCGCAGGTCGCGGTAGGCCAGCTGGGCGGCGCGCCGTCGGTCGAGTACCAGCAGCTGAACGCCACGATCCAGGCGCAAGACCGGCTGCAGACGCCGGAACAGTTCCGCGAGATCGTCGTGCGCAGCAATCCGGACGGCTCGGCGCTGCTGCTGGGCGACGTCGCGCGCGTCGAGATGGGCGCCGAGACCTATGAATTCATGACCCACCTGAACGGCAAGGCCGCCACCGGCATCGCGATCTCGCTGGCCACCGGCGCCAATGCGCTGGACACCGCCGAAGGCGTGCAGGCCGAGGTGGAACGCCTGTCGCAGTTCTTCCCGCCCGGCCTGAAGCCGGTGGTGGCGTTCGACACCACGCCGTTCGTGAAAGTGTCGATCGAGGGCGTGGTCAAGACCCTGATCGAAGCGATCGTGCTGGTATTCCTGGTGATGTACCTGTTCCTGCAGAACTTCCGCGCCACGCTGATCCCGACCATCGCGGTGCCGGTGGTGTTGCTGGGCACCTTCGGCCTGCTGTCGGTGATGGGCTTCTCGGTCAATATGCTGACCATGTTCGCGATGGTGCTGGCGATCGGCCTTCTGGTCGACGACGCCATCGTGGTGGTGGAGAACGTCGAGCGCATCATGTCCGAGGAGGGCTTGAGCCCCAAGGAAGCGGCCCGCAAATCGATGGACCAGATCACCGGCGCCCTGGTCGGCATCGGCATGGTGCTGTCGGCGGTGTTCGTGCCGATGGCCTTCATGACCGGTTCCACCGGCATCATCTACCGCCAGTTCACGGCCACTATCGTGTCGGCCATGGCGCTGTCGGTGCTGGTCGCGATCGTGCTGACCCCGGCCCTGTGCGCCACCATGCTCAAGCCGGTGGAAAAGGGGCACCACGGCCCCAAGAAAGGCTTCTTCGGCTGGTTCAACCGCAAGTTCGACGCCGGCAGCGCGCGCTACCAGCGCGGCGTGAAGGGCATCCTGAACCGTAGCGGACGCTTCCTGGCGATCTTCGTCCTGCTGGCGGGGGTGATGGGCGTGCTGTTCGTGCGCATGCCGAGCTCCTTCCTGCCGCCCGAGGACCAGGGCGTGCTGCTGGCGACCTTGCAGGCGCCGGTCGGCGCCACCCAGATGCGGACCATGGACTCGATCCGCAAGCTCGAGCAGCACTTCCTGACCGACGAGAAGGACAACGTCGAATCGGTGTTCACGGTGCAGGGCTTCAGCTTCGCCGGCGCCGGACAGTCGAACGGTCTGGCCTTCATCCGTCTCAAGGACTGGGACCTGCGCAAGGATGCGGAAACCAGCATCGACGCCATCGCCGGCCGCGCCATGGGCGCCTTCGCCGGCATCCAGGATTCGCTGATCTTCGCCTTTGCCCCGCCGGCGATCCCCGAACTGGGCGTGGCGGCCGGCTTCAGCTTCTTCCTGCAGGATAACGCCCAGCAGGGCCACGAAGCGCTGCTGGCGGCGCGCAACCAGCTGCTGGCGGCGGCGGGCAAGAGCGACCTGCTGACCAATGTGCGTCCCAACGGCCAGGAAGACACGCCGCAGCTGCGCGTGATCGTCGACAAGAAGAAGGCGACCGCGCTGGGCGTGCAGATCGCCAACATCAACTCGACCCTGTCGACCGCCTGGGGCGGCCAGTACATCGACGACTTCGTCGACCGCGGCCGGGTCAAGCGCGTCTACGTGCAGGCCGACGCCAAGTTTCGCATGGTGCCGGAAGACTTCAAGCGCTGGACCGTGCGCGCCGACAATGGCGAGATGGTGCCGTTCTCGGCCTTCGCCAGCACCCGCTGGGACTATGGCGCGCAGCGCCTGGAACGCTACGACGGGGTGCCGGCGATGGAAATCCAGGGCGAGGGCCGTCCTGGCGTGAGCTCGGGCGCGGCGATGGAAGAGATCGAGCGCCTGGCGCGCGAGCTGCCTCCCGGCTTCAACGTCGAGTGGACCGCGCTGTCGTACCAGGAACGCCAGGCGGGCGACCAGACCACGATGCTGTACACGCTGTCGCTGCTGGTCGTGTTCCTGTGCCTGGCCGCGCTGTACGAAAGCTGGAGCGTGCCGACCGCCGTGCTGCTGGTGGCGCCGCTGGGGATCCTGGGCACGGTGCTGGCCAATACCCTGCTGGGCATGAACCGCGACGTCTATTTCCAGGTCGCGATGCTGACCACGGTCGGCCTGACCAGCAAGAATGCGATCCTGATCGTCGAATTCGCCAAGGAAAACGTGGAGAAAGGGATGGAGCTGGTCGAAGCGACCATGCACGCGGTGCGCGACCGCCTGCGTCCGATCATCATGACCTCGCTGGCCTTCGGACTGGGCGTGCTGCCGCTGGCGCTGGCCTCCGGCGCCGGCGCCGGCGCGCAGCGCGCGATCGGCACCGGCGTGGTGGGCGGCATGCTGGTCGGCACCGTGCTGGGCGTGTTCTTCATCCCGCTGTTCTATGTCGTCATCGGGCGGATGTTCAAGCGCAAGAAGGATACGAACGCCGTACCTGCCACCGCTGCTACCGGAGCTGCACATCATGACTAAGCTTGCTTTCACCCCAATCGTGCTGGCGCTGTCTCTGGCGCTGGGCGGCTGCGCCATGCTGCAGCCCGAGCTGCCGCAGGCGCAGCCGGACATCCCGGCCGCCTGGCCGGATGCGCAGGCGCCTGTGGCCGACGGCGCCGGCACCGCAGACGCCATCGGCTGGCGCGACTTCTTCACCGACCCGAACCTGGTCGAGATCATCGCCCGCGCGCTGCACAACAACCGCGACCTGCGCGAAGCGGCGCTGAACGTGGAGCGCACCCGCGCCCAGTACCAGCTGCAGCGCGCCGACCGCCTGCCGTCGGTGGGCATCAGCGTCAGCGGGCAGCGCTACGGCGGCCCGGCCGCGGCGTCGAGCGCGACCCCGGACCTGTACACGGCCGGGGTCGGGATCTCGGCCTTCGAGCTGGACCTGTTCGGACGGGTGCGCAACCTGTCCGACGCCGCGCTGCAGCAGTATTTCGCCCAGGAGGAAGCGCGCCGCGCCGTGCAGATCAGCCTGGTCGGCGAGATCGCCAGCGTCTACCTGACCCTGGCGGCCGATGTCGCCTCGCAGCGGGCGGCCCAGGCTACCCTCGAGGATCAGCTGGCCCTCTTTGAGCTGATCCAGAAGCGCCAGGCGATCGGCGCGGTGTCCGGCCTCGACGTGGAACAGGCGCGCACCACGGTGGAAACTGCGCGCGCCGACGCCGCCCAGTACGCCGGACTGGTGGCCACCGGCCGCCACGCGCTGGCCTTGCTGGCCGGCGCGCCGGTGGAAGACGCGCTGCTGCCGGCCGGCTTCGACCTCGCTCTGTCCGGCCTGGCGCCATTGCCGACCGGGCTGGCCTCGAACGTGCTGCTGCGCCGCCCCGACGTGCGCCAGGCCGAGCACCTGCTGCGTGCGGCCAATGCCAATATCGGTGCCGCGCGCGCCGCCTTCTTCCCGTCGATCAGCCTGACCGGCCTGTATGGCTCGGCCAGCGGCGAACTCGATGGCCTGTTCGAATCGGGCACGCGCCTGTGGAGCTTCAGCCCGACCGTGAACATCCCGATCTTCCAGGGCGGGCGCCTGACGGCGCAGCTGGGCATGGCCACCGCGGATCGCGACATCGCGCTGGCGCGTTACGAGAAATCGATCCAGGCGGGTTTTCGTGACGTGGCCGATGCGCTGGCCCTGACCCGCACGCTGGATGCGCGGCGGGCGGCCAGCCAGGCGCTGTTAGACGCGGCCGAGCGTACCCACCGACTGTCGAAAGAGCGTTATGATCGTGGCCTCGACAGTTACCTGGTCCTGCTCGACGCCCAGCGCACCCTGTATTCGGCCCAGCAGGGGCTGATCGCCGCCCAGCTGGCGGAGCAGGACAACCGGATCAGGCTGTATCGGGTGCTGGGCGGCGGCTGGAACGAACGGATGGAAGGCAGTTAAACCAATGGAGAGTACGCGAATGCAGTCGGCGCGGACGAGCGACAGGGCGCAGGCCCAGAAGGACCGGATCCTGAATGCGGCGGAAAAAGCATTCATCGAGCACGGTTTCCATGCCGCCGGCATGGCGCTGATCGCGGCCGAGGCCGAGATGAGCCCGGGCCTGATCTACCGCTATTACCCGGGCAAGCATGAGATCATCCTGGCGATCATCGAGCGCCAGCTCGAGGAGAACCGGGCCGGCATTCGCGAACTCTACAAGTGCGGACTTGACTTGCCGCAGGCGATGTACGAGACCTATACCCATTGGCGCAGCGCCGACCCGCGCGAGATGAACGTCGCCCTGTTCGCCGAGACCAGCGCCGAGGCGACCCGCAGCGCCTCGCTGGCCGAGGCGGTGGCGCAGTCCGATCGCCTGGTGCGCGACGACCTGGAACGCTGGCTTGCGACCCCGCGCGCCGAAGGCGGGGGCGGCGTGCCGCCAGAGCTGGTGCGGGTCAACTCGCTGGCGCTGCTGTACTTCATGAACGGACTCGCGATCGCCGCGGTCCGCGACCCCGGCTTCGACCCGGACACCGTCAAGGCCACCATCTTCCACTTCATGAAGGGACTGTTTCCTTCGCTGGTGTGAACGGGTGGGGCCTGGCGCCACGACAGAGAGACATGGTTCGTAAAACGAAAGAAGAGGCGCTGGAGACGCGCCGCCGTATCCTCGAAGCGGCGACGGCCGAATTCGACAAGCGCAGCTGGAAAGAAGTCACCCTTGAAGACGTGGCCAGCGCCGCCGGCGTGACGCGCGGCGCCGTGTACTGGCATTTCACGGGCAAGGAGTGCCTGTTCAACGCGGTGTGCGAGGCCACGCCGCTGCCGGCCGAACTGATCGACGCCGGCGTGGATGCCTGGTGCGGCGACGACCCGCTGGGCCATTTTCGCGAAGCCTGCCTGGCGATCCTGGCCGAGGCATCTAGCGCCGACGGCGCCGCCGAGGTCTATGGCGCCCCGTCGAACCGCGAGGAATTGATCGACCCGGCCGGCAGCCTGCTGCTGCGCCACCGGGCCTCGGTCGAGCGTTCGCGCCGCTCGCTGCAGCAGGTGCTGCGGGCGGCGATCGACAAGGGCCAGTTGCCGGAAAAGCTGGACACCGAATTGAGTGCACGCCTGTTGCACGGCATCGTGGCCGGGCTGCTCGGCGACTGGCTGCTCAATCCGGGCAGTTTCGAACTCGCCGCCGAAGGCGAGCGCGCGCTCGATGCGGCGCTCGTGATGCTCAAGGCGCCGTCGCTGCGCTAACTTAGCGCCCGTCCAGCAAGTCCTGCCGCGGCCGATCCCATTGCGGCACCAGGCCCGGGGCCGCGCAGGGCCGGTCCGCCATCTCGGCATAGGGCAGGGTCGAGAAATTGTCGACCCCGGGCGCGCTGAAGCGGATATCGGTGGCGCGGCCAGCGACCAGCGACGGCACGCGCGCGAAGCGCAGCCATCCATCGAAATGGCAGTTGTCCTGCTGCAGGCCGCGCAGGTCGGCCAGGCTGCCATTCTCCAGGTATTTCCATGACAGCGTGCGTTCCGCGGCGCCCGGTTCGCCGCCAAAGCGCGCCGGGCAGGCGGCGACGTCGCTCACGCCTGGGGCCAGGCTCAGCGTGCCGATACGTACCGCATAGCTGCCGGCGGCGCCATTGTCGGTGATGGTCGCGAACGACCAGCACAGGGGATTCGAGGGGAAGGCCGACAAAGGCATGTCGAGGATGCGGCTGGCCGGCTCGAGCTGGGCCAGGGCCGAGCGGATCTGCTCGCGCGCCAGGTGGCCGGCCACGCCCTGCACGGCGATGAATCCGAGACAGGCCGCGAATGCGGCGAACACGCCGGCCCTTGCGCCGCGCCGCGCCACGAAGGCCACCACGCCCGCCAGCAGCAGCAGGCCGGCCAGCGACCCCCACTGCAGGAATCCCATCCAGGTAAACAGGACCGGCGCGGCCAGCACGAGGCCCGCGAACAGCCAGCGCAGCACCCGGTTAGGCACCAGCAGCGCCAGCGCGACCCCGAGCGCGGTCCAGAACACCGGCTCGATGATGAACACCATGTCCCCGTACAGCCAGCGCGAGTCGAGCGGATGGAAAGGGTGCACGCCATACACGTTCAGGAAGTCGAGCGACAGGTGCAGCACCATCCCGATCGCGGCGGTGGCCAGCACCGCGCGGCGCGCCGTGCGGTCGTCGCGCATCAGGCGCCGCGCTCCGGGCCACAGCAGCCACATCAGGCCGAGCAGCAGCGCGATTTGCGGCAGGGCGTACAGCAGCGTGTGGGTGTGGCCGCGGTGGTGCAGCAGATAGCCGAGCGGCGGCGCCAGCAAGGGCGTGAGCACCAGGTCCAGGTCGGGGAAATTGCTGGCCAGCGCCCCAGTAGCAAGCAGGACGCAGCGGCGCGTGCGCGCCTTGAGCGGATCGGGGTGGGCGGGCAGGGCGCGGTCGGCGAGTTCACCCAGTGCGAGGCCGACCAGAGAGTGGGTCAGATTATCCATCCCCCAAGTTTATCGTGAAAGCAAGATATTGAAGCAAATCAAGATTCTCTTGGTTACATAACATGGGGGACCACCGCAATTTTGATGTAGGTCATATTTTTCGCATTTCCTCGTCGTTAGAATGCAAGAAATTATATTTCTTTAAAGCAATAAGAGGAGAGCACAGTGCGTAATAACCAGCCAGTCACCGGGATCGAATACGTGATGGAGGCGGGACAGTCGATCGTCTCGAAGACCGATACCAAGGGCCGCATCACCTATGTCAACCCGAGCTTCGTCGACGTCAGCGGTTTCAGCGAGGCCGAGCTGCTGGGCAAGGCCCACAACCTGGTGCGCCACCCCGACATGCCGCCCGAAGCCTTCGCCGACCTGTGGGCGACCCTGCAGGCGGGCGAACCCTGGACCGGCCTGGTCAAGAACCGCCGCAAGAACGGCGATTTTTACTGGGTGGTGGCGAACGTGGTGCCGATCCAGGAACGCGGCCGCGTGACCGGTTATATGTCGGTGCGTACCGCGCCCACCCGCGCGCAGGTGGAGCAGGCCGACCGCCTGTATCGCCAGATCCGCAGCGGCGAGGCGCGCGGCCTGGGCATCGTGCGCGGGCAGGTGGTGCAAACCGGCTGGAAACGGCGCCTGAATATCCTGAAAGCGCTGCGCGAACTGCCGCTGCGCCAGCGCCTTGGCTGGATGATGGGAGGCCAGGCCCTGCTGCTGGCCGCGCTCGGGACCGCCGCCGACGGACTTGGCTGGCAGGTGCTGGCCGGCGCCGGCGTGCTGGCCTCGCTGGCGGCCTGGTATGAACTCAATCGCAGCATCGCGCGGCCCCTGCAGGACGCCGTCGCCACCGTCTACGCGCTGGCCGGCGGCGACCTGGCGCGCTTGGCCCCGGCGCCCGGCGGTGGCGAGATCGGCCGCCTGCAGCTGGCGCTGCGCCAGCTGAACATCAACCTGACGGCGATCATGGGCGACGTGCGCGACAACGTCAGCTCGATCGAGCTGGCCACCCGCGCGATCGCCGCCGGTAATGCCGACCTGGCCACCCGCACCGAAGCCCAGGCGGCCAGCCTGGAGCAGACCGCGAGCAGCCTGGGCAACATCGCGCGCGCCGCCGGCCGCAATACCGACAGCGCGGTACAGGCCGACGGCATGGTGCTGGCCGCCACCACGGTGGCCGGCCAGGGCGGCCAGGCCGTCGAACGGGTCGGCCAGACCATGGACCGGATCAGCGGTTCGGCCAACCGCATCGGCGACATCATCGGCCTGATCGACGGCATCGCCTTCCAGACCAATCTGCTGGCGCTGAACGCGGCGGTGGAGGCGGCGCGCGCGGGCGAGCAGGGCCGCGGTTTCGCCGTCGTGGCCGGCGAAGTGCGCAGCCTGGCCCAGCGCACCGCCGGCGCCGCCAAGGAAATCAAGGGCTTGATCGAGGTCTCCAGCGGTCATGTGGGCGAGGGGGCCGAGCTGGTCGGCCAGGCCGGCCAGACCATGCGCGCGGTGGTCGACCAGGTGGCCGAGGCGGCCGCCATCATGAGCGCGATCACCGCCGCCAGCCGCGAGCAGGCCAGGGACATCCTGGGTGTCAACGCCGCCATGGGCGAGCTGGACGCGATCACGCGCCAGAACGCCGCCCAGGTCGAGGAATCGGCGCTGTCCTCTGGCAGCGTGGCGGACGAGGCGGCACGCCTGTCGCTCGCTTTGTCCGTATTCAAGTTCAAACATGCCGCACGGTCAAGCCAAGGCTGACTGTTCCTTATTTGATGCATGTCAAGGATTTGCGTGAAGCAGATCAATAAACTGACAGCTAATCGTGCCACTTTGCATTTCCGCAAAGTGGCCAGCAGCTGGAGTACCTCAGTCATGTTCGCAGAAGCGCAAGCGGCGTCCCCCACGCCGGTCCCCACCCAGTCCAAGTCCCAGAATTCCATCGTGCTGCATCCGGTCGTCGAATTCGACGGCGACCTGCTGACCCGCCTCGGCAAGTCCGGCCCCCGTTACACCTCCTACCCGACGGCCGATCGCTTCAGCCCCGATTTCGGCTACCGCGACTACCTGCATGCGGTGGCCAGCGTGCGCACCCGCGGCAAGCGGCCGCTGTCGCTGTACCTGCACATCCCGTTCTGCGAGAGCGTCTGCTATTACTGCGCCTGCAACAAGATCGTCACCAAGCGCCGCGACAAGGCGGCGACTTACCTGTCCTACCTGAAGCGCGAGGTCGAGATGCAGGGCCTGCTGTTCGCAGGCATGAACGAGGTCGAGCAGCTGCATTTCGGCGGCGGCACCCCGACTTACCTGTCGGACGAGCAGATGGGCGAGCTGATGACGCACCTGCGGCGCTGCTTCAGCTTCGCGCCGGACGAGCGCGGAGAGTATTCGATCGAGGTCGACCCGCGCACCGTGTCGATCGAACGGGTGCACAGCCTGCGGCGCCAGGGCTTCAACCGGATCAGCCTGGGCGTCCAGGATTTCGACCCAGACGTGCAGAAGGCGGTCAACCGGGTCCAGCCCGAGCTTGATACGGTAGCCATCATCGACGCCGCGCGCGCCGCGGGTTTTCGTTCGGTGAGCATCGACTTGATCTATGGCCTGCCGAAGCAGACCCTGGCCAGCATGACGCAAACCCTGGACAAGGTGATCAAGGCCAGCCCGGACCGCATCTCGGTCTACCACTACGCCCACATGCCGCACCTGTTCAAGCCGCAGCGCCGCATCCTGGACGCGGACATGCCGGACAGCGACACCAAGCTCAGGATGCTCCAGCTGTGCATCGAGCGTCTCGGCGCGGCCGGCTATGTGTACATCGGCATGGACCATTTCGCCAAGCCGGACGACGACCTGGCCGTGGCCCAGCGCCAGGGCCGCCTGCACCGCAACTTCCAGGGCTATTCCACCCACGCCGATGCCGACCTGGTGGCCTGCGGGGTGTCCAGCATCGGGGCGGTGGGCGCCACCTACAGCCAGAACGTCAAGACGCTCGACGAATACTACGACCTGATCGACCAGAACGAGCTGCCGGTGCAGCGCGGCATCCGGCTGTCGATGGACGACGCGCTGCGCCGCGCGATCATCCAGAAGCTGATGTGCCAGTTCGAACTGTCGATCCCGGCCATCGAGCAGGCCTTCCCGATCGCCTTCGACCAGCACTTCGCCTGCGAACTGGCCATGTTGCGCAAGATGCAGGACGATGGCCTGGTGCAGGTCGGGCCGGAGTGGCTGACCGTCACGATGAAGGGCCGTCTGTTGATCCGCAACGTGTGCATGGTGTTCGACCGCTATCTCGCCCGGCCGGGCGAGGGTCCGCGTCATTCTCAGACGATCTGAGGACATCCCGATGAGCGGCATCAGCCTGTTTCCGGTGTTTCTGGTCGGCCTGGTCGGCAGCGTGCACTGCGCCGGCATGTGCGGCGGGATCGTCGGCGCATTGTCGCTGCCGCGTCCAAGCGCACCGGCCCTGCGCCAACCGGCGTTTCCGGTGCCGGTGCGCAGCGTCATGGCTGCCCAAGGCGCCTCGCTCACCTGGGTCGGCGCCTACAACGCCGGCCGCATCGCCAGCTACATGACGGCCGGCGCGCTGGCGGGAGGCTTGGCCGGCGGGGCCGCGGCGCTGGCGTCCTTGCCCGCCTGGCAGGCCGGCTTCTACTGGGCCGCGAACCTGATGCTGGTGGCCCTCGGATTGTTCTTGATGGATGCCTGGCGCGGCCTGGCCTGGATCGAACGCGGCGGCCAGGCGCTGTGGCGGCACGTTTCGCCGCTGCTGCGGCGCGTGAACCCGCCCGGCGCCCGGCCCGGCGGCGCCCGCATGTTCGCGCTCGGCGCATTGTGGGGCTGGCTGCCGTGCGGGATGGTCTACAGCGTGCTGGTGACGGCCATGCTGAGCGGCTCGGCGCTGGGAGGCGCTGGCGTGATGCTGGCCTTTGGCCTGGGCACCTTGCCGATGCTGGTCGCGCTTGGCCTGCTCGGCACGCGGGTGCGCGGCCTGATGGCGCGGCGCGCGGTGCGCCTCGCCTGCGGGCTGGCGATCCTGGCCTTCGGCATCCTCGGCCTGGCGCGCGCCGCCGGCGGCTTGCCGGCGGGCTGGATGCACGAGCTGTGCCTGGGCGGCGGAGGTCTCGCATGAGCGCCGTCCTCGAAGAGGCGATGCGTGACACGGCTGGCGCGGCCACGGCGCGCTCGGTGTCGGCCGGCTGCTTCCACTGCGGCCTGCCGGTGCCGCAGGGCAGCCACTGGCAGGCCACGATCGGCGGCGACCTGCAGCGCATGTGCTGTCCCGGCTGCGCGGCGGCGGCCCAGGCCATCGTCGACGGCGGCTTCGCCGACTACTACGCGACCCGCACCGCCTACGCCACCCAGGCCGACCTCGAGGCCGCCAACGCGCCCGAACTCGACCTGGTCGACGACGGCGATTTCGACGGCTCGGCCAGTTTTACGGTGGAAGGCATCCGCTGCGCCGCCTGCGTATGGCTGATCGAGCGCCGCCTGCAGGACCTGCCCGGGGTGCTCGATGTCAGCCTGAACGTGGCCACCGAGCGCCTGTTCGTGCGCTGGGATCCGTCCAATTGCCGCCCGAGCGCCATCCTGCGCACGCTGCGCGCGATCGGCTACGTCGCCTATCCCTATGACGCGCGGCGCCACGGCGAGCAGCTCGAGCGCGCGCGCATGAAGCTGTTCCGCCAGCTGTTCGTGGCCGGCCTGTCGATGATGCAGGTGATGATGTATGCGGTGCCGGTGTACATGGCCGACGAGGGCACGATGGACGCCACGATGACGGCGCTGATGCACTGGGCTTCGTTCTTCCTGACCCTGCCGGCGGTGCTGTATTCGGCCCAGCCGTTCTTCAGCGGCGCGTGGCGCGACCTGCGGCGCGGCATGCCGGGCATGGACGTGCCGGTCGCGCTCGGGATCGGCGCCGCCTTCGTCGGCAGCCTGCACGCCTTGATGTCCGGGGAGGGCGACGTGTACTTCGATTCGGTGACGATGTTCGTGTTCCTGCTGCTG
>DDKG01000141.1 GCA_002339265.1 Massilia sp. UBA2604 | reverse complement strand
GTGTCGATCACGTGGGACGCCTCGGCGGCCGCGATCAGGAGCTTGCTCGGCATGCAGCCGACCCGGGCGCAGGTGGTGCCGTACTGGCCGCTCTCGATCACCACCGTGCGCGCGCCCAGCGCCTTGGCGGCCCGGTAGGCCGTCATGCCGGCGGTGCCGGTGCCGATGATGGCGACGTCCACGTTCAGTTGTTTCATGCTGTTCCCCTCTTTCTCATCTAGATGTCGAGCGGATCGACTTCCAGCGACCACTTTACGCGGGATTTCATTGCCCGCAGTTGTTCTACCCAGACCCGCAGGAAGGCCTGCAGCGCTGGCCGCGAGCTGGATTCGACAAGCAGCTGGGCGCGATCCACATTATGCACCCGCGTCATCGTCATCGGGATCGGGTCGTTGATCAGGATCGCATCGCTCGGCAGGCAGTCGCGCGCCGCCTCCAGGAATTCGATCGCGATCGGCAGTTCCTTGGCCTCGGCGCGCAGCAAGGCCTGGTACATATAAGGCGGCAGCCCGGCTTCCTTGCGTTCTTCGAGCAACTGGCCGGCGAAGCGTTCGTAATCATGGCGCATCACGGCGCCGTACAGCGGATGCTGCACATAGCGGGTCTGCACCAGCACCTCGGAGGCCAGGCCGGCGCGTCCGGCCCTTCCCGCCACCTGCATCAGCTGGGCGAACAGGCGCTCGCTGGCGCGGTAGTCCTGCGAGAACAGGGCGGTGTCGGGGTTCAGGATCCCGACCAGGGTCAGCTTCTTGAAGTCGTGGCCCTTGGCGACCATTTGCGTGCCGATCAGGATGTCCACCTCGCCGCGGTGCACGCTGTCGAAGGCGGCTTGCGCGCTGCCCTTCAGGCGCGTGGAGTCGGCGTCGATGCGCAGGATGCGCGCCTCCGGGAACATCGCCTGCAGCCCCTCTTCCACGCGCTGGGTGCCGCGCCCCAGCGGCTGCAGGTCGACGTTGCCGCAGGTCGGGCAATGGCGCGGGATGCGCAATTCGAGGCTGCAGTGGTGGCAGCGCAGCCGGTGCTCGGGCTTGTGCAGCACCATGAAGGCGGTGCAGCGGGTGCAGTTGCTGATCCAGCCGCAGGCGTCGCAGCAGATCACCGGGGCATAGCCGCGCCGGTTCAGGAACAGGAGCGATTGCTCGCCGCGCTCCAGCCGCCCGCGCAGTGCCGCCAGCATCTCGCTCGTCAGGCCGTCGCGCGCGCGGTCGCGTTCCATGTCCACCAGCCGCACTTTCGGCAGCACGGCGTCGCGCACCGCGCGCTCGCGCAGGTCCAGCCGCTGGTACCTGCCCGAGCGCGCGTGATGCCAGGATTCGAGCGAGGGCGTGGCCGAGCCGAGCACGATCGGTATCCCCAGCTGGTGGGCGCGCCAGACGGCCAGGTCGCGCGCCGAATAGCGCAAGCCTTCCTGCTGCTTGTACGAGGGGTCGTGCTCTTCGTCGATCACGATCAGCCGCAGGTTCGGCAGCGAGGCCAGGATCGCCAGCCGGGTGCCCAGCACGATGCGCGCCTGGCCGCTGTGCGCGGCCAGCCAGTGCAGCATGCGCTCGCCCTCGGACAGGCTGCTGTGCAGGGTGGCCAGCATCATGCCCGGGAAGCGGGCCCGGATATTCCCTTCCAGCTGAGGCGTCAGGTTGATCTCCGGGACCATGATCAGGATCTGCGCCTGCGGGTCGCGCGCCAGCACCCGGGCGCAGGCCTGCAGGTAGACCTCGGTCTTGCCGCTGCCGGTCACGCCCCACAGCAGCAGCGGCGTGAAGCCGTCGGCGCCGCCGATCGCGTCGGCCGCGGCTTGCTGGGCGGGGTTCAGCAGCGGCATGTCGACCGCCGTCGCATCCTGCGGCAGGTCGAGCTTGGCCAGCTTTTTCAGGGCGCGGTCCAGCGCCACGGTCTTGGGCACGCGCAGGTTCTTGGGCAGGCCGGGCAGCGCCACCTCGCCCAGCGGACGCTGGTAATAGTCGGCGGCGAAGCGCGCCAGCGCGATCCAGCGCTCCGGCAACGGGGACAGCTGGCTGCGCACGGCCAGCGCATCCTTCAGTTTTTCGGGTGGAACATCGGTCTCGAACTTTACGGCGACGATCAGGGCCATGATTTCGCGGCGCGCGAACGATACCAGCGCCAGCTGGCCGGCCAGCGGTTCTTCGCCCGGCAGGCAAGGCCAGCGGTAGTCGAAGCTGCTGTTCAGCGGTGTATCGAGCACCACTTCGAGGAAGCAGTGCGCGACGGTGCTATCGGTGCTGGTTGACAATCTGGGCCCTGTGCAAATCTGTGGAAAACTTTGTGAATAGCGTGGGACTTGACCCCATCAAAGGTTTACGTTAGATCAAGTCGCAATCGATAATTCTCAGATTCAAGACAATTTTTCGCTTATGAATCAATGGCTTGCACATTCGTGCTGAGACCTGTTAACAAGCTCGGGTGGTTTTTCCGCGCTGTGCATAACTGGGGTGTGCGGCGTGGAAAACTCGCTGCGTTGCATCACAAACTTAAGGCAGTACATGAAGAAGCGCGCTAAGTCCCGGTAAACCAAGCACTTTTCCTCGTTGTTAAAACGTCTGTTGATAACTTTGTGAACAAGAGCCGAATTTGGCTGAATTCTACTGGACAACCTTGTGGTGCAGGACGCACTCAGCATGACGCTGAAGCAAAAAACGCTTATAAATCATCGCTTTACGCTGACTAAGAAGATGCTGAGATGTCCACAGGAATTTTTACCCGCTTTTAGGAAGTTGTGAACAAGTGAGAGGTAGGACTGGCGGCCTTGTCAAGAGGGCCGCCAGTCGCGAGAGATAAAACTCAGGCAGCGCGCTGCTTGCGGCTGAAGCTGTGGACAGCCTCGACCATCGCGCTGACCGATTCCGGCGGCGTGAACTGCGAGATGCCGTGGCCCAGGTTGAACACGTGGCCATGGCCGCTCGACGGCGCGCCATAGGCGGAGAGCGAACGTTCAACCTCGGCGCGGATCTGGTCCGGCTCGGCGAACAGGATGGCCGGATCGAGGTTGCCCTGCAGCGCCACGCGGTCGCCCACCAGCCTGCGCGCGCGGCCCAGGTTCACGGTCCAGTCCAGGCCCAGCGCGTCGGCGCCGATGTCGGCCATCTCGTCCAGCCAGATGCCGCCGCCTTTGGTGAAGACGATGGCCGGGATGCGCACGCCATCGTGTTCGCGCTTCAGGCCCGCCACGATCTTGCGCATGTAATCCAGCGAGAATTCCTGGTAGGCGCCGTCGGCCAGCGCCCCGCCCCAGGAGTCGAAGATCATCACGGCCTGGGCGCCGGCGTCGATCTGGGCGTTCAGGTACTGGGTCACGGCCTGCGCATTGATGTCCAGGATGCGGTGCATCAGGTCCGGACGGCTGTACAGCATCTTCTTCACCGTGTGGAACTCGCGCGAGCCGCCGCCTTCGACCATATAGCAGGCCAGCGTCCACGGGCTGCCCGAGAAGCCGATCAGCGGCACGCGGCCGTTCAGCGCGGTGCGGATCGAGGTCACGGCCCTGAACACATAGTCGAGCGAGGCCATGTCGGGCACCGCCAGGGCGTTCACCTCAGCCTCGGTGCGCAGCGGACGCTCGAACTTCGGGCCTTCGCCGTCGGCGAAATACAGGCCCAGGCCCATCGCGTCCGGCACCGTCAGGATGTCCGAGAACAGGATCGACGCGTCCAGCGGATAGCGGTCGATCGGCTGCAAGGTGACCTCGGTGGCGTAGTCGGGATTCTTTGCCAAGCCCAGGAACGAGCCGGCGCGCGCGCGGGTGGCGCGGTATTCCGGCAGGTAGCGGCCCGCCTGGCGCATCAGCCACACCGGGGTGTAGTCGGTCGGCTGGCGCAACAGCGCACGCAGGAAGGTGTCGTTCTGGAGCGGGGCAAATTGTGGCATGGCTGACAATGGCGTTGGTAAGGAAACGGCTATTATCGCATTCTTGGGCAAACACTATAATGCCCGTCCGACCAAGGAAAGAGTCTTGCCATGACGATTACCACCAGCAAACAACCGATGCCGTGCGGCGCCTGGCCGTCCCCGATCAGCGCCGCGGTGGTTGCCGCCGGCGCCGTGCCGCTGTCCCAGCTGATGCTCGACGGTCCGCGTATGGGCTGGCTGGAAGGCCGCGCCAGCGAGGGCGGTCGCACGACGCTCATGGTGCACGATGGCGGCGGCACGCGCGAACTGACGCCGGCGCCCTTCAACGTGCGCAGCCGCGTCCATGAATACGGCGGCGGCGCCTGCCTGCTGGCGGGCGGCGTGGCCTGGTTCTCGCACCATGCGGACAATCGCCTGTACCGGGTCGAGGCAGACGGCGAACCGGTGGCCATGACCGCCGAAGGTACCGGCCACCGCTACGCCGATTTCGTGCTCGATGGCGGCCGCCAGCGCCTGATCTCCGTGCGCGAGGACCATTCGGCCGGCGCCGCCTACCCTGTCAATACCCTGTGCGCGGTCGGCTTCGACGGGGTAGAAGCCGTGCTGGTCGACGGCAACGACTTCTATGCGGCGCCGCGCCTGTCGCCCGATGGCCGCCAGCTGGCCTGGCTGTGCTGGGACCATCCGCGCATGCCGTGGGAAGGCACGGAATTGTGGCTGGCCGACGTGGCGGACGACGGCACGCTGGTGAACGGCCGCCTGGTCGCGGGCGGCGCGGAAGAATCGATCTGCCAGCCCGAGTGGTCGCCCGGCGGCCTGCTGCACTTCGTGTCGGACCGCAGCGGCTGGTGGAACCTGTACCGCTACGGCCACGGCGTGGTGCATGCGCTGTGCCCGCGCGCAGCCGAATTCGCCGGCCCGCAGTGGAGCTTCGGCGGTTCGCTGTACGGCTTCCGTGCGGACGACGAAATCGTGTGCGCCTATATCGAGAAAGGCGTCAGCTATCTGGCGCGCCTGTCCAATGGCAACCTGGTGCCGCTCGAGACGCCGTATGAAGAGATCCGCGAACTGCGCGTGCAGGGGGATGTCGTCGCGCTGCTGGGCGGCGCGCCGACCATCGCGCCGGAGCTGGCGCGGATCGACCTGGCGCTTGGCGCCAGCGAAGTGCTGGCGCACTCGATCCCGCAACTGCCGGCCACCGGCTACCTGTCGGTGCCGCTGGCGATCGACTATCCGAGCGAGAATGGCCGCACCGCGCACGCCTTCTATTACGCGCCAACCAGTGCCGACCACGCACCGCAAGACGACGAACTGCCGCCGCTGATCGTGATCGGCCACGGCGGCCCGACCGGCATGGCGGCCAGCACCCTGAAGCTCTCCACCCAATACTGGACCAGCCGCGGCTTCGCCGTGCTGGACGTGAACTATGGCGGCAGCACCGGTTTCGGCCGCGACTACCGCAACCTGCTCAAGCACCAATGGGGCGTGGTCGACGTCGAGGATTGCGTGGCCGGCGCGCGCCACCTGGCGGCGCAAGGCATCGTCGACTCCGAGCGCCTGCTGATCCGCGGCAGCAGCGCCGGCGGCCTGACGGTGCTGTCAAGCCTGGCCTTCCACGACGTGTTCAAGGCCGGCGCCAGCTATTACGGCGTGTCCGACCTGGCCGGCCTGGACGCCGATTCGCACAAGTTCGAGTCGCACTACAACCAGTACCTGATCGCGCCGCCGGAAACCGCCCAGGCGGTGTACCGTGAACGCTCGCCGATCCACCACACCGACAAGCTGCGCCGGCCGATGATCTTCTTCCAGGGCCTGGACGACAAGGTGGTGCCGCCGCAGCAGTCCGAAAGCGTGGTCGAGGCGCTGCGCGCGCGCAAGCTGCCGGTGGCCTACCTGACGCTCGAAGGCGAGGGCCATGGCTTCCGCAAGGCGGACAGCGTGGTGCGCACGCTCGAAGCGGAGCTGTATTTCTACCTGCGCGTATTCGGCATCCCGGTGCCGGCCATTCTACCGGCGGTGGAGATCGAGAACCTCGCATGACGGACATGGATGTGAACGCGCGCCTGGCCGCCTGCACGGCGGAAGAACGCGCACTGCTGGTCGTGCTGGCGATCGCGGGCGAACCGATGGGCCGCCAGCGCATTCTCGAGCATATGCGGGCGCTGGGCGTGGCGCTGCCGATCGCGCAATGGGTGGATGAACTGGCGCGCCTGCGCGAGCGCGGCCTCGTAGTCGACATGGGCGAACGCGGCACCGGCATCGCGCCGGAGCTGGCCTGGCCGGTGCTGGATGCGGCCCTCGACGACGGCCTGTTCGACAGCGTCGCCGGCGCCTATGCCCAGGTCTCGACCGTGCGGCGCGACTGGCAGGGCAAGCTGATGCTGCGCACCTACCGCCAGGGCCTGGCCCTGCTGCGCATTGCCCTGCTGACCGGCCAGGAGCATGAGGTCGTGTTCCCACTGCTGGAGGCTTGCCAGGCCTGCCACGAAGCTAGCTACCTGCACCCATTGGTCGAGGTCTGCGCGCGCCCGTTCGCACCAAGCATGATGGAGCGCATCCATCCGCGCCTGCGCGAAGGCATCCTGCACATCCTGATCATGCATGCGCGCAGCGAACCGGCGCTGGCGCCCGCCGTGCGCGAGTACGCCGAACGCCTGATCCCGTGCAGCAGCCCCGAAAGCCCGCTGCGCCGCTCGCTGGGCGAGCACTACATCCTGTGCGGACGCCTGGACGACGCCTTGTCGCTGGTGAGCGAGATGAGCGATTCGCCAGGCCTGTTCCTGCGCAGCGTGGTGCAGGTGCTGCGCGACGATCCGGATAGCGGCCTGGCCGGCATCGATGCATCGATCAAGCAGCTGCGCCGCGAAACCGGCAAGCGCAAGGCCGTATTCGACGGCCACTGCGCGCACATCGCGATGGCCGCGCTGCTGCGCAGCAGCGACCCGGGCCATCTCAAGCTGGCCGACGCCTGGCTCGAGATCGAGACGCGCGCCGTGCAGCGGCCTGACAACGCGGTGTGGTTCCAGCTCGGCATGCTGCACGAGATCCAGCGCGGCACCGTCGACGCCGCGCTGTTCGCTACCCGCAGCTGGGAGCTGTCGCTGGAGCCGACCGTGTTTCGCGCGCTGATCCATTACTGGCTGGCCCTGCCCGCCTTGAACTCGCAACGCGAGCGCCTGGAAGAGATGCTGCTGCAGTCCGAGGCGGCCGGTTTCGACCTGTGGTCGGCCCAGCTGGCCGGCGTGCTGGCGCAGATGGGCCAGGCCGGCCACCTGGTGCATGAAGCGCGCGCCAGCGAATTGCGGCGCAAGCACCGCCTGCCCGACATGAGCGGCTGGTTCGCGCGCGAGGAACCGTGGGAACGCCAGCTGAATGCGCTGATCAACCTGCAGCCGGCGGTGAACGTGGAAACCGTCCGCGAGTCGCGTCTGGTCTGGCTGATCCGCTACGACCCGCACCTGGGCGTGCAGGAGCTCGAACCGCGCGAGCAGAAGCGCGATGCGCAAGGCGGCTGGAGCCGCGGCCGTGCCATGGGCCTGAAACGCCTGGCCGAGGAAGGCGCCGGGCTCGACTTCCTTACCGCGCAAGACCTGCAGGCGGTGAACGCCATCGCCGGCCGCCGCTACTACGCCGGCAGCGGCATCCGCTTCGAACTCGAAGTGCAAAAGGCGCTGGCCGCCCTGGTCGGCCACCCGCTGCTGTTCTGGATGGATTCGCCCGGCACCCGGGTCGAGCTGCTGCCGGGCGAGCCGGAACTGATCGTGAAGAAGCTGGGCGATCAGGTGTCGATCGTACTGAATCCACCGGTCGATGACGGCGACGGCGACGTGGTGGTCACGCGCGAGACGCCGACCCGCCTGCGCCTGGTGCAGATCAGGGACGAGCACCGGCGCATCGCCGCCATCGTCGGCGACGGCCTGGCGGTGCCGATGGAGGCGGAACGCCGCGTGCTGCGCGCGATCGGCGCGGTGTCGTCGATCGTCACCGTGCAGTCGGACATCGGCGCCAGCAGCAGCGATATCGAGACCGTGGCGGCCGACCCGCGCCTGCACGTGCTGCTGCGGCCCTACCAGCACGGCATGCGCATGCAGCTGCTGGTGCGCCCGCTGCCCGGCGGCGCCTATTACGGCCCCGGCGAAGGCGCGGCCAGCGTGATCGCCGACGTCGAGGGCGTGCGCACCGAAGCCCAGCGCGACCTGAATGCCGAGCGCGAAGCCGAGCGCCAGCTGATCGGCAAGTGCCAGGCGCTGGAACACGCGGAACCGGACCATGGCGAATGGCTGCTCGGCCAGCCGCTGCTGGCGCTTGAGATGGTCGACCAGTTGCGCGCATTGGATGCGGATGCCATCGTGGTGGCATGGCCGGAAGGCGAAAAATTCCGCGTCACGAAAAAGGCGACGACCAAATCGGTGCGGGTGCAGATCCGGCGCGAACGCGACTGGTTCGCGGCCAGCGGCGACGTCGTGATCGACGAGGGCCGCGTGATGAACCTGCGCACCCTGCTGGAAAAGATCCAGGAAAGCGGCAGCCGCTTCGTGGCGCTGGGCGAGAACGAATACCTGGCCCTGTCCGACGAGCTGCACCGGCGCCTGACCGAAATGGGCGCCTACGGAGAACTACATGGCGACGGCATCCGCACCCATGCGCTGGCCAGCTTCGCGCTCGACGAGCTGGCGCGGGACGCGGGCAGCGTCGACGCCGACAAGGCCTGGCAGGGACACCTGAAACGCATGGCCGACAATGCGGCCTTTACGCCCGAGTTGCCGTCCACCCTGCAGGCCGAGCTGCGCGATTACCAGGTCGACGGTTTCCAGTGGCTGGCGCGCCTGGCCCACTGGGGCGTGGGCGCCTGCCTGGCCGACGACATGGGTCTCGGGAAGACCTTGCAGGCGCTGGCGCTCTTGCTGACGCGCGCGAAGGACGGCCCGGCGCTGGTGGTGGCGCCGACCACGGTATGCCTGAACTGGATCGACGAAGCCAGCCGCTTCGCGCCGACGCTCAAGCTGCACCTGTTCGGCCCCGGCGAGCGCGCCGCGACGATCGACAATGCGGGTCCGTTCGACGTGGTCGTGGTCAGCTACGGCCTGCTGCAGCTGGAAGCGGCGCGCTTCAAGGGCCGGCGCTGGCACAGCATCGTGCTCGACGAAGCCCAGGCGATCAAGAATATGCACACCAAGCGCTCGCAGGCGGTGATGGCGCTGCAGGGAGACTTCCGGATGGCGGCCACCGGCACGCCGCTGGAAAACCACCTGGGCGAATTGTGGAACCTGTTCCGCTTCATCAATCCGGGCCTGCTGGGCAGCGCCGACCAGTTCCAGCTGCGCTTCGCCGGCCCGATCGAGAAAGCGCAGGACAAGCGCGCGGAGGCCGGCGCCAGAACCCGCCTGAAACGCCTGACCGCGCCGTTCATCCTGCGCCGCACCAAGGCGCAGGTGCTGTCCGAACTGCCGCCGCGCACCGAGATCGTGGTCCCGGTCGAACTCAGTGCGGAAGAAAACGCGCTGTACGAATCGCTGCGCCGCCAGGCCCTCGACAAGCTGGCCGCGCTCGAGGCGCCCGAGGGCCAGAAGGCGATCGAGATCCTGGCCGAGATGATGCGGCTGCGCCGCGCCTGCTGCAATCCCGAGCTGGTGGCGCCCGGCGCCGGTATCGCCAGCAGCAAGCTGGCGACTTTCGCGCGCCTGACCACGGACCTGCTCGAGAACCGGCACAAAGTGCTGGTGTTCAGCCAGTTTGTCGACCACCTGACCCTGATCCGCCAGTATCTCGACGCGCAGGGCATCGCCTACCAGTACCTGGATGGGTCGACCCCGATCCAGGAACGCAAGCGCCGCGTGGACGCCTTCCAGGCCGGCGAGGGCGACCTGTTCCTCATCAGCCTGAAGGCGGGCGGTGTCGGCATCAACCTGACGGCGGCCGACTACGTGATCCACATGGACCCGTGGTGGAACCCTGCGGTCGAAGACCAGGCCTCGGACCGCGCCCATCGCATGGGCCAGCAGCGGCCGGTGACCATCTATCGCCTGGTCGCGCGCGGCACGATCGAGGAAGGCATCGTCGACCTGCACCGCCACAAGCGCGACCTGGCCGACAGCCTGCTGGAAGGGACCGAGATGGCGGCGCGCATGTCGCCGGGGGACATGCTGGAGATGCTCAAGGCGGGGCTGGGACGCTAACGCCACCAGGTCAAACTGCAGTATGCGCGTCGTCCCCGCGAAGGCGGGGACCCAAGTGCTGCAAATGTCACCGAAGCGCTGGCAAGATTGGGTCCCCGCCTGCGCGGGGACGACGATTTGACGCCAACAATGGAATCCCTGCTCAGGAACCCATCAGCCTCGGACGGGCCGACTCTTATCGATCCGTTAATGTTGGCATTCATGCGTGTCGGAATGTTTCAACTGCCCGCAAATGATGCAATTAGTGCTAATCTGCACGCCTTCGCGCCTCCCGCGAGCAAGACATCTCCTTAGTTACAGGGCCTGAATACGATGATGAAAACGAAAATTGCGCTGGCAGCCTTGCTGGCGTGTTTCGCGCTGACGCCGGCCGTCGCCGCCACCTCCAAACCGGCCAAGGGCAAGGCCAAATCCTCGAAGGTCGTCAAGAAGAAGGCTTCGGGTAAAGGCAAGAAGGCCCTGGTGGGCGCGGCCGCCGTCGGCGCCACGGCAGCCGCCGCGGGTGCAGTCGGCGCCAATGCCGCCGAAATGCGCCTCGACCGCCGCATGTCGACCCTCAGCATGCAATACCTGACGGCCCTGTGGCGCATGGATCCGGAAGGCGGCATCTATGTCGGCAAGTTCGACCACGCCGCGAATCTCACCATCCCGGATGCCGACACGCGCGCGAAGCAGCTGGCGTTTGCCAACGAGTGGCTGGACAAGTTCGGCAAGCTCGATCCGAAGCAGCTGTCGCCGCGTTACCGCACCGACCTGGCCCTGCTGGTCAACAAGCTCGAGAAGGACCGCTGGCGCCTCTCCACCTGGCGCGAATTCGAGTGGAACCCGTCGCAGTACAACGTCGCCGCGCCGCTCGACCTGATCCTGAACACCGACTACGCGGCCAAGCCGCAGCGCCTGCGCACCATCCTCAAGCGCCTGGCCGAGGTGCCGGCCTATTACGCGGCGGCGCAAGCCTCGATCGTCAATCCGACCCGCGAACACACCCAGCTCGCGATCGGTCAGGCGCCGGGCACGATGGCGGTGCTGGCCGATCTGGGCAAGGCGGCCGAGGAATCGATCCTGACCCCACAAGAGAAGGCGATCTTCGCCCAGCGCATCGCCAACGCCGGCACCGCGGTGCTGGGCTACGTCGACTTCCTGAACGGCGTCGAGAAGCGCCAGGCGGCCAGCGGCCAGGCACGTCCCTTCCGCACCGGCAAGGCGCTGTACGAGCAGAAGTTCGCGCTCGACATCCAGTCGTCCTCCAGCGCGGAAGAGACCTTCCGCAAGGCCCTGGTCACGCGCGAGGAACTGCTGTCGCATATGGACAAGATCTCGGACGAGCTGTGGCCGCGCTATATGGCCGGCGTGAACAAGCCGGCCGACCGCTTCCAGAAGATCGGCATGATGATCGACAAGTTATCAAGCCGCCACGTCGCGCGCGAGAACTTCTTCGCCGAGATCCGGCGCCAGATCCCGCTACTGCAGGATTGGGTGATCAAGCACGACCTGCTGACGCTGGACCCGAGCAAGCCGCTCGAGGTGCGCGAAACGCCGATGTACCAGCGCGGCGTGGCCGGCGCCAGCATCGACGCGCCGGGCCCTTACCGCTCGAAGGACAAGACGTACTACAACGTCACGCCGATGGACAACCTCACGCCGGAACAGGCCGAGAGCAGCCTGCGCGAGTACAACGAGTGGATCCTGCAGATCCTGAACATCCACGAAGCGATCCCCGGCCACTACGCGCAGCTGGTGCACGCCAACCGCTCGCCATCGCTGATCAAGTCGCTGTTCGGGAATGGCGCCATGGTCGAAGGCTGGGCCGTGTATGGCGAGCGCATGATGCTCGAATCGGGCTATGGCGACAACGCGCCCGAGATGTGGCTGATGTACTCGAAGTGGAACCTGCGCAGCGTGACCAACACCATCCTCGACTACAGCGTGCACGTGAACGGCATGGGGCAAGAGGCGGCGATCGACCTGCTCACCCGCCAGGCCTTCCAGACGCGCCAGGAAGCCGATGAAAAATGGCGCCGCGTGACCCTGACCTCGGTGCAGCTCACCAGCTACTTCAGCGGCTACCACCAGATCATGGAATTGCGCGAACGCCGCAAGCAGCAGCTGGGCGACCGGTTCAAGCTGAAGGAATTCCACGACCAGTTCCTCAGCTACGGCAATGCGCCGGTCAAGATGATCTCGGAACTGATGCAATAATCCTCCACGCATGGCCGTCCTGGCCGTGCAAAAACGCACAAGCGGCGTGCTAGCACGCCCGCTTGTGCGCCTCGTCTCCCGCACTATGATGAAAGTCGGCAGGCCGTCCAGGCCAGCCCTCAAAACATATCGGAGACACGCATACAGCCCTTCCACCGAAAAGCGGCGCAAGCCGCGATCTGCCTGGCGCTATGCGCGCCGTTCACCTCTTCCCTCGCACAAGTCCAGGCCGGCCCCGGCGCCTGGAGCGCCAACCAGGTCTGGGCCAACGACACCACCCATGGCGGCGCCCTGAACGGCTACTACTACTGGCCGGCCACCCCACCCGTATTGGACAACAAGCGCGCGCTGGTGCTGGTGCTGCACGGCTGCGCGCAAACGGCCGGCGGCGACGTCATCAACGGCAGCGGCGACGCCGGCTACAACTGGAAGGCGGTGGCCGACCAGTACGGCGCGGTGATCCTGGCGCCGAACGCCACCGGCAACGTCTACGGCACCCACTGCTGGGACTGGGCCGCCACCAACCGCAGCCGCAGCTACGGCCACACCGCGGTGCTGCTCGACCTGATCAACCGCTTCATCCAGAACCCGCATATGCGATCGATCCGAAGCAGGTCTACGTGGCCGGCCTGTCTTCGGGCGGCGCCAAGGCCATGGTGCTGGGCTGCACCGCGCCCGAGATCTTCGCCGGCCTGGGCCTGTCTGCCGCCCCGCCGCCGGGCGTGACCACCGGCCAGATTTCATTGGTCCCTTCCGGCTATTCGGCGACGACGGCGGCCAATGCCTGCAGCGCGATGGCCGGCAGCGCAAGCCCCCACTTCGCGACCCAGGTCACGGGCGTCATCTGGGGCATGAGCGACTACACGGTGGCGCAAGGCTATGGTCCGCTGGATGCGGCGGCGATGCGCCAGGTCTATGGCGGCGCCTGGACGCAGGGCACGGCGACCAGCGTGCCGGGCAGCGGCAGCAACGTGGAATACACGGACGCGAACGGCAAGGTGCGCACCTCGCAGATCACCGTGACGGGTCTTGGCCACGCCTGGCCGGCCGGCGCCGGCGGCCAGAACGCCCACTTCGTGAATGCGACCAGGGTGAACTACCCGGCCTTCATCATGGACTTCTGGTTCAACAAGAACCTGCGGGTGAGCCAGGCGCCGGCGCCCGTCATGACGGCGTGCAGCGCCAGCGTGTCGGGGTCGACGGTCACGGTGAACGGCGCCGCCAACTTCGCCGAAGGGACAATCGCCGGCTACCGGGTGGTGCTGAACGGTCCATCGCCGGTGGACGACAATGCCGCCGGCAGCGGCGCCGGCTTCAGCAAGGCCTATGCGAACCGCGCCGACGGCAGCTATGGCGGCAGCGTCACGGCCATCGGCAATAACGGGCAAACATCGACTGCCTGCGCCATTCCCGCCTTCCAGGTGGGCACGGGCACGCCGCCGGTGTTTACCTGCACCACATATACCGCCAGCAACTACGCCCACGTCCAGGCCGGCCGCGCACACGTCAGCGGCAGCTATGCGCTGGCCAACGGCTCAAACCAGACCATGGGCCTGTACAACACCTTCTTCACCAGCACGCTGGCGCAGACGGCGCAGGGGTATTACATCGTGGGGAACTGTCCGCAGTAGCAGGAAGTGCCAACATCGTCGTTCCCGCCCTCGCCGGGCGCCTTGGCGGGAACGACGTACTAACGTCAACAGTAAATATCAGGCCGTCTCTTCCGGCGCGGTCGTGGCGCGCTGGAACATCGGCGCGACCAGCAGGCCCAGCTCGTAGAGCAGGCACATCGGAATGGCCAGGGCCAGTTGGCTGACCACGTCCGGCGGGGTGACAATGGCGGCGATCACGAAGGCGCCGACGATCACGTAGGAGCGGACCGCGCGCAGCTTCTCCAAACTGACCACGCCCATGCGCACCAGGATCACGACCACCACCGGCACCTCGAACGAGGCGCCGAAGGCCAGGCACATCGACATCACGAAATCGAGGTAGTTCTCGATATCGGGCATCACCGCGATCGAGGTCGGCGCGAATTCGCCGATGAAGTGGAACACGCGGCCGAATACGAAGAAGTAGCAGAACGCCACGCCGGCGATGAACAGCACCGAGGACGAGATCACCAGCGGCAGCACCAGGCGCTTTTCGTGGGCGTACAGGCCGGGCGCGATGAAGGCCCAGGCCTGGTAGAACACCCAGGGCAGCGCCAGGATGAAGGACAGCAGCAGGGTGACCTTCATCGGCACCAGGAACGGCGAGATGACGCCGGTGGCGATCATGGTCGAGCCGGGCGGCATCGAGGCGATCATCGGCGCGGCGATCAGGTCGTAGATATGCGACGGCCCGGGCCACGCCATCAGCGCGGCGCACACGATCGCGATCCCGATCGAGGCCTTGACCAGGCGGTCACGCAGCTCGACCAGGTGCGAGATGAAAGTGTCTTCGCCGGCGGCTTGCTCAGTCATTTAGAAGAAGGAAGAATTGGATTTGCTGGCGCTGCCGGGGCGGAACTTGCGCACCCGGGCGGCGCCCGACATCACATGGCGCTTGGTGCCATGGCGGTTCTTGTACCAGGCCGGCACGCTCGAGGTGCGCACCAGCTTCTTGCGGCGGAAGTCCTTGGCCTTGCGGTCGATGTCGGCCACGGTCGGCGTGACGGTCGTGGCGCTGCTGTCGTGCGCCGCGCGGCCGTCCCATAATGCTTCGACCTCGTCGACGTGGCTGGTGACGGACGACTCGAAATCGCTGGTAGCCGATTCGACCTCGCTCTTGAACGATTGCGCCTTCTCCTGCACCTCTTTGTGCAGGTTGCGCAATTCGTCGAGCTCGATCTCGCGGCTGACCTCGGACTTCACGTCGTGCAGGTAGCGCTGGGCGCGGCCGTACAGCGTCCCGGCCATGCGCGCCACCTTGGGCAGCTTTTCAGGGCCGATCACGATCAGGGCGACCACGCCGATGATCGCGATTTTCGACAGTCCAAGATCGATCATAGGACTCGCGGCTTACAGGCGGGTCTTGTCGCGGGCTTCCACGTCGATGGTCGACTTGTCGGCCACCTGCTGCGTTGGCTGCGCTGGCGCGGCCGGATTCGCTTCTGCAGCCTTCTCTTCGTCGCCCTTCACGCCGTCCTTGAAGCCCTTGACGGCCTTGCCCAGGTCGGAACCCATATTGCTGATCTTCTTGGTGCCGAAGATCAGCATCACGACCACCAGCACGATGACCCAGTGCCAAATACTCAAACCACCCATGTTGTTCTCCTAGCAAGGCGCATGCGCCTGAAAAATCGGGAAAGCGTCTACCGCAGTATACGCGATGCGGGGGCTACCTGCCCCCTTTGAAACTTAGTCGGGGCTTATAGGCCCAGTCCGCGCCACGGGCGCGGTCCGCCGTACATATGCAAATGCAGGTGATACACTTCTTGCCCGCCATCCGGACCGGCATTGATCAGCGTCTTGAAGCCGCCGTTCGGTTTGCCGTCGGCGCCGGTTTTGACGTCGATACCATTCTCTTTTGCAAGCTTCGGCGCCAGCGCCAGCATCTTGCCCAGCAGCGCCGTATGCTCGTCGGTGCAGTCGGACAAGGTGGACACGTGCTGCTTCGGAATCACCAGCAAGTGCACCGGCGCGGCCGGATTGATGTCCTTGAACGCCAGCACGTCTTCGTCTTCATAGACGACGGCGGCCGGAATCTGCTTGGCGACGATCTTGCAAAAAATGCAGTTATCCATCTTGTCTCCAGATTATTACAACATTTCAAGGACTTACCCGCCCATGAAGCCGAGGCATCGTATCAGCGCCACGTGACACCGATATGACCGCCCAGTATGCATCGAGCATCCGATTATGACACCGGAAGCAGTACCACGCACAGTGAGCAGGTGCTCACTTGCAACGCTTCAGGGAATTTTTATTCCTTGCGTGCAGCTTTTTCAACAATCCCGGACACGCCTTCGCGCCGCGCCAGCTCGTCCAGCACCTGTTGCGGCGTGAGATCGAACTTGGCCAGCAGCACCATCGAATGGAACCACAGGTCGGCGCATTCGTACAGCACCTTGGAAGGATCGCCCGCGACGCGCGCGTCCTTGGCGGCCATCACCAGCTCGGTGGCTTCCTCGCCGATCTTCTTGAGGATGGCGTCGTCGCCCTTGGCGAACAGCTTGGCGACGTAGGAAGTCGCAGGGTCGCCGCCGTGTTCGGGCTTGCGCGATTCGATCACGGCCGCGACACGGGCCAGGGTAATACTCATGGATTCTTCTTCTTGTCGGAATAAATGGTGTCGGGATCCTGCAGCACCGGTTCGACGCTGTGCCAGTCGCCATTGTCGTACTTCTGGAAGAAGCAGGAATGGCGGCCGGTATGGCAGGCGATGCCGCCGACCTGCTCGATCTTGAGCAGGACCACGTCCTCGTCGCAATCGAGGCGGATCTCGCTCACCTTCTGGATGTGGCCGGACTCTTCGCCCTTGTGCCACAGCTTCTTGCGCGAGCGGCTCCAGTACACGGCTTCGCCCGTCTCGACGGTGCGGGTCAGGGCTTCGCGGTTCATCCAGGCGAACATCAATATGTCGCCGGTCGCCGCTTCCTGGGCGATCACCGGCACCAGGCCGTGCTCGTCCCAGCGCACCTTGTTGAGCCACTTGGCATTG
>DDKG01000032.1 GCA_002339265.1 Massilia sp. UBA2604 | reverse complement strand
GCCATAGCGCACCAATCTCATTGTGTTTTTCCTTCGGTCGTGAACGCGCGGACCGTGGGCGGTCCGCGTCAAACCGGGAATGATAACAAGGATCGTCTATTGACTGAGCAGGTAGGCGCTGATGTCGATCGCATCACGCTCGCTCACACCCATGTTCGGCATCGCATTACCCGGGTCGATGGCCTGCGGATCCATCAGCCAGCGCACCAGGTTCGCTTGCGTATTGGGCACCTTGCCGGCGATATAGCGGCGCTCCGCCATGTCTTCCAGCGGACGACCAACGAAGACCTTTGAACCGGCAATGCTGGGCACCGCATGGCAAGAGTGGCAGGCGTACTGAGTCAATGCGATCTTGCCGCGTTCGGGATCGCCCTGGATGCCGGGCGCGGGACGCGTGGGTCCGCAGGCTGCCAGCAGCATGGCCAGCGTCATCAATGCCGGAATGCGTGCTGCGCTCATGGCTCTTCTCCTTGCCTTGCGGCCGGCGCCGCCACCTGATGGGACGTCATGCGGCGGAAGTCTTCCGGCGTCATGTTCGGCATGGCCGACACGAACGCCACCACGGCCCAGATATCGTTGTCGCTCAAGTGATATTCCCAGGCCGGCATGCCGCTCATCTTGATGCCGTTGCGGGTGATCCAGTACAGCTCGCGGGTTTCCCAGTTGACGTCGGCGTCGACCAGCGGGCCGGGCACCGGCTGCATGCTCATGCCTTGCTTGAGTGGCGCCACACCGGGCCCACCGTGGCACTGGATGCAGTTGGCCTTGTAGACGGCGGCGCCGCGCAGCACCTGCTCCGGCGCGCCGAGTGACTCGGGCACCACGATGTCGCGCGCATGGTTCTGCACCGAGTACTGCAAGCCCTCCTCGAACACGGTGTAGATCAGCGGATAGTGCTGCGCGGTGGCAGCGATATTGTAGAAGCCGCCGCGCAGGACGATCAACCCGATGACGGCGCCGATCAGCCCTGCCCCCAGCAGGGTGAGCACCATGGTCTTGACGATAAGTCGTGCACGATTGGATAGCATAACCTAGGGCGTTCAGTTAAAAAAATGACATCTAATTTCTTGTATTATAAAAGCCACAGCTTTTTCACGAAAAATCAACCGTGCGCATGAATATCTGTCATTACGATCCAGCCTGGATGGCGCGCGCCGGCGCCGTGCTGCTGTGCGCGCTGCTCGCGAGCGGCTGCGGCAGCCAGGACAAATCCAGCCGCGTCGAAGGCGGCGATCCGGAACGCGGCCGCCTGCTGACCCAGCAATACCAGTGCGCGGCCTGCCATTTCATTCCCGAGGTGCAGGGCTCGAATGGCGACGCCGGCCCGTCGCTGCAATACATGGGCCGCCTGAGCTATATCGCGGGCAGCATCCCGAACCAGCCCGAGAACATGGTCCGTTTCCTGCAGAACCCTCCCGCGGTCAAGCCCGGCACGCTGATGCCGGCGCTCGGCATTTCCGAAGAAGAGGCGCGTCATATGGCGGCCTTTATGTATACGTTGAAATGAACGACCTGCAATCCGTCCTCCACCCGGCCGGCGCCGACGCCGCCATCATTCACCAGTTCACCTGGGTGCTGTTCGTCGGCGGCACGCTGATCTTCATCTTCGTGATGGCCTTGCTGACGCTGGCCATGCGGCGCCAGGCGCGTCCGATCCGGCCCGCCATCTGGATCTTCGGCGCCGGCATCGCCTTCCCGGTCGTGGTGCTCACCGCCTTGCTGGCCTGGAGCACCTGGCGCAGCGCGCAGCTGGCATCGCAAACCTCGCACGGCGCGATGACGATCTCGGTCACCGGCAAGATGTGGTGGTGGGAAGTGCGCTACCGCGACCCGGCGAGCAATCGCGAGATCATCACCGCCAACGAGATCCACATCCCTGTCGGCGAGTCGGTCTACCTCGGCATGACGGCCTCCGACGTCATCCACAGCTTCTGGGTGCCGGCGCTGGCCGGCAAGCGCGACATGATCCCGGGCCGCGTCACCGGCCTGACCCTGCGCGCCGACAAGCCGGGCGTCTACCGCGGCCAGTGCGCCGAATACTGCGGCGAGCAGCATGCGCGCATGGCCTTCCACGTGATCGCCCTGCCGCGCGCCGAGTTCGACGCCTGGCTGGCGCGCCAGGCGCAGCCCGCGCTGCCGGCCGACACCACGGTGCTGCAGCGCGGCCGCGAGGCCTTCCTGGCGCAACAATGCCAGGCCTGCCACACGATCCGCGGCGTCACCGACGTGCCGCCGTTCTCGGAGCAGGCACGCATCGCCGACACCTCGCGCCTGGGTCCCGACCTGACCCACGTCGGCAGCCGCCGCGAGATCGCGGCCGGCACCCTGCGTAATCACCGCGGCACGCTGGCCGGCTGGATCGCCGACCCGCAAGCCATCAAACCCGGCGTGTTCATGCCGCCTTCACAAGACCTGGACGGCGAAACCCTGCGCGCGCTGGCCACCTACCTCGAGCACCTGAAATGACGACGCGCGACGCTACCTTGAACGACGACGCTTTACCCAATCCCCTGCCACGCCCGCCGCTGGAGCTGACCCGCCTCGAAGAAGTCTGGGAAACCCCGCGCGGCTGGCGTTTCTTCAAGTCGGTCAACAACACCAATATCGGCCTGCTGTACATCGGCACGGCGATCCTGTTCTTCATCCTGGCCGGCATCCTGGCCCTGATCATGCGGGTGCAGCTGGCGGTACCGGACAACGACCTGGTGGCCGCCAGCACCTACAACCAGATCTTCACGATGCACGGCACCGTGATGATGTTCCTGTTCGCGATTCCGATCATCGAGGCGATCGCGGTCTACCTGCTGCCGAACATGCTGGGGGCGCGCGATCTGCCTTTCCCGCGCTTGTCGGCCTACGCCTTCTGGGCCTACGCCTTCGGCGGCCTGGCCTTCTTCTGCACCCTGTTCTGGGGCCTGGCGCCGGACGGCGGCTGGTTCATGTATCCGCCGCTGACCGGCATGAAGTATTCGCCCGGGCTCAACGCCGACTTCTGGCTGCTGGGGATCGGCTTCATCGAGATCTCGGCGATTGCCGGCGCGATCGAGCTGATCGTCGGCATCCTGTTCACGCGCGCGCCGGGCATGACGCTGCGCCGCATGCCGGTGTATGCATGGGCGATGCTGGTGGTGGGCGTGATGATCATCATCGCCTTCCCGGCCGTGATCGCCGGCACCGCGCTGCTCGAGCTCGAGCGCGCGCTGAACATGCCGATCTTCGATCCCGAGCGCGGCGGCGATCCGCTGATCTGGCAGCACCTGTTCTGGTTCTTCGGCCACCCCGAGGTCTACATCATCTTCCTGCCGGCGGCCGGCATGATCTCGACCATGATCCCGACCATCGCCCAGAACCGCCTGGTGGGACGGCGCGTGATCGTGGTGGCGCTGGTCGGCGTCGGCATCTTTAGTTTCGGCCTGTGGGCCCACCACATGTTCACCGCCGGCCTCGGCGTGCTCGAGATGAGCCTGATCTCGGCGGCCAGCATGGCGGTCGCGATTCCCACCGGCATCCAGGTGTTCGGCTGGATCGCGACCCTGTGGAGTGGGCGCATCAAGATGAATGCTCCTACTCTTTTCATGCTCGGCTTCATGTTCATCTTCGTGCTGGGCGGCCTGACCGGCGTGATGGTGGCCGTGATCCCGTTCGACTGGCAGGTGCACGACACCTATTTCATCGTCGCCCACCTGCACTACGTGCTGATCGGCGGCATGGTGTTCCCGGTGTTCGCCGCCATCTATTACTGGCTGCCGCTCATCAACGGCAACCAGATGTCCGAGCGCTGGGCCAAGCCGATCTTCTGGCTGCTGTTCGGCGGCTTCAATATCACCTTCTTCCCGATGCACGTCACGGGCCTGTACGGCATGCCGCGCCGGGTCTACACCTACTCGCACGAGATGGGCTGGGACTGGCTCAATATGCTGTCGACCGTCGGCGCCTTCATGTTCGCCCTCGGCATCGTGGTCATGATCGTCGACGCCACCCGCACCCTGCGCCGGCCGAAGAAAGACACCGGTAATCCGTGGAACGCGTCCACGCTCGAATGGCTGCCGAACGAGGACTACGGCAACCGCAGCATCCCGATCATCACGTCGGACGACCCGCTGTGGGACCAGCCGACCCTGTCGAAGGAAGTGGAAGAAGGCCGCCACTACCTGCCCGGCACCGTCACCGGCCGCCGCGAAACCATCGCCACCAGCCCGGTGAGCGCGACACCGACCTACTTGATGATCCTGCCGGGCGACAGCTGGCTGACCGTGATCGGCGCCGCCGGCACCGCGGGCTTCTTCCTGCTGCTGACAGTGAAGGCGATGGTGCTGGCGTTCATTTGCGGCTTCATCGCGATCGCCTCCATCATCGGCTGGCTGTGGCAATCGGACCGCAGCGTAAATATGGCGAGAGCATCAGTCGGCGGCGGCCTCGAACTGCCGATCGGCGCGCGCGGCGCGGCCTCGCATTCGTGGTGGGGCACCTTCATCATGCTGATCGTGATCTACGGGATCTTCTGGTCCTTCGCCTACACCTATATCCACACCTCGATGCGGCTCGAGATCTGCCCGCCGCCGGGCGCCTCGCTGCCCGACGGGATGTACACGATCGGCGCCGCCGCCCTGCTGCTGGCGGGTTCCGCCCTGGTCTGGTTCAGCGGCCGCCTCAAGGGCCACGGCATGGCGTGGACGACGCTGGCGGCGCTGGCCTGCACCACGGCCGCCTTCCTGATCGACGTGCACAGCTGGCGCCTGGTGCACCTCGATGGAACGAAGGATGCGTGGAACGCCTCGATCTCGATCATGCTCGGCTTCCAGGGCGTGATGCTGTTCGTGCTGCTGCTGGCGGCGCCCTACCTGTGCGTGCGCGCCTGGCGCGGCATGGTCAAGCCGGAAAACCGCGCCACGCGCGACAATATCGCGCTGATCTGGCACTACGTGACCCTGCAGGGCATCACCGCCATGGTGGTGATCCGCGGCCTGCTGCTGGTGATGGATTGACTATGGACGACCAATTCTTCCGGCGCGCCACGCGCGCCTCGCTTCCCTTCCTGGTCTGGGCCGCGCACTTCGGCTTCAGCTATATCGTGGCCGCGGCCCAGTGCACACCGGGCGCCTGGCGGCCCGAAGGGCCGAATCCCTGGCTGCTGGGCGGCGTCACGCTGCTGGCGTTGGCCATTTGCGTGTGGAGCGGCGTTGCCGGCGGCAAGCGCCTGCGCCAGGGGTCGACCGAGTTCGTGGATTATGTGGCCGCGGCCAGCGCGGTGCTGGCCTTCGTGGCGATCGCGTGGACCGGGATTCCGGTGTTGTTGGTCACCGGCTGCGCCTGACGGCGCGTTGAGGCACGCTGCCTTGAAACGTCATTCCCGCGAAGGCGGGAACCTAAGTTCTCCGCGTTGCCGATGTCATCGAACGCAGCGTTGATGCGAGCAAGCTTGGGTTCCCGCCTTCGCGGGAACGACGGTGGTGGTGTGCGCAGTGACGGGATTCAGCCCGCATCCGGCGTCACGCGCCAGATCACATTGCCGACGTCGTCGGCCACCAGCACCGCGCCCGTGCGGTCGACCGCGACGCCGACCGGCCGGCCGTGGGCCTCGCCGTCCTGGTTGACGAAGCCGGTCAGCATGTCCACCGGTTTCCCGTTAGGCCGGCCGTCCTTGAACGGCACGAACACCACGTTGTAGCCCGAGCGCGGCTTGCGGTTCCAGGAGCCGTGGTTGCCGATGATGGCGCCGTTGCGGTACTGCGCCGGCAGCAGCGACCCTTCATAAAAGGCCAGGCCCAGCGCCGCCACGTGGGCGCCCAGCGCATAATCCGGCACGATCGCCTTTTCCACCAGGTCGGGACGCGGCGGCTCGACCCGCTCGTCGACGTTCTTGCCGAAGTAGCTGTACGGCCAGCCATAGAAGCCGCCGTCCTTCACCGAGGTCAGGTAGTCGGGCACCAGGTCGCTGCCGATCAGGTCGCGCTCGTTCACCACGGTCCACAAGGCCCCGGTCTCCGGATTCCATGCCATGCCGTTCGGATTGCGCAGGCCCGACGCGAACACGCGCGTCTTGCCGCTGGCGATGTCGATCTCCAGGATCGCGGCGCGGTCCTTCTCCTGCTCCATGCCGTTCTCGGCGACGTTGCTGTTCGAGCCCGTGGTGGCGTACAGCTTCGTGCCGTCCTTGCTGGCGATGATGTTCTTGGTCCAGTGGTGGTTCAGCGGCCCGCCCGGCAGCGGCGCCACCTGCTGCGGCTTGGCGAGGATCTCGGTCGCCCCTTCCTTGTACGGGAAGCGCACCACCGCATCGGTATTGGCCACATACAGCGTGTCGCCCACCAGCGCCATGCCGAACGGCGAATGCAGGTCTTTCAGGAACACGCTTTTCAGCTCGGCCACGCCGTCGCCGTCGGCGTCGCGCAGCAGGCTGATACGGTTCGCGCTCGGCACGCCGGCGCCGGCGCGCGCCATGACCTTGCTCGTCACCCAGTCGCCAATGCCGCTCTTGGCGGGGCGCTGCGGCGCATTGGTCTCGGCCACCAGCACGTCGCCATTGGGCAGCACATACACCCAGCGCGGATGATCGAGCGCGGTGCCGAAGGCGTTCACCGCCAGGCCGGGCGCCGGCACCGGCGTCACGTTCGCCGGCCACCCCTTGGCCGGCGCGATGTGCACGGTCGGGAACAGGGTCTTGTTCGGCTCCTTCAGGGTCGGCTGCAAACCCATGTCGGCGCCGGCCGGCAAGGTCGATTTATCGCCGCAAGCGGCCAGCAGCAGCATGGCGGCGCCGGCGCACAGGAACGGAAGAGGTTTGCCCATGACTTTCCCCAAGAATATTGATTGGGGAAAGTGTATATGACAAGTCGCCGGTGCACGTTACGGCTGAGAAAGCTCGGCCGTACGCCGGCGCGCGAACCGCCACAGGCCGGGCATCTGGATCGCCACCAGCAGGGCGAAGGCGGCGCGGTAGGCTTCCGGCGGCGCGCGGCCTATCGCGTCCGGCTCCCACAGTCCGATCACCAGCCCGAAGCCGGCCTGCACCAGGAAGGCGCCGATGAAGATCAACAGGTTCAGGAAAGTCGCGGCGCGTCCCGTCAGTTCGCGCGGCATCGATTGCGCGACGATGGCGTACTCGATGCCGGTGATCGTGCCCACCAGCGTGAACATCACCGACAGCATCGCGAGACTGGGCCGGTAGCCGATGACCATGGCCGCCTGCACCAGCACGAAGAAGGTAATGCCGGCCACCGCCACGTCGAGCGGCGGCATGCCACGGCGCCCGGCCCATTCGGTGACCATGCCCACCGCGATCGCGCCGAACACCACCGCCGCCATGCCCAGGTAGAGCAGAAAGGCGACCTCCGGCTCGGGATAGCGGCCGACATCTAGCAGCCAGCGTCCGATCCACAAGCCCTGCACGCCGAAGAACACCGCATGCGGGGTCAAGACCAGCGAGGCGACTGCGCGAAAACTCGGTGCGCGCCAGACTTCGCGCAGGGCCGGCAACAGCGGACCGCGCTGCGCGGCGGGGCCATCGTCCTTCGGGTACAGCAGTGCGATCAGCAAACCGGTGCACGCCACCAGCGCCGCCAGCACGCAGAACAGGCCGCGCCAGTCGGTGTATTCGAGCGCGGCGCGCACCGGCGTGGTGGCGCTGGCCGCGCCCATGCCGCCCACGGCGATCAGGTAGCCGTGCACCGACGGCAGCCGGTTCGGCGCGATCCAGGTGGAGATCGCCTTGACTGCCGCCATGAAGCAGCCACCGAGGCCGCAGCCCATGATGGCGCGCGCCGCCAGCAGGCCATAGAAACCGCTGCAGCTCGCGAACAGCAGCGCGCCGCAGGAGGCCACCAGCAGCATCGCCACCTGCACCCGGCGCGGGCCGTAGCGGTCCAGCGCCATCCCGACCGGCAGCTGGACCAGGGCGAAGGCGAAGAAGAAGGCGCTGGTGAGCAGCCCGAGCTGGCCAGGGGTGAGCGCCAGCGCGCCCACCAGGTGCGAGGCCAGCACCGCATTCACGTTGCGCAGCAGCGAAGACAGGAAGTGCCCGAGCGCGAACGGCAGGAACACGTAGAAGAACACCCCCACGCCGGACAGGCGCAGGGGCGCAGGACAAGCCACGGAGGCTGGCTGCATCGCCGGACCCGCGCCCGGCATCAGGCCGCGTCGGGCTGGGCTTCGCCGCGCTGCCCTAGCGGCACCAGCGGGATCACCCTTCCGCCGGGGCCGCGCAGCGGACCGCCGCTTTCCAGCTCGAAGAAGAAGCGGTCGCGCCCGAACGCGGGGGTCAAGTGATCGAGCCAGGTCGCATTCGGGTCGTACTTGGCGAAGAACGGACGGCGCACCCACTCCGGGTTGCGCGCCTGCAGGAACTGCAGCGCGAACAGCTTTTCGCCGTTGATGGTCACCACGCCGTCGATGACGACCTTGCCCGGGAAGGCGCTCATCGACGGCCCGCGCACGGTGCGCGACAGGCCCGAGACCATCGAATACGCCTCCTGGAAGATCTCGTGGGCGCGCGCCAGCGGCAGCGCGAAGTAGTCGCGCGGGCCGGTGTCGCGCTCGACGAACATGTAATAGGGAATGGCGCCCAGGCGCACGCCGGTGGTCCACAGCTCGGCCCAGCTTTTCGGGTCTTCGTTGATGTGGCGGATCAGCGGGCCCTGCATGCGCAAGGTGGCGCCGGTGCCGACGATGCGCTTGACCGCCTGCTGGGCTACGGCCGCGCGCAGCTCGACGGCGTGGTTGTAGTGGCCCATGATGGCCAGGTTCTTCCCGCTCGCCACCACCTTCTCGAACAGCCGCATCAGGTCGTCGCTGTCCTTGTCCGACACGAAGCGCTGCGGCCAATAGGCGACCGACTTGGTGCCGATGCGGATGTTCTGGATATGGGCCAGCTCGGGCGCCAGCAGGGGTTCGAGGAATTCGCCGAGCGAGCGCGTATTCATGATCATCGGGTCGCCGCCGGTGATCAGGACGTCGGTCACGTCCGGATGCATCTTGAGGTAGGCCACCAGCTCGCCGCACTCGCGGGCGTCGAACTTCATCTCTTCCATGCCGACGAACTGCGGCCAGCGGAAGCAGAAGGTGCAGTAGGCATGGCAGGTCTGGCCGGCGCTGGGGAAGAACAGCACGGTTTCCTTGTACTTGTGCTGCAGGCCCTTGAGCGGCGCGTCGTTCACGCGCGGCACGTTGTGCGTCATCTGGCCGGCCGGGTGCGGATTCATGCGCATGCGGATGCCGTGCACCAGGCGCGCGATGGCGGCGTCGTCCTTCTTGTACAGCACCAGCTCGCGCAACTGCGCGTATTCGTCGGCCGGCAACATGTCGCGGTGCGGGAAGGTCAGGCGGTAGATCGGATCGTCGGGCACCCGCTTCCAGTCGATCAGCTCATCCATCACATAGGCGTTGGTGCGAAACGGCAGCACGTGGGACACTACCTGCACGGCTTCCTGCAGCTCGGGCGTGAGCCATTCCCACTGGCGCGCGGTGACGATCGATTGGCGGGTATAGGGCTTGAACTTCGAGGGCGTCGAGGCAGTCGTGATCACGTCGATTCTCCGGAAACGAAGGATGGATCCGGCTGGGAAAGAAGCATTGCCGGGGAGCACCCATCTTAGTGTCCTGAGTTACTGATCAATTGCCGCCAATCAACTTGACGCACCCCGCCGCCCGAGTTATCACAAGGAAGGCGCAAGTCGCGGTGAAAGCTGGAAGGTTTCGCCTCCGGCATGCCGCTGCCGGAGGCGAAAGGAGGGAGCGCTATGGCGCCGGCCGGAACGGCGGGCGCTTGGCGAAGTGCCTGGCGACGTGATGGTCGCCGTCGAGGGTCAGGTGGTGTTCGTCGCGGTACATCAGGTGGCCGTCGATCATCACATGGCACTGGCGCTCGTCGCACAGGGCTTCGGCCGCGTCGAACCATTCGATCTGCGGGAACTCCTTCGCCAGCATGGCCAGCACTTGCTTGTGCTGCGCGATCTGCGTGTCCCACTGCTCGCGCGTGATGGCGCACGGCACGCGCGTGGCCGACGATGCCACCCCGGCGCGCTTGATGCACGCGCGCGGATTGAAGTCGAGGAAGGGGACGTCGCTCATGAAGATGACGTGCTTGCCGGCGCCGATGAAGCGGCGGAAGGTTTCGCGTGCGGCGTCGATGACGACCTGTCCGTCAGGTTCGGTCGAGAAGCGCGCGAAGGTCGAGAACAGCACGGTCTTCACCGAGTCCATGGCCAGCGCTTTCTCGAGCATCGGCTGGGTCGCCTGCTGGTACGGGTCGTCGCGCGGCTCGATGCCCCAGTAGGGATAGCGGGTGCCGAACTTCACGAGATTCTCGCCGAGGCCATCGTAGTACTTCATCAGGCCGTACACCAGGTGATAGGCATGGCTGTCGCCGATCAGCGCCACGGTCGGATCCTTGGCGGGGTCGGACATGATGCAATAGTCATACATCGATTCGAAACCGTAGCGCGCCTTGCATGCCGCCGCCTTGGCCTTGTCTTCGTACACCACCAGGGCCTGGTTATTGGCCAGGTTCTCCTGGACGACCTGGCGTTCGGGCAGGCCTTGCTTGAACCAGAGATAGCCGCCAATGGCCGCGCAGGAGAGCATCAGCGCGCCCAGGGTGGCGATTACGGTCTTTTCCCTGGCTGCGCGCAGCGGGCGCTCGACGACGCGCCAGGTCAGCCAGGCCAGCAGGAACGCCACCAGCACCGCTCCGGTCCGGATCGCCGGCGACGGCTCGCCCGTCTCGACGATCTGGGCGAAGGACAGCAGCGGCCAATGCCACAGGTAGAGCGGATAGCTGATCAGCCCGACCCACACCGCCGGTCGGCTCGACAGCACCGTGCGATTGAACCACGCAGTGGGGCCGGCGGCGATGACGAGCATGGCGCCGACGGAGGGCAGCAGCGCCGGCCAGCCCGGGAAGCGGTCCTCGCGCGTGATCGTGGCCAGGCCGACGCCCAGCAGGAACACGCCGGACCAGGCCAGCTGGTTGGGGGATGGCAGGCGCAATGACGCCAGGCGCGCGGGGAGCGACGGCAGCCCGGCCGATCTGCGCGCGTGCAGGCAGGCCAGGCCTGCCCCCAGCAGCAATTCCCAGGCGCGGCTGGCCGGCGAATAGAAGGTGGCGGTGGGATGATGAATGATGCCGACGACGTTGATCAGGAAGGACACCACGCCCAGCGCCGCGGCGACCAGCAGCAGGTTCATGCGCCGCTTCCACGCCAGCAGCAGCACGACCGGCCACAGCATATAGAACTGCTCTTCGATCCCGAGCGACCACAGGTGCAGCAGCGGCTTGGTCTCGGCCGCGGTATCGAAGTAGCCGACCTGGGCCCAATAGAAGAAGTTGGCGGCGAAACCGGCGCCGCCGACCACGTGCTTGCCCAACTGCCCATATTCGTCCGGGAACAGCGCCAGCCAGCCGAAGGCCAGGCAGGCCGCCAGCACCAGCACCAGGGCTGGGAAGATGCGGCGCACGCGGCGCGCGTAGAAGCCGGCAAAGCTGAACTTCTCCTGGCTCAGCTCGCGCACCAGGATGCTGGTGATCAGGAAGCCGGAAATGACGAAGAAGACGTCGACCCCGATGAAGCCGCCGTGCAGCCAGCCCGGAAAGGCGTGGAACAGCACCACCGCCAGCACGGCGACCGCGCGCAGGCCGTCGATGTCGGGCCGATAGGGAAGATGGGCGGGAGCCGGAGCGGGCTGTGGCGTCTCTTCGGCGACGACACTCAGTTGTGCAAGTTTCATTACTTCAAGTTCGGCAAAATCGGGATTTTAGCTCAGCCGGGCTCAGCGGGATACCGCAGGCACGGGATTATTCGCCGTGGGTCGACGGTGAAGGCACGCAAACCCGCTTTCATTGGCTGAGACCGGCACGCAACGTTCCCGCCCCGCCCTGCCCTGTCATTGCGCAGTCGCAATCCCTTCGCTCTGCGGCCCGGTACATTTGCCTATGCACTTAAGCAATATTAGCCCAAGAAAACACTCGAAAGGAACGCCATGAAACTGCTATTCACCGCCGCCGCCCTGTGCCTGGGCCTGGCCGCAAGCGCCGCCCAGGCCAACGAACCGAGCGAAAAGGACGCCATCGCGATGGCCGAACGCGGCGCCGCCGTGATCAAGGCCAAGGGCAAGGCCGAAATGATGAAGCTCATCAACGCCAAGGATCCGAGCTTCGTCCAGGGCTCGCTGTATGTCGACTTGCGCGACGTCAAGACCGGCATCGTGCTGGCCCACCCGTACAACCCGTCGATCGTCGGCAAGGACCTGACCGACGTGCCGGATGCGAACGGCAAGAAATACCGGCGCGAGATCATCGAGCTGGCCGCCGCCAAGGGCAAGGGCTGGGTCGATTACCAGTACAAGAATCCGACCACCGGCAAGATCGAGCCGAAGACGACGTACATCCTGCTGGTCGACGACGTGGTGCTGGAAGCCGGGATCTACAAGAAATGACTGCAGGCTGGCGCTGCCTCGGCGCTGGCAAACTTGGGTATCCGCGGGGCCGCCGAGGCCTGCGCGGGTACGACGGCTGTTCTGGCGGTAACGTGAAGCCAGCGATGGCCACTTCCCACGGAGTGTCTCCATGCTGAACAAACTGCGGATCGGCCAGAAACTGCTGCTGGCCCCGGGACTCGTGCTCGTCCTGCTGACCATGCTCTCGGCGGCCGCCTACTACGGCATGGTGCGCCAGAACGCCTCGCTCGAGCACATGGTGCAGGTGCGCGCCGCGCGCCTGCAGGCGGTGGCCGACGTCGCCGGCGAGGCGCGCTTCGCGCATGCCAACGCCTATCAATTGCTGGCCTGGGTCAACGGCAGCTTCGCCCAGAACCGGCTGGCCGCCCTCACGGCCGACATCGGGCGCAGGCACGCCGCCATCGGCGACCAGCTGGGCAAGTTCGCGCAGGACGCCGAAGCGGACGAGCGCGCGCCGATCGAGGCTTCGCAGGCGGCGCTGGCGCGCTACCGCAAGGCGGTCGGCGAGACCATCGAGATGGCATCGGTCGACCAGTCGATCGCCACCAACTCGATGCAGAAGGCCGAACAGCAGTTCGTCGCCTTCGACGCCGAACTGACCCGCCTGGCCCAGCTCGAGAAAAAGATGAGCGAGGACGCCCACGCCGCCGCCAAGGCGGAATTCCGCAGCCTGGGCTGGAGCATGGCCGGCCTGGTGCTGCTGTCGATCGGCCTGTCGCTGGCGGTGACGATGCTGGTGCGGCGCTCGATGCTGGCCGGGATCAATTCGATCGCGCACACGGTCGGCGAACTGGCCGAGGGCCGGCTCGACGCCCCGCCCCTGCAGGCGAAAGGCCGCGATGAGATCGACGACACCGCGCGCGCCCTGGACCACACCATCGCGCGCCTGAACGCCGCCCTGCACAGCGTGATGAACGCGGTGCGCTCGATCGACACGGCGTCGCAGGAAATCGCCAGCGGCAACCTGGATCTCTCGACCCGCACCGAGATGCAGGCCGGCTCGCTCGAGCAGACCGCCAGCACCATGGAGACCCTGACCACGGCGGTCAAGGACAATGCCAGCAATGCGCGCCAGGCCTCGGAGCTGGCGGCCGAAGCGGCGCAACTGGCCACGCGCGGCGGCCAGGCGGTGCAGCAGGCGGTGACGACGATGGAATCGATCCAGGCCAGCTCGCGCAAGATCGTCGAGATCATCGGCGTCATCGACGGCATCTCGTTCCAGACCAATATCCTGGC
>DDKG01000033.1 GCA_002339265.1 Massilia sp. UBA2604 | reverse complement strand
GCGCACCCGCTCGGCGTACTCGTGGAAGATGTTGAAGTTGAGCGCCGCCACCACCGCGTCGCGGATCGTATTGCGCTGGAACAGGAAGCCCGGATTGGTGCCCGGCTCAACGTCATACCAGGTTCCCCACTCGTCGACATAGAAGCCGATCTTCTTCTGCGGATCGTTCTTGTCGAGGATGGCGACGTTCTGCTTGATCTGCTGGTCGATGCGCAGCGTTTGCTGGATGGTCGAGAACCATTCCGATTCAGGGAAGCCGGTCGCGGCGCCCTTCTTGTCCCACACGCCGGTCGGCAGCGTGTAATAGTGGTAGCTGATGCCGTCGGTGCCGCGCGCGGCTTCCTTGCTCAAGACCTCGGTCCATTTGGTGTCGTTATCGTTGCCGCCGCTGGCGACGATCTTTGGCCGGGCGCCCGGCGGCGTCTTCAGAAAGGTGGCGTAGTGGTTGTACAGGTGGGCATAGTATTCCGGCTTCATATTGCCGCCGCAGCCCCAGGCCTCGTTGCCGATGCCGAAATAGGCGACTTTATAGGGCTCCTTGCGGCCATTCTTGCGGCGCAGTTCGGCCAGCGACGACTTGGTGTCCGACGTCATGTACTCGAGCCATTCTGCCATCTCTTGCGGGGTGCCCGAACCGAGATTGCCATTGACGTAGGCTTCGGTGCCGAGCAGCTCGACCAGGTCGAAGAATTCATGGGTGCCGACCGCGTTGTCCTCGGCCACGCCGCCCCAGTGGGTATTGACCTTGACCGGGCGCTTGTTGCGCGCGCCGATGCCATCGCGCCAGTGGTACTCGTCGGCGAAGCAGCCGCCCGGCCAGCGCACCAGCGGCACCTTCAATTCCTTCAGTGCTCCCACCACGTCGTTGCGCCAGCCGCGGGTATTCGGGATCTTCGAATCCGGCCCCACCCACATGCCCTCGTAGATGCCGGTGCCGAGGTGTTCGGCGAACTGGCCGTACACGTTCTTGTTGATGACCGGGCCCGGCTTGGTAGTGTCGATCGACACGCTCACCTGGGCAAAGGCAAGGGCCGGCAAGGCGGCAAGGCTGCATGCGAGGATGATGGGCTTGAGTGCTTTCACTGTCGTCTCCTGGTTTTAGTAAGTCTTATTTGAATACCGCGACGAAGCCGCCGCGCGGTTTGATACGGATGCTGGTCTTGCCGGCCTCGATCGGGGCCTGGCTGAATGCACGTTCGGCCTCGCCATCGGCGATCAGCATGCCGCTGCGACCGTCGATGAACGAGAGGTCGAGGTCGACGCTGCGTTCTTCACCGTCGGCATTGAATCCGGCCACATACCAGCTGTCGCCGCTCTTCCTGGCGATGACCGCGTACCGGCCCGGGTAGCCGTCGATGAAGCGCACGTCGTCCCAGCTGCGCGGCAGGTCGCGCAGCAGCTGCTTCACGTAATCCGGGACGCCGGTCATGCCCTCGGGCCGCTCGGCGAAGTGCTGGATCCCGGACAGGAACAGCACTGCCTCGGCCAGCTCGAAGCCGTTGCGCGTGACGCGCTTGATCTTGGGGATGTCGCCGAATACCAGCGGCGTGTAATCCATCGGGTCGAACAGGTTGCGCGAAAACGGCAGCATGGCGGCGTGCGGCGGCATCGCGTCCTGGTCCTTCTGGTCGAAGCTGGTGAATTCAAACCCCTTCACCGCTTCCACCGTCATCAGGTTCGGGAAGGTGCGCGACCAGCCGCGCGGCAAGGTAGCGCCGTGGAAGTTCACCAGCAGGCCGGCGTCGGCCGCGTCCTGGAGCATGTCCACGTAATAGGCGATCATCGACTTGCCGTCGCCGGCGAAGAAGTCGATCTTGACGCCCTTGACGCCCATGTCGCGCAGGCGGGCGAACTCGCGCTTGCGCGAGGCGCGGGTGAGCAGCGCGCCCTTGGGGCTGTATTCCGTCTTGTTCCAGGCGCCGGACGAGTTGTACCAGACCAGGATCCCGATCTTCTTCGCCGCCGCGTACTGCACCAGCTCGCGCATGCGGTCGAAGCCGATCTTGCGGTCCCAGTCGGCGTCGACCAGCGTGTAATCCCACTGCATGTCGGCCGCATAGTCGACGAAGCGCTTCTGGGTCTCGATATAGGTGCCGTCGTCCTTCAGGAGCGCCCAGCTCCATGAAGCGTGTCCCGGCTGGATCTTCGCCTTGTCGAAGGCGATCGCGGGCGCCGCGAGATCGGTGCCGAGGGTCGATTCGACCAGCGTACGCAGGCTGCCCAGCGCGACGATGCGCCATGGCGTGACCATGTCGCCTGTCGACTCGGCCAGCAGCGCGCCGTTGGTGAACACCTCCGGCGCCGACGGGCCGTCGAGGCGATAGACGCCGCCGGACGAATCGGTGTGCAGGCGCGAGGCATGGAAGCTGCCGTCCAGGTTCGCCTCGGTTAACGCCACCCAGGTGTCGCCGCTGCGGAACAGCGCCGGGAACACCCAGCCGGCGCCGAGGGTCGATGGTGTGCCGACCGGGATCTCGCGCTGGTAGTGTTCTTCGTAGGATGGGTTGGTGTTCGACCAGCCGGTCTGGGCGACCGACATCGGCTGCAGCCAGGCCTTCGCCGCCTTGTCGAAGGCGAAGCCGGTGGTCTCGCGTACGAATTTCAGGCCCTTGCCGGCGACGCGGTAGCGGAAGGCGACGCCGTCGTTCGATACGCGGAAGGTCACGTCCATCGCCTGGCCCAGGGTGTTGCGCACGGTATGCGTTTGTTCGTTGGCGCGGTAGGTGATGTGGCGTTTCTTGGCGGTGGCCAGTTCGTAGCGGTCTTCGATCAGCTTGACCCGGGAGCTGGCGGCCAGCGTCAGGCCCTGGGTCAGGTCGGCGCCTTGCACTGCGATGCCGAGGCTGGATGGCAGGATGACGGGCTTGCCGTCGCGGCTGACCGAATAGGTCAGTGCGCCCGTGGGAGATACGGTAACGTCTACCGCAATCTGGCGGTCGGGGCTGGTGAGTGGTGCGGCGTGCGCGTGAAGGTGAAACTGAGCGCAGGTGATTCCAACGACGAGCAAAGCGGTGAAGCGGTATGCAGTCATGGCAAGCTCCAGTACGTCGTACCCGCGTAGGCGGGTACCCAAGTTTTGCGTGCGTGGCTGCAGAACTTGGATTCCCGCCTACGCGGGAATGACGTTGATTCGAGTGGGTGGGATCTCAGCTAAACGAGTCCCGAGCGGTAACAATCAGGTCCAGCCAGCATCCACGACAAAATCCTGCGCCGTGCACATCTTGCTGTCGTCGGCGCCGAGGAACAGCACCATGCGGGCGACGTCGTCCGGCATCAGCTTTCCCGGCAGGCACTGCGCCTTCTTGATCTCTTCTTCCGCCGCCGCGTCGACCCACAGTTCGACCTGGCGCTGGGTCATGACCCAGCCCGGCGTGACCGTGTTGACGCGCACGCCGAACGGACCCAGATCGCGCGCCAGGCTGCGCGTGAGGCCGATCACGGCCGCCTTGGTGGTGGCGTACACCGGATAGCCGGCGCCCTTGGCATGCCAGGACATGGAGCTGAAATTGATGATGGACCCGCCGCCCTTCTTCTTCATCCCCGGCAGCACCGCCTGGCAGGTGAAGAACATCGGGCGCTGGTTGATGGCGATGCGCTCGTTCCAGTAGTCGAGCGAGACGTCCTGGATGTCGTGACGCTGGTCGTTCGCTGCGTTGTTGACCAGGACGTCGAAGTCGCCCAGCTGCGCCGCCAGTTCCGCCATCGCGCGCTGCAGCGCCGGAATGTCGGTGATGTCGCAATGGTGGAAGACCGGGGCATGCGGCCCCGCACCTGCCAGCCGCGCGCACAGCGCCTCGCTGGCCTGCTGCGCGATGTCGACGAAGGCGACCACCGCGCCCTGCTCCACGAAGGCCTGCACGATCGCTTCGCCGATGCCGGTGCCGCCTCCCGTCACGAATACCCGCTTGTCCCGCAGGCTGGGGTAGTTCCCCATCTGTTCCATGCTTGTCTCCATCCTGTTTTCGAGCCGAGGCTTCTCCGAGCCGGCTTACAACATCATAAGGGCTTCACCTTCACGTGAGGGGCCTCATGCACCGCGAGGCGGTTGCGCAGGGCCGGGCCGAAGACTGGCGAGGCAACCTCGAAGAATTCTCCCGGCTTGACCTGGATGCCGTCGGCAAAGCTCAGGGTCGCGGTGCCGAAGAAGTGGACGTGCACGTCGCCGGGGCGCTTGAACAGGCCATATTTGAAATGGTGATGTTCGAGATTCTCCAGCGTGTGCGACATATTGTCTTCACCGCTGACGAACGCCTTCTCCCAACGCACCTGGCCATCGACACCGATGACCCGCGACACGCCGTCCACGTGGGCCGGCAGTTCGCCGACCAGCAGCGCAGGGCCGACACCGCAGTTGCGCAGCTTGGAATGCGCCAGATACAGGTAGTTCTGGCGTTCGGTAACGTGGTCCGAGAATTCGTTGCCGATCGCATAACCCAAGCGGTAGGGCTGGCCATCGTCGCCGATCAGGTACAGGCCGGCGATCTCCGGCTCCTCGCCGCCGTCGAGCGAAAAGGCCGGCATCTCGAGGTCCTGGCCGCTGGTGCGCAGGATCGAGCCGTCGCCCTTGTAGAACCATTCCGGCTGCACGCCGGGCGTGCCGGGCGCCGGCTTGCCGCCTTCGACGCCCATGCGGAACATCTTCATGCTGTCGCTCAGGGCCTCGATATCGCCGCCGATCTTCTTGTGCATGGAATCGCGCGTATCGGCGCTGCCCAGGTGGGTCAGGCCGGTGCCGGTGACGTAGCAATGGGCGGGATCGGGATGGTCGACCGGGGGCAAAATGCGACCGGCCCTGGCGAGGTCGTCGTAGTCGACGCGGTCGGCGCCGGCCGCCGCGTCGGCGAGCGCGGCCAGGCCCTTGCCCTGTGCGATCGCGGCGCGCGCCATCTCGAGCGTGGTGGCGTAGCCATCGATGATGCGGATGGTGGCGTCGTTCAGGATGCCGACGCGGCGTTCGTTCGATTGGGTCAGAAATTGGACGAGCAGCATGGTTCGGGTCTCCTTTGTTTTTTAGTGGCTCGATCGACTCAGTGCGAATGCTTCGGCACCGCCGACCCGCGGCACCCGACGAGGAAATCGAAATCGCACCCATCATCCGCCTGCATCACGTGGTCGAGATACAGGCGCTGGTAACCGCTGTGCTCGACCTTCACGTTCTTCTCGGCCCGATCCGCCAGCCGCATGCGGATCTGTTCATCGGTCAGCTCGACGTTGAGCAAGCCAGCATGGCAATCGAGCTGGATCATGTCGCCATCCTGCACGATACCCAGCGGCCCGCCGGCCATCGCTTCCGGCGCCACATGCAGCACCACGGTGCCATAGGCGGTGCCGCTCATGCGCGCATCCGAGATGCGCACCATGTCGGTGATGCCCTTGGCCAGCAGCTTGGGCGGCAGGCCCATATTGCCCACTTCGGCCATGCCCGGATAGCCCTTCGGCCCGCAGTTCTTCATCAACAGCACGCAGTTCTCGTCCACGTCCAGGTCGGGATCGAGGATGCGCT
>DDKG01000137.1:7954-24386 GCA_002339265.1 Massilia sp. UBA2604 | reverse complement strand
ATGCCCGGCGTCGGCGTGGCCAGCGCGCGCGGTGCCTCGATGTCGGCGTGCGGCACGCCGCGGAACACGTGGCGATGGGTTTCCGGATAGCGCTCGGGACGATGGTCGAGCCAGCGCTCGCTGGTGATGTAGTAATTCACGCCGACCACGTCGGGCGGGCAGGGGTTGTCGCGGAACCAGCGCAGCTCTTCTTCGCCGGCGCCCGATTCGCGCAGGTAGTGCCACAGTTGATGGCTCTCGTCGATCATCCCGCACAGCAGGTCCCAGGCCAGCCAGCGGCGCTCGTTGAAGAAGCCGCTGATCTGTTCCATCTCGGGCGTGCCATAGGTCTTCGACAGGTCGTCGGTCTGGACCAGTTTGGCGTCAGGGTTGACGGCGCGGATCGCGCGCATCGACAGCACGGTGGCGCGGCACTGCACCAGCAGGGCGCGCACGAAGGTGGCTTCATCGCCGCCATGCGGATACCAGATCCCGGCCAGGCCCGAGAAGCGCGCCGTGGTGCAGATCTCGTTGACCGGCGTGTAGTACTCGACCCAGGGGTAGCGCGCGGCCACCGCACCGGCGTACTCGGCCAGCAGTTCGGGAAAGGCGGGATCGACCAGGCTGGTATGGCGCGGGCCGCTGCCGTGGTGGACCAGGCCCACGATCGGATTGACGCCCAGCTTGCGCAGCGCCGGCAGGCGCTCGTCCGGCCACGACCAGTCGGCCTTGTCGACGCCGTCGGGAGCGGTGCGCTCCCACAGCACCGGATAGCGGATCGCTCCGATGCCGAGGGAAGCGAAGCGTTCGATGTCCTGCAGGCGTCCGGCGTGGCCGTTGCGGTCCATCTGGCTGAAATAATTGTCGCGTACGCGGTTGACCGTGCATTCGAGTCCGCCCCACAGGGCGAGGTCTGGCGTGGAGGACGGCTGGGCGTCGGTGAGAATATTCATGAAATCCGTACCTGCGTGATGAACACAGGTGCCAGCCTAACGGCCCGTTACGGCGGCTTATGTGAAGTGGCCCACATAATCGGCTTTTTTCGGACAAATCCTACTTTCTGTGGGCATTAAAATGGAGGCATTCTCAGGCAGGGAGAGCGGCATGTATATGGTGTACTGGACAGTTGTCGGCGACGAGGAAAGCGAGGCCCATGCCCGGTCGTTCGACACCAGCGAGATGGTGCCCGCGATGCAGTTCATGGAAGAGCTGCGCAAGCGCCAGCGCGCCGGCGAGGGCGTGCGCTTCATCACCATGTGCTCGGAGCATCCGGACGTGGTGGGGCACCCCGGCGTGGACGTCACCGGGCCCGATTACAACTGGAAGAAGCGGCGGCGCTGACGTCGTCGCCTCCACTGGAGGTAACGACTTCCCGCGCAGGCGGGGACCCAAGTTCAGCACGCGCCGTCGAAATGCTGGCAACCTTGGACCCCCGCCTTCGCGGGGGGGACGTGTCAAGGGAGCCGGCTCTTGAGAATCTTGCCGCTTGGCGCCGCCGGCAGCGCGTCCATGAAGACGATGCGCGCCGGGCGCTTGTAGGGCGCCAGGCGCAGGCGCAGCCAGGCCTGCAGCGCCGCCTCGTCGACGCCGCGCGCCTCGACGAAGGCCACCACTTCTTCCTCGGCCCCCGGCAGCGGCCGGCCCACCACGGCCGACTGCACGACCGCCGGATGCGCGTTCAGCGCGGTCTCGACCTCCACCGGATAGACGTTGAAGCCGGACCGGATGATCAGCTCGCGCGTGCGCCCCAGCAGGAACAGGGCGCCGTCGGATTCCTGGCGCGCCAGGTCGCCGGTCGCCAGCCAGCCACCCGGCTGCAGCGCGGCGGCGGTGGCGGCCTGGTCGCGGTAGTAGCCGCGCATGCGTCCCGGACCGCGCATCCACAGTTCGCCCGCCGCGCCCGGCGCGACGTCGACGCCGTCGCGCCTGACGATGCGCACCTCGGCGCCGGGAATCGGCAGGCCAACCGCGCTGTCGGTGCGCGGCGCGTCGAGCCGGGTCTGGCTGACGGTCGGGCCGCCCTCGGTCAGGCCGTAGCCGTTGTGCAGGGGCAGGCCGAACAGGGCCTCGACCGCGCGCTTGAGGGCGGGATCGAGCGGCGAGCCGCCGGCGTAGCAGAAGCGCAGGCGCGAAGGAATCGGCATGGCTTCATCATTCGCCTGGGCCTGCGCCAGCAGGCGCGCATACATCGCCGGCACGCCCTGCACGATGGTCAGTTCGCCCGCGCGGATCGACGCCAGCAGGGCGCCGGCATCGAAGCGCGGCGCCAGCCGCAGGCAGGCGCCCGCATACAGGGTGCCCAGCAGCACCGAGGCCAGGCCGTACACGTGCGAGAACGGCAGGCCGCCCCAGGCGTGGTCGCCCGGCTGCAGCCCGCGCAGGCGGCTCGAGGTGGCGGCCACGAACAGCAGGCCGGCGTGGTTGAGCATCACGCCCTTGGGCTGGCCGGTGGTGCCGCTGGTGTAGACCAGGGCCGCGACCTGGTCGCCGCCGGCGTCCACCGGTTCGGGAATGCAGGTGTCGTCCAGCGGGCCGGCCAGCACGCCATCGGCGCAGGGCCTGGCGCCGGCGCGCGCCGCGTGCCGTGCGGCGTCCGGCGAATTGCCCGTCACGTAGAGCACGCGCCGCGCGCCGCTGTGGGCGCGCATGGTTTCCAGCTCGCCCTCGCTCAGGCGCGCGTTGACGCTGACGCTCCAGGCGTCGACGGCGGCCGCGGCGAACAGCAGCGCCACCTGGGCCACGCCATTCTCGGCCACCACCATCACGCGGTCGCCTGGACGCACGTCGAGTGCGCGCAGCAGCGCCGCATACGCATCGGCGGCGGCGGCCAGCTGCGCATACGACCACGTGCGGCCGTCGTCGATCAGCGCCGGATTGTCCGGGGCGTGGGCGGCGCCGTGGTGCAGGATGTCGCTGATGCGGCGAAAGGCGGTGGACGGCATGATGCGGGTGATGGGTCGACAGGGGCAGACGTTATACCGCCTGATGCGGTGCATCGCAAGTGAACTTGCACAAAAGTAAATGATTTCAGCCGTGCGCCGTGCTGGGAGGTTTATACTGTTTTTTGTAAAACCGCCAACAACGAACAGGAGACAGTGTCTTGGCCAGGAAGGACGCAAGCGGCAGCGGGGTGCACAGCGCGATGCGCAGCGATGCGCGCTACGGCTCGCCGGCCGGGCGGCCGGTGCTGTCCGAGGCGCGCGCCATCCTGACCCACGAGGTGCTGGCGATCGACGAGCGCGGACGCCGCTCCGCCATCGCCATCCCGGCCGAACGGCCGCTGACGATCTACGTCGACCGGCGCGAGCTGGTCACCCTGATGACGCTGGGCGGCGCGCCCGAGGCGCTGGTGCTGGGCTACCTGCGCAACCAGCGCCTGGTGCGCGCGCTGGACGACATCGTGTCGATCCAGGTCGACTGGTCGGTGGACGCGGTGGCCGTGGTCACCCGCCACGGGATCCAGGACGTCGAGGCGCGCACCGCGAAGAAGGTGGTCACCACTGGCTGCGGCCAGGGCTCGGTGTTCGGCGGCCTGATGGACGAGGTGGACCGGATCGCGCTGCCCGCGGATGCGCGCCTGGCGCAAGCGAGCGTCTACCGTATCGTCGACACCATCCGCACCCAGCAATCGGTCTACAAGCAGGCCGGCTCGGTGCACGGCTGCGCGCTGTTCACGGCGGCTGGAGACCTGCTGTACTTCGTCGAGGACGTGGGCCGCCACAACGCGGTGGACGCCATTGCCGGCCTGATGTGGCTCGACGGCGTCGACGGCGCCGACAAGGTGTTCTATACCACCGGCCGGCTCACGTCCGAGATGGTGATCAAGGGCGCCCAGATGGGCATTCCCTTCCTGCTGTCGCGCTCGGGCACGACGCAGATGGGCCAGATGGTGGCCGAGCGGATCGGCATGTCGCTGCTGGCGCGCTGCAGCGGACGCCACTTCCTGCTGCTGGCCGGGCACGAACGCCTGGTGTTCGAGCCGCAGCTGCTGGACACGCCCTACGTCCGCCCGGACCTGCGCACCGACGGCGCCCCCCGCGATTGATGGCGCTGCTCGACGCCACATCGCATGCGTTCGCCCTGCTGTTCAGCGGCGACCCGGCCCTGTGGCATATCGTCTGGGTCTCGATCAAGACCAGCCTGATGGGCCTGATGCTGGCCGCGCCGCCGGCGGTGCTGCTCGGCTACCTGATCGCGATGCACCGCTTTCCGGGACGGCGCATCGCGGTCTGGCTGGCCCAGGCCGCGCTGTCGCTGCCCACCGTTTTGATCGGCCTGCTGCTCTACCTGATGCTGTCGCGGCGCGGACCGCTGGGCGGGCTCGAATGGCTGTTCTCGCAGCCCGGCATCGTGCTCGGACAGATGATCATCGGCCTGCCGGTGCTGCTGGCGTTTACCCTGGCCGCGGTGCAGGCGCTCGACCCGCGCTACGCCGAGACCGCGATCGCCCACGGCGCCTCGCGCATGCGGGTGATGCTCACCGTGCTGCACGAGGCGAGATATGGCGTGATGGCGGCCGTGATCAGCGGCTTCGGGCGCGTGATCTCGGAAGTCGGCTGCGCGCTGATGGTGGGCGGGAATATCGAGGGCGAGACCCGCACCATCACCACCGCGATCGCGCTCGAGACCAGCAAGGGCGAGTTCGCCCAGGGCATCGCGCTGGGCATCGTGCTGGTGACGCTGGCGCTGCTGATGAACGGCGTGCTGGTGCTGCTGCAGGGCGAGGCGCATAATCCGGGGGCACGCCTGTGACCTCCTTGCTGACGGTGCACGGCCTGCGCAAGGCCTATGGCGAGCGCCTGCTGTTCGATATCGCCCGGCTCGAGATCGAGAAGGGCAGCGCCTGCGTGCTGACCGGCGCCAACGGCACCGGCAAAAGCACCTTGCTGCGCATGCTCGGCGGCCTGGAACGTTGCGACGCCTGCACGGTCGAATTCGAAGGCAGCCGCCTGCCGCTGTACCCGTATCCGCGCGAGCTGCGGCGCGGCATCGTCTACGTGCACCAGCATCCGATCATGTTCTCGACCAGCGTCGGCCACAACATCGCCTACGGCCTGCTGGCGCGCGGCGTCGAGCGGCGCCAGGTGCGCGGCCTGGTCGACGAGGCGATGGCCTGGGCCGGGGTGCTGCACCTGCGCGACAACGATCCCGCGCGCCTGTCGGGCGGCGAGAAGCAGCGCGTGGCGCTGGCGCGCGCGCGCGTGCTGCAACCGCGCCTGCTGCTGCTGGACGAACCGACCGCGAACCTCGACGGCGCGGCGCGCGAACAGGTGATCGGGCTGATCCCGACCCTGGTCGGGCAGGGCGCCAGCGTGGTGATGGCCTGCCACGACCGCGACCTGATCAACCTGCCCGGCGTGCGGCGGCTCAAGCTGCGCGAGGGGCACCTGGAAGTACGATGAACCTCATTACAACAAGGAGAAAACCATGCAACGCCGTTCACTGCTAGCCATCCTGCTGTGCGCCACCTTCGCCTCGCCTTCGGTGCTGGCGCAAGAGGTGATCAAGCTGTCGACCACCACCAGCACCGAGAACTCGGGCCTGCTCAAGCACCTGCTGCCGGTGTTCGAAGCGAAAACCAATACCAAAGTCCACGTGATCTCGGTCGGCACCGGCAAGGCGCTCGAACTGGCGAAGAACGGCGACGTCGACGTGACCCTGGTCCACGCACGCGAGGCGGAAGACAAGTTCGTCGAGGAAGGCTGGGGCGTGGACCGGCGCGACGTGATGTACAACGACTTCATCGTGGTCGGCCCGGAAGCCGATCCGGCCCGCATCAAGGGCTCGAAGGACGTGGTCGACGCCTTCAAGCGCATCGCGGCGACGAACGTCAAGTTCATCTCGCGCGGCGACAACTCGGGCACCGATGTGATGGAAAAGGGCTACTGGCAGCGCGCCGCCGTCAAGCCGCAGGGCGCCAACTACGTTTCGGCCGGCCTTGGGATGGGAGAAGTGCTGAACATGGCGGCCGAGATGCGCGCTTATACGCTGACCGACCGCGCAACCTACGGCGCCTACAAGGCCAAGACCGGGCTGGCGATCGTGGTCGAAGGCGACAAGCGCATGTACAACCCCTACGGCATCATCGCGGTCAATCCGGCCAAGCATTCGGGGGTGAACTACAAGGGAGCGAAACAGCTGATCGAGTGGATCACCTCGCCGGAAGGCCAGGCGCGCATCGCGGCGTTCAAGCCGGCCGGGGAACAGCTGTTCTTCGCGCCGCTGCGCTGAGCGTTGGACCCTATTAGCGCGACGGGTCGTTCATGCCGGTCAGGCTGACCGGCTGGCCGTTCGCGGTCACGACACCGTTCTCGAGCACGATCGTCGAGACGCCGTTGACGTCCGGCAGTTCGAACTCGATCGTGTCGCCGCGCTGCACGTAGCTGCCGCGCGCGGCGCAGGTGCCGAACATCGGCGTCGGCCTGACGCCGGAGGCATCGGCCAGCAGGAAGAAGAACAGGGTCTCGCAGCTTGTGCCGCGGCCGCCGCTGCTGGCCATCAGGATCGCTTCCCGGCCGCCCGACAGCGCAAAGCTGCGCAGCGGGAACTGCCAGCCGGCGTCCTCGCCGCTGAACAAGACCCTGCCGCCGAGCGTCACGGCGCGGCTGCCGTCGGCGTTCGTGCGGCGGTCGAGCAGGCCGGCGACGGTCGACAGCGAGGCCGGCAGGTTCTCGGCATTGCTGTCGACGATGCCGCGCGCGGTCACGGCGGCGTCGTCCGTGCGCGCGGGCGCTTCGCTGCGCTGCACGGTGACGGTGCGGTCCACATCGGCGACATCGGGCGCGAACATCGCCGCCAGCACGGCCAGCACGATAGCGGCGACCGTGATGCCGATCCCCCACTGCGACCATTTTCGCTGGACCCGGTTGAAGTGTTCCAGGCTGTCCCATTGCTTGTTCTTCCAGGCCATCTCGCGCCCCTTGAAGCCGAGCCAGAACGCCATGATCCAGCCGACGTAGGGAACGATGGCCAGCAGCCCGATCCAGCTGCGGTTGCCGATCGCCCAGATCCAGTTGAGCAGGAAGGCGCCCCAGCTCCAGCCTTTGACGCCATCCGGAATGCTGCCATCCGAGTGTGGCGCAGGTGCCGCAGACTTGTCGAGGTTGACCGGGGCAGTGCCGGCGGCCTTGCCGCAGACGGAGCAATACGCGGCGTCCGGCGCCATCTGCGCGCCGCAATGTGAACAGAACATCGAAGTCTTTCTGCTGGTTGAAAAAAAAACGGCGCCGCGAACTGCGCGGCGCCGCTGGACGATTATAACGACCGTCGCAGGTGGGAATCTAACTTATTCCCACCATGGGTATCGATCAGACCGATGGCGGATCGGTCTCGCGTGCGAACACGCGGTGGCCGGCCAGTGCGGTCTTGAAGGCGTCGAGCGCCACGCCGGCATTGGCCGGATCGCCCAGGACCAGGCCCGGATCGGCCGAACCGTCCGGCAGCTTTTGCGGGATCATGGCCTTGGTCAGCAGATCGGAACCCGAGCCGTAGGCCAGGATCGGCTTGCCGTGGCGGTACTGCTCGCGCAGGAACTCGAGCACCTGGGCATTCTTCGCCAGCGTCTCGACCGCCTGGGCGCCGTCCGGCACGATCACGGCGTCGTACATGACGGAGGGACCCGCCTCGACCGAGATCTCGACGTCGATCGGATTGCCATCGCGCGCGGTCACCTTGCCCAGCATATTGCCGACCATACGCGGCACGGCGCCATCCTTGAGCAGGCTGGAATACTGCTTCTTGACCGCCTTGTCGTCGACACCGCTGGCAATCAGCACCGCGACGCGGCGGCCCTTGATGCCGGCCTGGCCCGGACGGCTCAGCAGCGACAGGGCCGGCGATGGCGGGTAGGTCGGGATCGGTGCATCGGTCGCCAGCGGCAGCGGTTCCGGCACCTCCAGGCCCAGGCCTTCGGCCACGCGCGCCACCAGGGTCGCGTCGACGTTGGCCAGCAGGGCCAGCGTGCGGATGCGCACGGCCGGCGTCTGGACCCTGGTCAGCTCGAAGCGGAAGGCATTGACGATGTGGTTCTGTTCGGCCGGGGTCTGGCTTTGCCAGAACAGGCGCGCCTGCGAATAGTGGTCGGCAAACAGCTCGGGCTTGCCGCGCACCTTGTCTTCGCCGGTGCGTTCAGGGAAGCTCACGAAACCCATCTTGCCGGCCTGGAACGGGCAGCCGCCGCCCAGCGAGTTCGGCTCGTAGTTCACGCGGCCGCGGTTGATCGCCTGGCGGTGGAAGCCGTCGCGCTGGTTGTTCTGGATCTGGACGATCGGTGAATTGATCGGGATCTCGTGGAAGTTCGGGCCGCCCAGGCGCGTGAGCTGGGTGTCCTGGTAGGAGAAGTTACGGCCCTGCAGCAGCGGGTCGTTGGTGAAGTCGATGCCCGGCACCACGTGCGAGGTGCAGAACGCGACCTGCTCGGTCTCGGCGAAGAAGTTGTCGGGGTTGCGGTCCAGGACCATCTTGCCCACGGGGCGCAGCGGCACCAGCTCTTCCGGCACGATCTTGGTCGGGTCGAGGATGTCGAAGGCGAAGCCGGCGGCTTGCTCCTCGGTGAAGATCTGCAGGCCGAGTTCATACTCGGGGAAGTTGCCGGCCTCGATCGCTTCCCACAGGTCGCGCCGGTGGAAGTCGGGGTCGGCGCCCGAGATACGCACCGCCTCGTCCCACACCAGCGAGTGGGTGCCGGCGACCGGCGTCCAGTGGAACTTCACGAAGCGCGATTCGCCCTGCGCGTTCACCAGGCGGAAGGTGTGCACGCCGAAGCCCTGCATGGTGCGGTAGCTGCGCGGGATGGCGCGGTCCGACATCGTCCACATCAGCATGTGCGCGATCTCGGGCGACAGCGAGGCGAAGTCCCAGAAGGTGTCGTGGGCGGTGGCCGCCTGCGGCATGGCGTGGTGCGGTTCCGGCTTGGCGGCGTGCACCAGGTCGGGGAACTTCATCGCGTCCTGGATGAAGAACACGGGGATGTTGTTGCCCACCAGGTCCCAGTTGCCTTCCTCGGTATAGAACTTGACGGCGAAGCCGCGCACGTCGCGCGCGGTGTCGGTCGAGCCGCGCTCGCCGGCCACGGTCGAGAAGCGCACGAACACCGGGGTGCGCTTGCCTTTCTTCGAGAACGGCGCCGCGCGCGTCAGGTCGCTCAGGTCTTCGTAGGCTTCGAAGTAGCCGTGGGCGGCCGAGCCGCGCGCATGCACCACGCGCTCGGGGATGCGCTCGTGGTCGAAGTGGCTGATCTTCTCGCGCAGGATGAAGTCTTCGAGCAGGGTCGGGCCGCGCAGGCCGGCCTTGAGCGAATGCTGGTTGTCGGCCACCGGCACGCCCTGGTTGGTGGTCAGGTGGCGCTTGGCCGGGTCGACGCGCACGCGGTCCAGCGGCTCGGTCGTGGCGTTCTCGCCCTCGGGCGGGTTGCCGTCGCCGACCTTGTCGTTGGCGACGATTTCGCTGGCGGTGCTGCCGGTGGCGGCGTGCGTCGATGGCTTGAACTGCTCGCCTTCGGTCGGGGTACGCGCGGCGTCGCCGTATTCGGCGGCCTTGGTCGCGTTATAGGGGCGGTCGGCCGCCAGCTCCTGCTCGGACGGGATCTTGTCGAGCAGGCGGTCGGCGACCGGATTGCTGACCCCCAGGCTCTTTGGCGGATCGGCGTCCGAAGGGCCGGAAACGGTGCTCAGGATCGAACCCGCGCCATCGGTTGCGCTGGGGTGGTTGGAAGTGGTCATCCTTTTCCTCGCTGGTTGTAGGGTTAATCAATAGCCTCAACACCTTAGCCCAGCAATAAAGAGGTGAACTGTGGGATGACACACACAGTGCAATAAGAGCATCAAATTATTTCTATCAAGACGATAGGTACGAACTATTGCATATTATTCAATGACTTGACGCACCTCGATCGAGCGCAGCCACTTGACGTGGCGCGGGCCGGTGCGCAGGTCGTCTGCGGACAGGAGCGCCAGCGGCCCTTCGGCATGGGGCAGCGGCTGGCCGTCGCGCTCGAACAGCACCAGCACGTTCTCGCCGGCACTCAGGTTGAACAATTCGTTCCACGAAAACACCACGGCGTATTTGTCGTCGGCGCTGGCGATGATGGCCAGCTTCTTGACCGTGTTGTTGTCGACGGTGACGATGCCGGCTTCCTTCAGCAGGTCGCGCAGGCGGACGCCGCGCACGACGCTCTTGCTGCCGAACTTGCCGGCCACGCGCACCTGGGCCAGCTCGGTCGATGGGCGTTTGCGCAAGGCCTCGACGTCCAGGGTCAGGACGCGTTCGACGCCGCCGCCGATGGTGAGCCCGCGGGCCGGGGATACAGGTGGCGCATCGTGCGCGAAGACCGACGCCGGGCAGGCGAGGGCGAGGGAGGCAGTCAGCAGGACGGGATGGAGCAGGCGGTGCATGGGTTTCCTCTTCGGTTGGTCGTCGAGTAGTGAACTACGCGGACCTTGCCGAACTGGATGCCCTGCCGGCCAGGGCTCACATCAAAATGACGTCGTACTGTTCCTGGTGGTACCCCTTCTCCACCTGCAGCGAAATACGCTTGCCGATGAAGTCGCCCAGCATGGCCAGGTGCTGCGATTCTTCTTCCAGGAACAGGTCGATCACCTCTTGCGAGGCGACGATGCGGAATTCGCGCGGGTTGAACTGCTTGGCTTCGCGCAGCAGTTCGCGCAGGATCTCGTAGCAGATCGTGCGGCTGGTTTTCACCTGCCCCTTGCCCGAGCAGGCCGGGCACGGTTCGCACAGGATGTGGGCCAGCGATTCGCGGGTGCGCTTGCGGGTCATCTCGACCAGGCCCAGGGCCGAGAAGCTGCTGACCGACACCTTGGTGCGGTCGCGCGCCAGGGTCTTCTTCAGCTCGGCCAGCACCGCGTTGCGGTGCTCGTTGTTCTCCATGTCGATGAAGTCGAGGATGATGATGCCACCCAGGTTACGCAGGCGCAGCTGGCGCGCAATGGCGTGCGCCGCTTCCAGGTTGGTCTTGAAAATCGTGTCGGCGAAGTTGCGTCCGCCGACATAGCCGCCGGTATTGACGTCGATGGTCGTCATCGCCTCGGTCTGGTCGACGATCAGGTAGCCGCCGGACTTGAGGTCCACGCGGCGGCCGAGGGCGCGCAGGATTTCCTCTTCCACGCCGTACAGGTCGAACAGCGGCCGCTCGCCGGTGTAGTGCGCCATGCGCGACAGCACGCTCGGGGTGTAGACCTGGGCGAATTCGGCCAGTTTCAGGAAGTTCTCGCGCGAGTCGACCTGGATGCTGGCCGTTTCGTCGTGCACGAAGTCGCGCAGCACGCGCTGGGCCAGGCTCAGGTCCTGGTACAGCAGGGTGGTGGGCGGCAGGGTGCGCGCACCCTGCACGATGGCGCCCCAGGTCTTGCGCAGGTAGTCGACGTCGGCCGCGATGTCGTCGCTCGAGGCTTCCTCGGCCATCGTGCGCACGATGTAGCCGCCTTTTTCCTCGGCCGGCAGCAGGCTTTGCAGATGCGCGCGCAGGCGTTCGCGCTCGGCTTCCTTCTCGATCTTTTGCGAGATGCCGATGTGGTGGTCTTGCGGCAGGTACACCAGCATGCGGCCGGCGATCGAGATCTGGGTGGACAGGCGCGCGCCCTTGGTGCCGATCGGGTCCTTGATGACCTGCACGGTCAGCACCTGGCCGTCGAACAGCAGCTTTTCGATCGGGGTGGGCGGGGCGTTGCCGCCGTCATGGCTGCGCGCTTCCCAGATGTCGGCCACGTGCAGGAAGGCGGCGCGTTCCAGGCCGATGTCGATGAAGGCCGACTGCATCCCCGGCAGCACGCGCACGACCTTGCCCAGATAGACGTTCCCCGCCAACCCGCGCGTGAGCGTGCGCTCGATGTGCAGCTCCTGTACCGCGCCCTGCAGGACCAGCGCCACGCGCGTTTCCTGCGGTGTGATGTTGATGAGGATGTCTTCGTTCATGGACCCTGCCGTGCGTATTGTTCAGGGTGACATGATACACGCGCCGGCCCTGGGGCCGAAGCAGGGAATCAGATCGCCAGCCCCGCCTTGCGCAGCAGACAAGCCGTCTCGAACAGCGGCAATCCCATGATGCCCGAATGGCTGCCCTCGATGTGCTCGATGAACAGCGCCGCCGGGCCCTGGATGCCGTAGGCGCCGGCCTTGTCATAGGGTTCCAGGGTGGCGCAATAGGCCTTGATCTGGGCCGGGGTCAGGGTGGCGAAGCGCACGTTCGACACCTGCGTGACCTGCTCGGCCACGTGCTGGGAGTGCACGGCCACCGAGGTCAGCACCTGGTGGGTGCGTCCGGACAGGCGCTCCAGCATGGCGACCGCTTCTCGGTTATCGGCTGGCTTGCCCAGGATCTCGCCGTCGATGGTGACGGTGGTGTCGGCCGTCAGGACCGGGCGCAGCGGCTGGCGCCGCTGCAGCAGGAGGTTGAAGGCGAACGCGCCTTTCGCTCTCGCCACGCGCGCCACGTAGTGGTGGACGTCTTCGCCTGGCAGCACATCTTCGCTGACGTCGACCACGCGGCCCGGGTCGCTGCGCAGCAGCATCAGTTCGAAGTCGACCCCGATCTGGCGCAGCAGTTCGCGCCGGCGCGGGCTTTTGGAAGCGAGATAGATTTTATTGTGCTGGTTTTTCATCGCTGTTCTTGTTCGCTTCCGGGCCGGTTCAGACCCGGTGGTAAGGATGGTTCTGGGTGATCGACCAGGCGCGGTAGAGCTGTTCCGCCAGCATGACCCGGACGATTCCGTGCGGCAGGGTCATGCTGGAGATGCGGATCAGCCCTTCGGCGCGCGCCTTCAGTTCGGGATCGAGGCCGTCGGCCCCGCCGATCAGGAAGGCGGTGTCGCGGCCGTCGCGCTGCCAGGTTTCCAGTTGTTGCGACAGACCGACGCTGGTCAGGTCCTTGCCGCGCTCATCGAGGGCGATGATGCGCACGCCCTTCGGCAGGGCCGCTTCGATGCGCTCGCGCTCGAGCGCCATCGCGGTGGCGGCGGTCTTGCTGCCGGAGCGCTCGACCGGCTTGATCTCCTTGAGCACGATGCGCAGCTCGGGCGGCATGCGCTTCGTGTACTCGGTGAAGCCGGATTCGATCCAGGCCGGCATCTTGTGGCCGACCGCGGCAATGATCAACTGCATGCAGCGCCCTTGCTGCGCAACATGCACTGCATCTTATCCTGCATCTTACTCGACATCTTTCTTGATGCGGCGGATCACCTTCTTGACCGGCGCGGCAGCTTCAGCGGCCGGTGCGGCCTTCGGTGCGGCAGCCTTGCTCACGCGCTTCGGCGGCTTGGCCTTGGTCGCTTCGACGGCGGCGACTTCGGTCTTGCTCGGCGCGACCTTCACGGTCTTGCCGGTCGGGACTGCCTTGGCGGCGGCCTTCTTGGCGGCCGGCTTCCTGGCAGCTGGCTCGGCGGCGGCTGCCTTGGTCGCGCGCTTGGCGGCCGGCTTGCGCTCGTTGACCGGCTTGGCGTCTTCTTGCGCCTGGTTGGCGGCCAGGTGCTTCGACTTCGGCTTGACGGCGTCGGCTTCGATGCCTTCGGCGGTCGACTTGCGCTTGGCGGCGCCCAGCTTGACCGGCTTCTCGCCCCAGATTTCTTCGAGGCGGTAGTACTGGCGGATGGCCGGCTGCATGATGTGGACGATCATGTCGCCCAGGTCGACCAGCACCCATTCGCCGGTGTCTTCGCCTTCCAGGCCGACCACGTCGCCGCCCGCCGCCTTGACCTTGTCGCGCACCGAAGCGGCCAGCGCCTTGGTCTGGCGATTCGACGTGCCCGAGACGACGGCGATGCGGTCGAACAGGCTGGTCAGGTGGGTCGTGTCGAACAGGACGATGTCCTGGCCCTTCACGTCTTCCAGGGCGTCGACGACGAGGGTTTGCAGTTTCTTGATATCCATTAGTTTTTGTACAGGTTATGTTGTTGAATATAGTCTAGCACTTGCGCCATCCCGAGCGCGCTTGCATCCGCGCCGGATTGCAAGGCCGCACGGAGCTGGCTGGACGAGAGGTCCACATCCAGCGTCGGCGCAAGGCAGACTTTTCCATGCGCCAGCAGGCGCACGGTGTCGGGCGTTGCAAGCCGCGTCGACAGTTCTTGGGCCACCACAGGTGGCAATGCTTCCTGCGCCAGGTCGTAGCCGGGACGTGTCGCCACGCCCAGGTTGGCAAGGGCGAACAGTTCGCGCCACTCGTTCCAGCTGTCGAGCTTGCGCAACTGGTCGGCCCCCATCAGGAACACGATCGAGGTGCGCGGGCCCAGCTCATTGCGCAGCGCGCGCAGGGTTTCGACCGTGTAGGTCGGGGTCTTTCTTTCGATTTCCTGCAGATCGATCGTGACCGGCAGGCTCGGGCTTTTCAACGCTTCGAAGGCCAGCTCCAGCATCGCGACCCGGTCGGCGTCGCTGGCTTGCAGGCCGTTCTTTTGCCACGGCTGGCCGGCCGGCAGGATGCGCAAGGCGTCGGGGCGCAACAGGCGGCTGAACAGCTGCGCCAGCGCGACGTGACCCTGGTGCACCGGATCGAAGCTGCCGCCGAGGACGGCGATGCAGCGGTTGCGCACCGGCGCGCCGGCGGTCGCGGTCACGGCGCCAGCCAGTCCCGGTGTACCAGGAAGTCGGAATACAGCCGCGCTTCAGGGCTGCCGGGTTCGGGATGCCAGTCGTAGCGCCATTTGACGATCGGCGGCATCGACATCAGGATCGCCTCGGTGCGTCCGCCCGACTGCAGGCCGAACAACGTGCCGCGGTCCCACACCAGGTTGAACTCGACGTAGCGGCCGCGCCGGTAGGCCTGGAAGTCGCGCTCGCGTTCGCCATACGGCTGGTCCTTGCGGCGCTGCAGGATCGGCAGATAGGCGTCCAGGAAGCGCTCGCCCACGGTCCGCACCATGGCATACGACTGCTCGAAGCCGAGCTCGTTGAAATCGTCGAAGAAGATGCCGCCCACGCCGCGCGGTTCCTTGCGGTGCTTCAGGTAGAAGTAGTCGTCGCACCAGGTCTTGCAGCGCGGGTAGAGCTCGCTGCCGTACGGCGCCAGCGCGTCGTGGCAGACCTGGTGGAAGTGGCGCGCATCCTCGGCTTCGCCGTAGTACGGGGTCAAGTCCATGCCGCCGCCGAACCACCAGACCGGGTCCTTGCCGGGCGCGGTCGCCTCGAAAAAGCGCACGTTCATGTGCACCGTCGGCGCGTAGGGGTTACGCGGATGCAGAACCAGCGACACGCCCATCGCTTCCCAGGCGCGGCCCGCCAGCTCGGGACGCACGGCGGTGGCCGACGGCGGCAGGGCGGCGCCGCGCACGTGCGAGAAGTTCACGCCGCCGCGTTCGAGGACGTTGCCTTCCTCGATCAGGCGCGAGATGCCGCCGCCGCCTTCGGGGCGCTGCCATTCTTCGCGCAGGAACGGTTTGCCGTCGACCTGTTCGAGACCGTGGACGATGCGCGCCTGGAGCTCGAGCAGCCAGGCCTTGATGGCGGCGGGATTGGGGGAAGACATGAAGATTGACCGACTGGGAATGAAAAGTGGGCCGATTGTACACCGGCCCACCGAATGCTTACATCTGGCGTTGGTTGGGAAAGACGGAAGACGCTGTTACTTCACACCGCGCCAGCCGATGTCGCGCCGGTACTGCGCGCCATTGAAATGGATCTTCTCGACGGTTTCATACGCCTGCTTCTGCGCCATCTTGACGCTGTCGCCCAGGCCCACCACGCACAGCACGCGGCCGCCGCTGGTCTGCAGCTTGCCGTCCACGAGTTTGGTGCCGGCGTGGAAGGTGACGCATTCCGGCACTTCTGGCGGGATGCCGTCGATGATGTCGCCCTTGCGCGGGCTGTCCGGATAGCCGGCGGCAGCCATCACGACGCCCACGGCGGTGCGGCGGTCCCATTCCAGCTCGACCGTGTCGAGGGTGCCGTTGCAGGCGTGTTCCAGCACGGTGGCGAAGTCGCTCTTCAGGCGCGCCATGATCGGCTGGGTTTCCGGGTCGCCCATGCGGCAGTTGAACTCGAGCGTGCGCGGGTTGCCGTCGGCGTCGATCATCAGGCCGGCGTACAGGAAGCCGGTGAACGGGATGCCGTCGCGCGCCATGCCCTGGATGGTCGGGTTGATGATCTCGCGCATCACGCGCGCATGCATCGATGGCGTCACGATCGGCGCCGGCGAGTAGGCGCCCATGCCGCCCGTGTTCGGGCCCTGGTCGTGGTCCTTCAGGCGCTTGTGGTCCTGGCTGGTGGCCAGCGCCAGTACGTTCTTGCCGTCGCACATGACGATGAAGCTGGCTTCTTCGCCGGCCAGGAACTCCTCGATCACGATGCGGGCGCCGGCGTCGCCGAAGGCGTTATCCGACAGCATGTGGTCGACCGCAGCGTGGGCTTCTTCCAGCGACATCGCGACCACCACGCCCTTGCCGGCCGCCAGGCCGTCGGCCTTGATGACGATCGGCGCGCCGTTGGCGTCGATGTAGGCGTGGGC
>DDKG01000137.1:0-7777 GCA_002339265.1 Massilia sp. UBA2604 | reverse complement strand
AGACCGTCTGGATGCGTTCCGATTGGGCCAGTTTCCACGCCAGCGCGTGTTCGCGGCCGCCCGAGCCGACTACGAGGATTTTCATATTCGCTACCAATTATTCTTCGATCACGGCGTTGGTGAAGACTTCCTGGACGTCGTCCAGGTTTTCCAGCGCGTCGAGGAGTTTCTGCATCTTGACCGCGTCCTCGCCCGTGAACACGGTCTCGGTGGCGGGCTTCATGATGACTTCGGCCACTTCGGCCTTGAAGCCGGCGGATGCCAAAGCCTCTTTCACGGCGGAGAAGGCGTGCGGGTCGCACAGCACCTCGAAGCCGCCTTCTTCGTCGGCCATGACGTCGTCGGCGCCGGCTTCGAGCGCGGCTTCCATCAATTTGTCTTCGTCGACGCCCGGCGCGAACAGGAACTGGCCGGTGTGCTTGAACATGAAGGCGACCGAGCCTTCGGTGCCCATATTGCCGCCGAATTTGCTGAAGGCGTGACGTACTTCGGCCACGGTGCGCACGCGGTTGTCGGTCAGGCAGTCGACGATGATCGCCGCGCCGCCGATGCCGTAGCCTTCGTAGCGCACTTCTTCATAGTTGACGCCTTCGAGCTCGCCCGAACCGCGCTGGATCGCGCGGGTGACGTTATCCTTCGGCATATTCGCATCAGCCGCCTTCTCGACCGCCAGGCGCAGGCGCGGGTTGGACGGGATATCGCTGCCGCCCATGCGCGCAGCCACGGTGATCTCCTTGATCAGGCGCGTCCAGATCTTGCCGCGCTTGGCGTCGGTAGCGGCTTTTTTATGCTTGATATTGGCCCATTTGCTGTGTCCAGCCATGTCGAGGATTCCTTAGACGGTATGCAAGAGTGGCCGATATTCTAGCATAGGCCCCTCCTGCAAATTCGTCGCTCAACTGTCACGGAAACAACAATCTGGTACCTACGGCGAGTAAGGCCAGGCCGCCGGCGCAGGCGATCCAGTGGCCGCTGACGAGGCGGATCTCGGCCAGCACGAACAGGCCGACGACGGCGATGGCGCCCGGGTTGTCCGGGCCGGCGGCCAGCAGCAGGAGCATCAGCAGCCAGCAGCAGCCCAGGCACTGGCGGGCGTGGGCGGCGCCGCGCCAGAACGCGCCGGGCAGGCCGTCGCGCCAGCCGGCCAGGATGCCGGGCAGGGGCGCCCGGCAGTGCTCCAGGCAGGCATGCTTGGTGGGTGTCCACTGGTAGACGCCGGCCGCCACCATGATCAGGCCGAGCAGGAGCGGGTGGCGCACGGCGCCGCCCTGGTCGGACTCGTGCAGCGTCCACTGCGCGATCGCGGCCAGCAGCGCGAAGCCGGTCCAGGCGCCCAGGTAGCCCAGCACGAACAGGCCGGTGCGCAGGCGCGCCCGCTGGGCCGCGTGCTCCCCGGCGATGCGCGCGAACAGCACCGTGGCGCGGCTGGCCAGCGGCAGCATCAGGGCCGTGCACAGGCCGGCCCAGGTCAGGAACACCAGCGCCAGCTGGCCGGCCTGGTAGGCCAGGGTGGGGGCGGCGATGGCCGTGGTGGCGCTGGCCGCGTGTGCGGCAAGGGGCTGGCTGCTGAGCACCAGGCCGCCCAGCACGAGGCCGGCCCAGCACAGGCTGGCCAGCAGCGATACGACGATCAGGGCCGACAGCAGGAAACGGTCGCGGCCAAGGCGTGCTTCGACATCCCTCAGGTTCATTGCGGCGCTCCTGGTGGACCCGTGCGCTCTGTCTTGCAGGTCATGATGGATTCTCCTTTTTTTGGTTGAGACATGGGATTTCGACCGTAGGCGCCTACAGCACGTTCGGCGGGCACGGCCGGAGACGCTTCGATGTCGAGTCCGCCGTCGCCGGATGGACTACGGCGCTGCCGCCAGCGGTGCAACTCCCTTACCACGCTCGCGCTGCTGCAGCGCCGCGATCGCCCCTGTTGCGGCGCTGCGCCCATGCGCCGATCTTGAGCGCGTTCAGAACGGGTTGGCGCCGTCCGTGGTTTATATGACCACGCGGTCGAATGCGGTATTCTTATGAGCGTCCCGACTACCCCAACCGCCGCCCACGACATGACCACCACGACCCCGACCGCCGTCCCCCGCATCGCCCTGATCGCCCACGACAAGAAGAAGGACGACATGATCGCGCTCGCCGCCGAGTACCGCGAATTCCTGCAGGGCTGCGCCCTGTCGGCCACCGGCACCACCGGCGGGCGCCTGATCAACGAGCTGGGCCTCTCCGTCGAGCGCAAGCATTCGGGACCGGTCGGCGGCGACCTGCAGATCGGTTCCCTGCTGGTCGATGGCCTGATCGACTGCGTGATCTTCCTGCGCGATCCGATGACGCCGCAGCCGCACGAACCCGACATCAACGCCCTGGTGCGCGCCTGCGACGTGCACAACATCCCGTGCGCGACCAATGTCTCGACCGCGCGCCTGGTGCTGTCGCAACTGATGGGCGCGCGCCGCGTCGCCTGACCAACCACACAGGAGAACCCCATGCTCGCCAAAGCGATCCGGATCGCCGCCACCGGTGGCCCAGAAGTGCTGGAATACGTCGACGTCGAGGCCCCGGCGCCCGGGCCGGGCGAGGCGCGCATCGTCCAGCACGCGATCGGCCTGAACTTCATCGACGTGTATTTCCGCACCGGCCTGTATCCGCAGCCGCTGCCCGGCTCACTCGGCAAGGAAGGCGCGGGCGTGGTCGAGGCGGTGGGCGAGGGCGTGACCCACGTGCAGCCGGGCGACCGCGTGGCCTATGCCGGCGGGCCGCTCGGCGCCTATGCCAGCGTGCGCACCATGCCGGCGCGCTTCCTGGTCAAGCTGCCCGACGCGATCGGCGTCGAGACCGCGGCCGCCATGATGCTGCAGGGCCTGACCGTGCAATACCTGCTGCGCCAGACCTATCCGGTGAAAGCCGGCGACACGATCCTGTTCCACGCCGCGGCCGGCGGCGTCGGCCTGATCGCCTGCCAGTGGGCGCGCGCACTCGGCGTGCGGCTGATCGGCACCGTCGGCTCGAAAGAGAAGGGCGAGCTGGCGCTGCGCCACGGCGCGGCGGAGGTCATCAATTACAACGATGAAGACATCGTGGCGCGCGTGCGCGAACTCACCGGCGGCGAGGGCGTGCCGGTGGTGTACGACTCGGTGGGCAAGGACACCTTCAGCGCCTCGCTCGACTGCCTGCGCCGGCGCGGCCTGATGGTCAGCTTCGGCAATGCCTCGGGCGCGGTGGAACCGTTCGCCCCGGCCGAGCTGTCGAAGCGCGGCTCGCTGTTCCTGACCCGGCCGACCCTGTTCGACTACATGGCCACCCAGGAAGAGCAGGAGGCGATGACGGCCGAGCTGTTCGACATGGTCACGAGCGGCAAGGTCGGAGTCGAGGTGCGCCAGACCTTTTCCCTGGCCGAGGCGGCCGACGCGCATCGGGCACTGGAAGCGCGCCGCACGACCGGATCGACGGTGCTGCTGCCATGAGGGATGCGCGCGACGATGACACACCGCTGCCGCCATCAAATGCGCCGTCAAGCGACGGCGCGCCGAAGTTCGGGCGCCTGCTGATCGTGCTCGTGCTGGCCATGCTGGTGGTGGTGGCGCTCACCTTCGGCTCGGAAGCCTATTTCACTTGAGCCATGGACGGGTTTAATCGGGCATATGGGCGGGTCTTCGTCCCGGGCCGCCTGACGGTCGGGCTGATGACGCCCATGGCGGGCGAGTCCGGGGCGCTGGCCGACCTCGCGCAGGCGCAAGAACATGCGCGCCTGGCCGACGCGCTGGGATTCTCCGCCCTGTGGACGCGCGACGTGCCCCTGATGATCCCGCAGGGCAGCGCCAACGAGACGGCGGCGCTGGACGATCCCTTCCTGTGGCTGGCCGCGCTGGCGGCGGTGACCGAGCGGATCGTGCTCGCCACCGGCGCCGTCGTGCTGCCGCTGCGCCATCCGCTGCACGTGGCCAAGGCGGCCCTGAGCCTGGACCGGATCAGCCATGGCCGCCTGCTGCTGGGACTGGGCTCGGGCGACCGACCCGAGGAATTCGCCCGTTTCGGGGCCGACCTCGAGACGCGTGACGTCGCCTTCCGCGATCATTGGGAGACCTTGCGCGCCGCGCTCGAACCGGGCGCGGCCGAGGATGGACAGTACCGCGTGCTGCCCCCGCCACAGGCACGCATCCCGATGCTCGCAATCGGCAGCGCGCGCCAGTCGCTGCAGTGGATCGCCGCGCATGCCGATGGCTGGGCCAGCTATCACCGCGAGGAAGACCGGCAAAAAGGCCGGATCGCCCTGTGGGAGATGGCGCAGGAACAACGATCGCCGGGCCTGCGCAAGCCCTTCATCCAGTCGGTGCAGCTGGACTTGCTGGACGATCCGGCGGCGCCGCTTGATGCGATCGAGCTTGGGCTGCGCACCGGCCGCCATGCGCTGGCAGCCTATCTGGAACGCATGCGCGAACTCGGCGTCGCGCACATCCTGTTCAACCTGCATCGGGGCGCGCGACCGGTCGAGGACGTCCTGCGCGAGCTGGGCGCCGAGATCCTGCCCCAGCTGTAGTGCTGTCTTTGCAAAGGTGTCGCCGCCACGCATTTTGTTGACACAATAAAATGGTCCCGCTACGATGGCTCAGCAGTAGATACCGGTAACTAAAAACCACACCGGACGGCGCGAGCCGCAGAGCGGAGACAACCATGAAGCATCTTGGCAATGCATTGGAGGCGGCGCTGTGCGCGCTGGTCCTGTTCTGGCATGTGAACGCAACGGCGCAAGTAGCCACGCCGGCGACCGAAGCGCAAGCATCCGCGCCGCTGCAGAACATCTACGCGCGCCAGCACCTGAGCCTGAACGGCCGCTGGAACTACATCATCGATCCCTACGAAACGGGGTATTACAACTACCGGCGCGAGCCGTTCGACGCGACGCCCTCGGGCAAGGGCGGCTTCTATGATGACCTGGGCCCGCCGCAGAAGGGCGAACTGGTCGAGTACAACTTCGACCAGTCCCCCACGCTCAAGATTCCGGGCGACTGGAATTCGCAGGACGAGAAGCTGCTGTTCTACGAAGGCACGGTGTGGCTGCGCCAGGTGTTCCAGGCCGCGCCGAAGGACGACAAGCGCTATTTCCTGTACTTCGGCGCGGTCAATTACCAGGCCCACGTCTACCTGAACGGCAAGAAGCTGGGCACGCACAAGGGCGGCTTCACGCCTTTCCAGTTCGACGTCAGCGGCAAGTTGAACCAGGGCCGCAACTTCGTCGTCGTCAAGGTCGACAATATGCGCCACCAGGACGAGATCCCGACCGTGAACACCGACTGGTGGAACTATGGCGGCATCACGCGCGACGTGCTGCTGGCCGAAGTCCCCGCCACCTATATCGCCGACTACAAGGTGCAGCTGGCCAAGGGCGACCTGACACGCATCCAGGGCTTCGTCCAGCTGGCCGGCGCCCAGCCGCGCCAAAGCGTCAGCGTGACGATTCCCGCGGCCGGCATCAGGACCACGGTGCAGGCCGACGCCAGCGGCCGCGCCGCCATCGACATCCCGGCCGCCAAGCTCAGTTACTGGTCGCCCGAATCCCCGACCCTGTACGACGTCGAGATCGCGACCGGCCCGGACACGGTGAAGGACAGGGTGGGCTTCCGCACCATCGAGACCCGCGGCCACGACATCCTGCTCAACGGGAAGTCGATCTTTTTGCGCGGGATCTCGCTGCACGACGAGAATCCGCTGGCCCAGGGACGCCTGCGCGGCGAGGGCGACATGCGCATGATGCTGCAGTGGGCCCGCGAGCTCAATGCCAACTTCGTGCGCCTGGCCCACTATCCGCACAGCGAACACATGTCGCGCCTGGCCGACGAGATGGGCCTGCTGCTGTGGGCCGAGGTGCCGGTGTACTGGACCATCTCGTGGACCAATCCCGACACCTACCGCAACGCCGATCGCCAGCTGACCGATATGGTGGTGCGCGACAAGAACCGCGCCAGCGTCATCATCTGGTCGATCGGGAACGAGACCCCGGTGGGCGAGCCGCGCAACGTCTTCATGGGCCGGCTGGCCGACACGGTGCGCGGCCTGGACGACACGCGCCTGGTGGCGGCGGCGCTGGAGGTGCACCGCGAGGGCCAGCGGGTGGTGGTCGAGGATCCGCTGGCGGGCAAGCTGGACCTGGCCAGCTTCAACGAATACGCCGGCTGGTACTGGAGCGATCCCGAGGACATGCTCAACTACCGTTTCGACATCAAGGTGAACAAGCCGGTGGTGGTCAGCGAGTTCGGCGCCGACGCGCTGGGCGGCTACCATGCCGACGCGAAGACGCGCTGGAGCGAAGAGTACCAGGAGCTGCTGTACCAGAACCAGTTCAAGATGCTGGATGCGATCCCCGGCCTGCGCGGCATGACGCCCTGGATCCTGGCCGACTTCCGCTCGCCGCGCCGCCCGCATCCGCAGTATCAGGATTTCTGGAACCGCAAGGGGCTGATCTCGGACACCGGCCAGAAGAAGAAGGCCTTCCATACGCTCAAACGCTACTACGACGGCGTGCAGCAGAAATACCGCTGAGAGTCTACGTATAAGGCGGTGCTAGAATCGCGGCCATGGACACCCCCGCCCCGAAGGACGCCCCAGCCACCGCCCGCAAGAGCCGCAAGGGCGCCACGCCCACCGTGCGCGACGTCGCCCGCCTGGCCGGCGTGGCCCCGATGAGCGTCTCGCGCGCGCTGAACAATCCCGATTCGGTCTCGCCCGAGATCCTGCAGCGCGTGCGCGAGGTGGTGGACCGGGTGGGCTACGTGCCGAACCTGCTGGCCGGCGGCCTGGCGTCCAAGAAGAGCCGCATGGTGGCGGCCGTGGTGCCGACCATCAGCGGCTCGGTCTTCCTCGAGATGGTGCAGGGACTGACCGACGGCCTGGCCGCGCGCGGCTACCAGCTGATGCTGGGCCAGGCCGGCTACGAGAACTCGCGCGAGGACGCGCTGCTCGAGGCCATCATCGGCCGCCGTCCGGACGGCGTCGTGCTCACCGGGATCATGCGCTCGGAGCAGGGCCGGCGCCGCCTGCTGGCCAGCGGCATCCCGGTGGTCGAGACCTGGGACCTGACCGACAGCCCGATCGACATGCTGGTGGGCTTCTCGCACGAACAGATCGGCAAGGCGGTGGCCGAATACCTGCACCGGCGCGGCCGGCGCCGCATCGCCGCCATCAGCGCCGACGACGAGCGCGCGGTGCGCCGCAACCGCCATTTCGCCGACACCGTGCTGGCGCTGCAGCCCGGCCTGGGAACGGACCGCGCGGCGGTGCCGACCTGCATCGTACCGGCGCCGACTTCGCTCGGCAGTGGCCGCGCGGGCCTGCGCGAGCTGCTGGCGCGCGACCCTGCCATCGACGCCGTGTTCTGCAGCTCCGACATGATGGCCCAGGGCGTGCTGCTCGAGGCGCTGGCGCTGGGCGTCAAGGTGCCCGAACAGCTGGCCGTGGTCGGCCTGGGCGACCTGGCGTTCTCGCGCGACCTGCATCCGCCATTGACCACCGTGCGCATTGACGGCGCCACCATCGGCGCCACCGCCGCTCAGTTGATCATCGACCGCGCCGAGGGCAGGCCGGTCGAGGAGCCGGTGCGCGACGTCGGCTTCGTCATCGTAGAACGCGGCAGCAGCTAACCTTCCCTCGTATTGACTTCCTTGGGAAGATACCGGTATCATCGCCTCATCTTGATACCGGTAACATAGCTTTTTGGGGAAGAATGATGACCATGGAATCTTTGACGCTGGGCAGCACGCCAACCATCACCGCGATGCGCGTGGTG
>DDKG01000301.1:3663-7055 GCA_002339265.1 Massilia sp. UBA2604 | reverse complement strand
GGCCACGCCGACGCCGGGCATCGCCCCGCTGCTGATGGAAACCTGGGAACGCTACGGCCTGCCGATCGCGATCACCGAAGCCCATATCGACGCCAACCGCGAAGACCAGCTGCGCTGGCTGCTCGAGATCTGGAACTCGGCGCTCAAGGCGCGCCAGCAAGGCGCCGACGTGCGCGCGGTCACGGTATGGGCGCTGCTCGGCTCCTTCGACTGGAACTGCCTGGTGACCGAATGCCGCGGCTACTACGAGCCGGGCCCGTACGACGTGCGCGGCCCGGCGCCGCGCCCGACCGCAGTCGCCACCCTGATGCGCGAGCTGGCCAGCAAGCGGCCGCTATCGAATCCCGTGCTGCAGGGCGAAGGCTGGTGGCGCCGGCCGGGCCGCTTCCTGTGCAAACCAATCGCCACCCGCACGGCGGTGGCCGACATCGCCGTGCGCAGCCAGTTCAAGTCGAACCCGGTGCAGCCGATCCTGATCTCGGGCGCCAGCGGCACCCTGGGCTCAGCCTTCAAGCGCATCTGCGAAAAGCGCAACCTGGCCTGCCACGTGCTGACGCGCCAGGAGATGGACATCACCGATCCCGCCTCGGTGGAAGCCGCGATCGTGCGCTTCAAGCCGTGGGCGATCGTCAATGCCGGCGGCTACGTGCGGGTCGACGAGGCCGAAGCCGACTTCGAACGCTGCATGCGCGAGAACGCGCTGGGACCGACCGTGCTGGCGCTGGCCTGCATCCGCCACGCGCTGCGCTTCATGACCTTCTCGAGCGACCTGGTGTTCGACGGCGCCAAGGCGCAGCCGTATGTGGAGTCCGATCCGGCAAACCCGCTCGGCGTCTATGGCCGCAGCAAGCTGGAAGCCGAGCAGCGCGTGCTGGACGCCGACCCGCACGCGCTGGTGATCCGCACAAGTTCCTTCTTCGGCCCCTGGGACCAGCACAACTTCGTCACCCAGGCCCTGAACGCGCTCGACGTCGGCCTGCCGTTCCAGGCCGCGCGCGACGTGACGGTGTCGCCGACCTATGTGCCGGACCTGGTCAACGTGTCGCTGGACCTCTTGATCGACCACGAGCGCGGCGTCTGGCACCTGACCAATGGCGAGGCGCTGAGCTGGGCCGAGCTGGCACGGCGCGCCTGCGCGGCGGCCGGGGTGTCCAGCGAGAGGCTGCAGGAAGTGTCGATCGAGGAGTGCGGCTACGCCGCCCGCCGGCCCGGCTACAGCGCCATGAGCAGCGAGCGCGGGCTGCTGCTGCCGTCGCTGGACGACGCGCTCAAGCGGTATGTGGAAGCGGTGCAGGAACGGGCCAATGGCGTCAGCCTGGGGCACGAGCATGCGGGGGAAGCGGCGCATTACGCGCGCTGAACCTCCATTGCTACCCTTCGCACGTCATTCCCGCGGAGGCGGGAATCCAAGTTTGCATCTGCAACCACTTAGGTATGATTAAGCGGCGGCATTACGGACTTGGGTTCCCGCCTGCGCGGGAACGACGTAGTAGGACCGCGGGCCATGCGTTTATTACGCCTCTGCCGCCGTAAACTGCAGGTGATACAAATTGGCATACATGCCCTTGTGCGCCAGCAGTTCTTCATGCGTGCCCTGCTCCACGATGCGCCCGGCCTCCATCACCACGATGCGGTCGGCGCGCTCGATGGTCGACAGGCGGTGCGCGATCACGATCGTGGTGCGGCCGGCCATCAGGGTGTCGAGCGCCGCCTGCACCGCGCGTTCGCTCTCGTTGTCCAGCGCCGACGTGGCTTCGTCCAGGATCAGCACCGGCGCATCCTTGTAGATCGCGCGCGCGATCGCCACCCGCTGGCGCTGGCCGCCCGACAGGCGCGAACCGTTCTCGCCGATGCGGGTGTCGATGCCGTCCGGCAGGCGCGCCACGACGTCCGTCAAATGCGCGGCGCGCACCGCCGCCGCCAGCCGCTCGTAGTCGACCTGCTCAGCGCCGTAGGCGATATTGGCCGCCAGCGTATCGTCGAACAGCACCACGTTCTGGCTCACCATCGCCAGCTGGCCGCGCAGCGAGGCCAGCCTGATGTCGGTGTACGGCACGCCGTCGAGCAGCAGGCGACCGGCTTCCGGATCGTAGAAGCGCGTGACCAGGTTCACGAACGTGCTCTTGCCGCCGCCCGACACGCCCACCAGCGCCACCGTCTGCCCCGGTTTCACTTCGAGCGAGACGCCGTTCATGGCCGGATTGAGCGCGTTCGGATAGCGGAACACCACGTTTTCCAGCACCAGGTGGCCTTGCGCGCGACCGAGTTCGCGGCTGCCGGTGTCGACCTCGGGCTCCGAATCGATGATCCCGAACACGGTCTCGGCGGCCGCCATCCCGCGCTGCATCGGGCCGTTCACCTCGGCCAGCGATTTCAGCGGCGTGAGCAGCATCAGCATCATGGTCACGAACTGGGTGAATTCGCCCACCGTCATGTCGGCCTGGATCGCCAGCACAATGACGAGGGAAAGCGCCAGCGACGTCGCGATCTGGGTCACTGGCGTGGTGGCGGCGAAGGCCACCGTCATGCGCTGCGAAAAGCCGCGCAAGGCTTCGCTGCGCTTGTGGAAACGCTGGCGCTCGTACTTCTCGCCCGCGAACACGCGGATCACCTGGTGGCCGCGCGCGGCTTCTTCCACCACGCCGGTCATCTCGGCGGTGACGCGCTGGCTCTCGCGGTTCAGGTTGCGCAGGCGCTTGGTGGTGGTGCGCACGATGACGGCGGTCAGCGGGATCACGATGATCGCGACCAGGGTCAGCTTCCAGTTCAGGTACAGCAGGGTGCCGAGCAGGCCGATCACGACCAGCACGTCGCGCACGCAGGCCACGAACACCGACTGGATCATGTCCACCACCTGGCGCACGTCGTTGACCACGGTGTTGATGATCTTGCCCGTCGATTCGTCCTGGTAGCGCGCGACCGGCAGGCGCAACACCTTTTCGAAGGCCATGGCGCGCATGTCGTTGAGAACGCGAGACAGCACCCAGTTGTTGAAATAGGCGGTGCCGAAGGTGCCGATGCCGCGCAGGATGAAGATCGACACCAGGATGGTCGGTATCCACCACAGGCTGAAACCGACGTTGTCCTTGAAGCCGTCGTCGAGCAGGACCTTGAGCGCCTCGCCCAGCAGCGGCTGGGTGGCGGCCGTGATGGCCATCGACAGCAGCGCCATCCAGGCGCGCGATTGGTACGGTTTGACCAGCGCGAGCAGGCGCCGGACGATGAGGTTAGTTTCCACGTTGTTCAACCTTTGCTTCCCTTGCCGGCTGGGCGGCCAGGCAGAATCCCATGAGCAGGAACACCATCAGCGCATAGAACATGCTGCCCTTGAGGGACCAGAAAATGACTTCGGTCAGGCCGAAGCTGAAGTAGCACAGCACCACCAGCATGCC
>DDKG01000301.1:0-3568 GCA_002339265.1 Massilia sp. UBA2604 | reverse complement strand
GAAAGGCGCCGCCAGGATGCCGATCCAGGCCGCCAGCCCGAACACGCCGCCGGTGGCGAGCGCCTGCAGGGCGTCATTATGCAGGTGTTCGAGCGACAGGATCGCCGGATCGAGCGTGCCCTGCTCCACCAGGTGGCGGATCTCGGCGCGCACCGTGTTGCGGTCCAGGCCGAACAGGGGCCGCTGTTCGATCAGGATCGCGGCGCCCTTCCACAATTCGAGGCGGGTGCCGACGTTGGTGAAGACGTTGCCGCCGTCGACCCAGGTCTGGACGTCGTCCACGCCCTGCAGCGCGCGTTCCTGCATGCCGGTGGCCGGCACGAAGAAGGCGGCGCCGACCAGGGCAAAGCTGCCGGCCAGCAGCAGGCGCACCTTGCGGCTCCTGAGCAGTTGGGCATAGCTGAGGAACAGCAGCGCGGCCAGCGCCAGCGCGACCCAGGCGCCGCGGGTGCCGGTCAGCATGCAGGCGGCCAGCCCGGCGATCGCCCCGACCCCGGCCAGCAGCGCCTTGCGGGTATGGTGGCGGTAGTCGATCGCCGCCGTCAGCGCCACCAGGCCCAGCACCATGGCCAGGTCGCCGAAGGTGATCGCATTCAGGAAGCCGCCGGGCCGCTCGACCTGCAGCACGATGCGCTGCCAGGCGACGAAAGGCAACGCTGCCACGCTGCCGGCCACCACGCCCCACCACAGGGTGGCGGGCGACGGCCGCGCCAGCAGCACCAGGGCCATGCAGCTCAGCGCGAGCAGCATGCGCGACGGCTTGTCGAGCGAGTCGAGGCCGGCCTCGGGCCGGACCAGGAGGGCGACAATGGCCAGCGCGAACTGGAACCAGAAGGCCGCGACCACCCAGCGGATCTCTTTCCAGTGCGGCGTCAATCCGGCCCAGGCCTTGCGCGGCACGCACAGGGCCGACAGCAGGAACAGGAGGCTGGAAAATCCGATGCCGGATGGGGTGGTCAGGCTAAGGAAGGGAAACAGGAACACCTGGAAGCCGATCCAAACCTGCATTGGCTCCCGGGACATCAGCGGCTTATTGTTCATTCAGGTTCTTGTGGGATATTCTTGCGACCTAGTCGGCTATTGAATCGGACAGCAATGCAGCAAACACAGACAATTTCGGTCGTGATCACCACGTACAACCGGCCCGACGCCCTGGAGGCGGTGGTGGAAGCCTGTTTTTTACAGGACGACAAGAATTTTGAAATCATTATCGCCGATGACGGCTCGACTGCCAACACGCGGGAATGCATCGAGCGCCTGCGCGCACGGGCGCCGGTGCCCTTGACCCACGTGTGGCAGCCGGACGACGGCTTTCGCGCCGCCATGGCGCGCAACCGCGGCACACTGGCTGCAACAGGCGACTATATCATTTTCCTGGACGGCGATTGCGTCCCGCAACGCGACTTCATCCGCCGCCACCGGGCGCTGGCCCAGCCCGGCTTCCTGGTTTCCGGCAGCCGCATCCTGCTCAGCCAGCGGCTGACCGAGCGCGCGCTGCGCGAACACGTGGACATCGCGGGCATGAAAGTGGGCGAACGCCTGCGCTACCGCTTATCCGGCGACATGAACAAGGTGGTCCAGACGATGCTGCGCTGGCCAGACGTCGGCCGCGTGCGCCGCAAGTTCAGCTGGCGCCGCATCAAGAGCTGCAACCTGGCGGTGTGGAAGGCGGATCTGGTGAAGGTGAACGGCTTCGACGAGAGCTTCACCGGTTGGGGCCACGAGGATTCGGACCTGGTGGTGCGGCTGTTCCACGCCGGCGTGCTGCGCAAGGACGGCGCGCTGGCCACCGAGGTGCTGCACCTGTGGCACCGCGAGGCGCAGCGGGATCAGGAGTCGAGTAATCGCAAGGTGGTGCTGGAGCGAGCCGAGAATGGGACGACGCAGGCGACGGTGGGGTTGCGGGAGCATGGCGATCTCGCACCATAGGCAATACTGCGTGTGTGAAGCTCACACATGCTGTTCGCCACCGCCCTCAAAACGTCGTTCCCGCGCAGGCGGGAACCTAAGTCCCACGCGTTGCTACCACTTTCAACCGTAGCCACTGCGCAAGCACACTTGGGTTCCCGCCTACGCGGGAACGACGTATTCAGGGTAGTGGTGTACGTTACGCATCACGTAATGCGGCCGGGCGCGATCAATACTCGACCGCCACGTCCTTCGCCCCCAGCGTCAGCTCGAGCGCCTGCTTGAGCGTATCCGACGGCCCGACGCGCCAGTCATCGCCCAGCTGCACGACATAGGGAATCCCGTTCGTCTCCAGGCGCAGGCTGACCGGCATCCCGTCCTGCACCCGGTACGGCTGCAGCACCTCGGCGATCTTGGCCGGATCGACGGACGTGCTCAGGTCCATCTCGAGCTTGTGACCATACTGGATGCGCGAGGCCGCGATATCGAACACCTTCTCAGCCGTGATGCGCAGGCCGCCGTTGAAGCGGTCTTCGGACACTTTACCCACCACCAGCAGGAATTCGTCTTCCTTCAGCGCGTGCTTGTTGGCCTCGGCCACCTCGTTGTAGATGGTCACCTCGTGCACCGCGGTCTTGTCGTCCAGCGCCACGATCAGGATCTTGCCGCGCTGGGTCATCTGGGTGCGCACGCCGGTGATCACGCCGCACATCATGCGCGGGTCGCGCGACGGTTCCAGGTCTTTCAGCTTGGTCTTGGCGAAGCGCCGCACCTCTTGCGCATACGAGTCGAACATATGGCCCGACAGGTAGTAGCCGAGCGCGATCTTTTCTTCGGACAGCTTCTGGCGGTCGGTCCAGGGCGTGGCCTTGACGTACTCGGGAGGCGCCACGAGATCCGAATCGTCGCCGCCGAACAGGCTGACCTGGTTGGCGGCGGCGGCGGCCTGGCCGGCCGCTTCCATCGCGAACGCCACCGATGCCAGCAATACGGCGCGGTCCACGCCGAACGAGTCCATCGCGCCGGCGCGGATCAGCGACTCGATCGTGCGGCGGTTGATCTGCTTGCGGTCCACCCGCTTGGTGAAATCGAACAGGTCCTTGAACTTGCCACCCTCGGTGCGCGCCGCGATGATGGCCTCGATCGCGCCCTGCCCCGCGCCCTTCACGCCGCCCAGGCCATAGCGGATATTGGTCACCTGCTTGCCGGTCTTGGACTTCGCCTCGCCTTCCGGCGTGAAGCGGAACTGCGATTCGTTGACGTCCGGCGGCAGGATCGTGAGCTTGCAGACCTCTTTCGCATCCTCGACCAGGATCTTGATCTTCTCGGTGTCTTCCATCGCCAGCGACATATTGGCTGCCATGAACGCGGCGGTGTGGTGCACCTTCAAATACGCCGTGTGGTACGACAGCAGCGCATACGCGGCCGCGTGCGACTTGTTGAAGCCGTATCCCGCGAACTTTTCCATCAGGTCGAAGATCTCGTCGGCCTTCTCGGTCGACAAGCCATCCTTGGCGGCGCCGGCGCGGAAGATCTCGCGGTGCTCGGCCATCTCTTCGGCCTTCTTCTTGCCCATCGCGCGGCGCAGCATGTCGGCGCCGCCCAGCGAGTAGCCGCCCACGATCTGCGCCATCTGCATCACCTGCTCCTGGTAGACCAT
>DDKG01000302.1 GCA_002339265.1 Massilia sp. UBA2604 | reverse complement strand
TGAGCGGGCTTTTTTGCTTTCTGCGCCAGATATCATCCTGCGCTCGACTAAGTCACATATCCCGTCTCCAGCGCACGCGCCCATTCCGAAAAGCCACGCAGCTGCGCCAGTTCGACCATGCGCCGGTAGTCGTAAGGAACACTGATCAACGCCGCCTGCCATGCCTCGTTGCGCTTTTCGACGATGGCATACTGCGCATCCGGCGAACCACTTTCGATCGCATGCGGAAAAGGATAGTCATCGGCATAGGCCGGCAATCCGACACTGCCGGGATTGACGAGTAAGCGCCCTGCGCAGCGCACGCTCCTGGCCACATGCGAATGGCCGCACAGGACCAGACCTGCCGTCACGTCACCAATGCGCTCTTCGATGGCGGCCCGGCTGGCCGGACAGTTCGCAGTTTCGAGCAGGGTGACCAGGTCGCTGCCGGGCGAGCCGTGGCACAACAGCACGTCGTCCCCGATCGACGCTTGGGGAGGCAAGGTCGCCAGCCAGGCCAGTTCTGCCGCGCCGAGTTGCGAGTGCGCATAGACGTCGGCGCGCCCTGATGACGTGGACAGCGCCAGCATCTGCCGTTCATGGTTGCCGGCAAGATGAATCCAGTCTCGCTGGGCCATGAGAAACTGCGCCGTTTCTTTCGGCAGCAGCGGTCCCGCCAGGCTGTCGCCGAGATTGACGACCTGGTCGACCGCACGATCGCGCAAGTCGGCCACGACCGCTTCGAGTGCGTCCAGGTTGCCATGGATGTCCGATACCACCGCGATACGCATGCTTCCTCCAGAAACGAAGAATCTCGCGACGCTCAGCCGCGCAGGGCCACTAATTTATCCACCAGTCCTTCGACGGTCTGTGCGATACGGTCCAAGCTCGCATCGCGCAACTGGGCGGTATCGACCACATGATCGCTCTGCAGCCCGGCCCAGCGCAACAGCCCGGTGCACGCGTCGGGATGATCGAACAGCCCATGCAGATATGTACCCAGGATCTGCCCGTCCGCAGAGACTGTGCCTTCCGCGCGCCCGTTGATGGTGAACGCCCGGCGCTCCAGGGCCGGTCCTCGCGACACACCCATATGAATCTCGTACCCGTCGACCTTGCCCGCTCCCGGTTCTTCCTCGAACGCGCAGACGCCCTCCACGCGTACCAGGCGCTTCTCGCGCGTGAGTTCCGTCTCGATGGCAAGCAGACCAAGTCCCTCCGCCACGCCAGGCGCGCCTTCGACGCCATGCGGATCGGCCACCGTGTGACCGAGCATCTGGAATCCTCCGCAAATCCCGATCACCTTGCCGCCATAGCGCAGGTGGCGCGCGATATGTGCCGGCCAGCCCTGCGCCTGGAGCCACGCCAGATCCCCGCGGGTGTTCTTGCTCCCCGGGAGAACGATCAGGTCTGCGCCAGGGATCGCTTCGCCCTGGCGCACGAAGCGCAGGTCGACATCCGGATGCGCGCGCAGCGCATCGAAATCCGTGTGATTGCTCATGCGCGGCAGGCTGGGAACGACGACCCGGAACGCGCCCTTGTTCGATTGCGCTGCCTGCACCGCATCTTCGGCATCGAGGAACAGCCCGTGCAGATAGGGCAGCACCGCCAGCACCGGCTTGCCGGTCTGCGCCTCGAGCCAATCGAGCCCCGGCTCGAGCAACTTGATATCGCCACGGAAGCGGTTGATGACGAAACCGATCACCCGGTCGCGTTCCGACTGCGACAGGCAGGACAAGGTCCCGACCAGGTGCGCGAACACGCCGCCGCGATCAATGTCCGCCACCAGGATCACCGGACAGTCGACCGCCTCGGCAAAGCCCATGTTCGCGATGTCGCGATCGCGCAGGTTGATCTCGGCCGGGCTGCCCGCGCCTTCGACGATCACCGTCTCGTACTGCGCCAGCAGGCGCGCATGCGATTCGAGCACGGCGCCCATCGCCACCGGCTTGTACTGGTGATAGTCGCGCGCGTTCATGTCGGCCCGCACCTGGCCATGGATGATGACCTGGGCGCCGACGTCGCTCGACGGCTTGAGCAGCACCGGATTCATGTCGGTGTGCGGCTCGATGCCGGCGCCGATAGCCTGCAGCGCCTGCGCGCGGCCGATCTCGCCGCCATCGCGCGTCACTGCGCTATTGAGCGCCATGTTCTGCGGCTTGAACGGCGCCACCCGGACGCCGCGATTCCTGAGCAGGCGGCATAGCGCCGCGACCACCGTGCTCTTGCCGGCGTCCGAGGTCGTGCCCTGCACCATCAGGGTCCGGTAGGGGAAAGCGCTCATTTCGGACGACGCTGGCGCGCCTGCTCGAGCACCTCGCACATCGCAGCCGTGCCCTGGACCATGCGCGGACCGGCGCGATTGAGCAGGTGGCCATCCAGCGTGAACAGGTTATTGCTGCGCACTGCGGTCAGCGTGCCATACGGCTTCCACAGCTCGACGCCGCCATAGTTCTTCTCGGCGGTGGCGATGATCGCTTCCGGATTGGCCTGCAACACGCTCTCGATCGAGACGATCGGCGCCGTCACCGTCAGCTTGTCGAAGATGTTCTCGCCGCCGCACAGCTTCATCGCATCGGTGAGGATGTGCTTTCCGCTCAGCGTATACAGCGGCTTATCCCACACCTGATAGAAGGTGCGCACCGGCGAACGGTTCGCGTATTTGGTGCGCAGGCCGGTCAGCTGTTCGCGCAACTGCGTCGCGGTCGTCCTGGCCGCAGCGTCGGTGCCCAGCAGCTGGCCCAGGCGCAGCACGGCGTCCGGAATGCCGTCCAGCGTTTGCGGGTCGCTCTGGAAAACCGGGATGCCCAGGCTCCGCACCATCTCGATCTGCCGCTCCGAACTATTGTGGCGCCAGGCCACGATCAGGTCCGGCTTCAGCGAGATCAAAAACTCCATGTCGATCTCGCGGTTCGAGCCGATGCGCGGGATGCGCTTGGCCGCTTCCGGATAATCGCTGTAGTTCACTGCGCCAACGATCTGGTTGCCGCCGCCAGCCGCGAACAGCAGCTCGGTCACGCTCGGCGCCATCGACACCACCCGCATTGCCGGCTTGTTCACGGTGACGGCCAGGCCGGCGTCATCCTTGACCGTAATCGCCGCCTGCGCCTGGGTCAACATGCCCGCCGCGACCACGCCGGCCAGCAGCATCGTTTTCTTCATTGCTTGCTCCATTCGTGAAGTGCTTGTTCGAGACGCCGCCAGTCATCGTCGCCGGCAGGCAGGCCGACGCGGATGCCGCGCGCCGCTTCGCGGAACAGCCGGCACCAGATGCCGCGCGCGGCCATGTGTTCATGAAACGCTTCGGGCTGCGCCTCGGGCCACCAGCGAAACAGGGGCGTGCCGGCGCTGGCGATGCCGTGTTCACGCAGCAGGCTTTCCATTCGCGCGCCAGACTGCGCCAGGCGGATCTGCGTCTCCTGCTGCCAGCGCATATCGCGCAGCGCCTGCAGCGCGATCTCCTGCGCCGGTCCGCTGACGGCCCACGGCCCGAGCAGGTCGGCCAGGTCCGCCAACAAACGCTCGTGCGCCGCGACGAAGCCCAGTCGCAGTCCCGCCAGCCCGAAGAATTTGCCGACCGAACGCAGCACGATCAATCCCGGCTGCGCGGCATGCGGCGCCACGCTCAGCGAGCTCGCCGTATCGCCGAAGGCTTCGTCGACCACCAGCCAGCCGCCGCGCGCATGCAGCCGCGCCGCCCAGTCGAGCAGGCGTTCGGGAGCGATGGTCTCGCCGGTTGGGTTGTTCGGATTGACCACCACCACGACGTCGCTGGCGTCGACCGCGGCGTCCAGCTCCGCGTAGGGCACCAGCGTGCGCGTGTGGCCATGCAGGTTCCAATGGTGCGCGTGTTCCGCATACGAGGGGCTCGAGACCGCGACGCGCGACGGAGGACGCAGCCGTGGCAGGGCCTGGATCGCCGCCTGGGTCCCAGCCACCGGCAGCAGCAGCGGCGCGCGATAGAACGCGCAGGCTGCCGAGAGCAAGGCTGGATCCGGCTCCGGCAGGCGGTGCCAGGCCGCGCTAGACGGCGCCGGCGCCGGATAGCCGTGCGGGTTGATGCCGGTCGACAGGTCGATCCAGTCGTCGCGGCCATAGTGGCGCGCCGCGTCACGCAGGTTGCCGCCGTGTTCAAGCATACGCGGCTCCGATCGCGAGAAGGCAGATTACGCCGGCCCACAGCCAGGTCGTGCGCAACACCAGCCGCCAGGCGCGCAGGATGTCGCCTGCGCAGGCGGCAGGCCCGGCGCCCAGCGGCGGCCGCTGTTCCACTTCGCCATCGTAGACGGCGGCGCCGCCCAGCGACACGCCCAGGGCGCCGGCGCCGCTCGCCATCACCGGCCCGGCGTTCGGGCTGCTCCAGGCCGGCGCCTGGGTGCGCCAGCACTGCCAGGCGCGTGCGCGGCCGCTGCCGGCTAGCAGCACATATGACAATGCGGTCAGGCGCGCCGGCACATAGTTCAAGGCGTCGTCGATGCGCGCCGCACAGCGACCGAACAGATTGAAGCGCTCGCTGCGATAGCCCCACATCGCGTCGAGCGTGTTCGCCAGCCGGAACAGCACGGCGCCTGGCCCGCCCAGCAGGATGAACCAGAACAAGGTGCCGAACACGGCGTCGTTGCCGTTCTCGAGCAGCGATTCGGCGCTGGCCTTCGCCAGGTCGGATTCGTCGGCGCTCGCCGTGTCGCGGCTGACGATGCGCGCGGTGAGCGCGCGCGCCTGCGCCAGGTCGCCGGCGCACAGCGCCGCATAAATTGGCAGCGTATGGTCGCGCAGGCTGCGCAGGCCGATGCAGAAATAGAGCAACACCACATGCAGCCACAGGCCGGCAAGCTCGGTCAACGCCAGGAACAGCAGACTTAGTGGCAGGACGGCGAGCATCCAGGCCAACCCTCCACGCACGAGGCGCGCCTGGCCGCGATTGAGCCGACGTTCGATGACGCCGGCCAGCTTGCCGAAGCCGACCAGCGGATGCCAGCGCCGCGTCTCGCCCAGCAACAGGTCGAGCGCGATGCCGGCGACGAGCAATAGCGCGATAGTGGAAAGCGGCAGGCCGGTCAGCACGGCGCCCCTTTCAATACCAGCGGCAGGCCGGCCGCCACCAGCACTGCTCGATCGGCGCGCGCCGCCACCGCCTGGTTCAGGCGGCCCGCTTCATCGGCGAAGCTGCGCGAGATCGCGCCCCAGGGCACGATGCCCATGCCGACTTCGTTCGACACCAGCACCAGGTCGCCCGCCGGACCTTCGTCCAGCAAGTCCAGCAGCGCCGCACGTTCCTGATGAAAGCACGGCGGCAAGTCGACCGCGCCGACCTCGGGATAGTCGCGGCCATCGCAGAACATCAGGTTGCTGAGCCACAGGGTCAGGCAATCGACCAGCACCAGGCGCTGCGGCGCGCACCAGTTGCGCAGCGTCTGCGCCAGCGCCAGCTCTTCCTCGACCGTCTGCCACTCGGGCGGACGCCGCTCGCGGTGATGGGCGATGCGCGTGGCCATCTCGCCGTCGCCGGCGCGCGAGGTGGCGATGTAGACGACTTCCTTGCCGGATTCGCGGGCCAGGCGCTCGGCGTAAGCGCTCTTGCCCGAGCGCGCGCCGCCAAAGACCAGGGTCACGCTCACGGCTGCGCTCCGAACAGGACCGCCACCGCGCGCGGATTGGAAGGGAACCAGCCGTGGAAGTAGGACGCGAACAGCGAGCCGACTCGATAGGCGGCCTCGCCCTGCGTGCCGGTCCTCTGTTTCACGGTATGGGCTTGCGGCGCAACCGGGGAGTCCAGTAATGAATAATGGAAGGTATGGCCGCGGATCTCGCCCTGCGGCGTCGGCATCGCATGCATGCCAAGGCCGCCCAGGCGCTTCTGCATCCTGACTTCGCCGGCCAGCAGGCCAGCCATTTCGAAGCGGCGTCCTTCGCCATCGGTCAGGCCATCGGCCAGCGCCATCATGCCGCCGCATTCGGCGACGATTGGCACGCCACGCGCATGCACGGCGCGGATCGAGTCGCGCCAGCGCTGGGCGGCCTGCAGCTGTGCGCCGTGCAGCTCGGGATAGCCACCCGGCAGGTAGACCGCGTCGGCATCTTCCGGCACCGCTTCATCGGACAGCGGCGCGAAATACGTGATCCGCGCGCCGAGCTGCTCGAGCAGGTCGATATTCGCCGGGTAGACGAAGACGAAGGACGGATCGCGCGCGATCGCGATCGTGCGGCCCGCCAGCAGCGGTTCCAGCGGTGCCGGCGGAGCGGAAGCAGGCGCCATGACGGGCAGCGCATCCCACGCCGCCTCATCGAGATCGATGCTGTCGGCCAGCGCATCCAGGATGCCGTCCAGCTCTTCGACCTCGCCCGGCACCACCAGGCCCAGGTGACGCTCGGGCAGCGGCTCGTCCTGGCGCCCCAGGGTGCCGATCAGCGGGATGTCGCGCAGCGACTCCTTCACCATCGCCGCGTGGCCGCTGCTGGCGATGCGGTTGGCGATCACGCCCGCCATCTCGACGGGGCCGTAGTCGCGCAAGCCCTGCGCCACGGCGCCGGCCGTCTGCGCCATCGCCGACGCATCCAGCACCGCCAGCACCGGAATGCCGAATTCGCGCGACAGGTCCGCGGCCGACGGCGAGCCATCGTACAGACCCATCACGCCCTCGACCAGGATCGCGTCGGCCTCGCGCGCGGCATTGGCCAGGCGCTGGCGGCAGGCCTCGACGCCGACCATCCACAGGTCGAGGTTGTGGACCGGTGCGCCGCAGACGCGTTCGAGCAGCATCGGGTCGATGAAGTCGGGGCCGCACTTGAACACACGTACGCGCTTGCCCATGCGGACCAGCCGCCGCGCCAGCGCGGCCGTCACGGTCGTCTTCCCCTGGCCGGATGACATCGCCGCCACCAGGGCCATGCGGGCGCCGGTCACCACTCGGTCCCCGCCTGGGCTGCGATGCCCGACTTGAATGCGTGCTTGACCACGTTCATCTCCGTGACGGTGTCGGCAATCTCGATCAGCTCCGGCGGCGCGCCGCGGCCGGTGACCACCACATGCTGCATCACCGGCCGGTCGAGCAGGTCGGCGATCACGGTGTGCACGTCGAGGTATTTGTATTTGAGGGCGATGTTCAGTTCATCCAGCACCACCATGCCAATCGACGGATCGGACAGGAACTGCCTGGCGAGCGCCCAGGCTTCCTCGGCCTTGGCGATGTCGCGCTCGCGGTTCTGCGTTTCCCAGGTATAGCCTTCGCCCATCGCATGGAAGCTCACCTCGTCCGGGAAGCGGCGCAGGAAGGTTTCTTCTCCGGTTGACAGGGCGCCCTTGATGAACTGGACTACGCCCACCTTCATGCCGTGGCCGAGCGCGCGCGCCACCATCCCGAACGCGCTCGAGCTCTTGCCCTTGCCGTTGCCGGTATTGACGATGATGATGCCGATTTCCTTGTCGGCCGAGGCGATCTTGGCGTCGATGACCGCCTTCTTGCGCTCCATGCGGGCGCGGTGGCGTTCGTTCAGGGCGGCGGTTTGTTCGGGTGTCATGTCGGTCATGCGGTGCCCTCCTTGGGGATGAAGATGCGGCGGCCTTCGTGTTCGATCATGTCGATCGGGTGGCCGAGGTAGTCGCCCAGCAGCGCCGGGCGCATGATCTGGTCGTTGGCGCCGGCCGTCCAGCGGCCGTCGCCCATCAGCAGCAGCGCATGAGTAGAGATGCGCGCCGCCAGGTTCAGGTCGTGGCCGATCATGACCACGGTCCGATTCTGCTCGCGGCACAGGCGCGCCAGCAGGCCCATCACGCTCACCTGGTGCGCCAGGTCGAGCGCATTGGCCGGCTCGTCAAGCAGCAGCAGCGGCGTCTGCTGCGCCAGCAGGGCGGCGATCGCCACGCGCTGGCGCTCGCCGCCGGAAAGGGTGCGCACGTCGCGCGCGGCCAGGTCGTCCACTTCCATCGACGCCAGGGCCTGCAGTGCGGCCTGGTGGTCGTCGCTGCCTTCCCAGTAACGGTTGGCGTGGTAGGGATGGCGCGCCGACAGCACGCTTTCCAGCACGGTATAGGCGAAAGCGTCGTGGCGCGACTGGGCCAGGAAGGCACGCTCGCGCGCCAGCTCGGTCAGTGGCCAGTCGGCCAGGGCGCGGCCGTTCACCTGGACCGATCCTGCATTCGGCGGCTGCAGGCCGGCCAGGGTGCGCAGCAAGGTGCTCTTGCCGGCGCCGTTGCGGCCGATGATGCTCCAGCATTCGCCGGCGCGCGCGGTCCAGTCCAGGCCCTGCACCAGGGTGCGCTGGCCGATGGACAATAGCAGATCGTGGGTGGAGATCATCTTCATTTGCGCAGCCGGTGCAACTGGTAGAGAAAGACCGGCGCGCCGATCATGGCCGTGATGGCGCCGACCGGCAGCTGCTGCGGCGCGACGATGGTGCGCGCCAGGGTATCGCACAGCACCAGGAAGGCGCCGCCCGCCAGCGCGACGGCCGGGATCAGCACCCGGTGGTCGGGCCCGATGGCGAAACGGCAGGCGTGCGGCACGATCAGGCCGACGAAGCCGATCGAGCCGGCGCTGGTGACGGCGCTGGCGGTGAGCAGGGCCGACACGAAGAACAGGCCCTTGCGCAGCGCGCCGACGCGCACGCCCAGCGTTACCGCATTCTCGGCGTGCAGCGCGACCATGTTCATGGCGCGTGCATTGCGCATGGCGAACATCAGGCAGCCGGCCAGGACCAGCCACGGCACCAGGCGCAGCGGGGCGCCTGCCAGGTCGCCGATCAGCCAGAAGATCATGCTGCGCAAACGGCCTTCGGGCGCGATCGCCAGCATCAGGGTCACGATCGAGCCGCACAGCGCTGAGACGATCACGCCGGTCAGCAGCAGCATCGAGGCGCCGGAGTCAAGCGCCTGGTCGCCGCGCAAGCCGCGCCGCGCGAGCACGTAGAGCAGCATGGCGACGCCGATGGCGCCCGCCAGCGCGGCCGCATCCACCACCAGCATGGAGGCCGACAGGAGCAGCGCCAGCAGCGCGCCGACCGAGGCGCCGGACGAGACGCCCAGCACATACGGGTCAGCCAGCGGATTGCGCAGCAGCGCCTGCATCATCAGGCCGGCCAGGGCCAGCGCGCCGCCAGTCGCGAACGCCACCAGCGCGCGGCTGGCGCGCAGCTCGAGCAGCGAGGCGGAAAGGGAATCGGGCTGGCCGCTGGCGAGCTGGCGCAGGGCGTCGGGAATCTCGTCCAGCGGCACCCGGATCGATCCGGTCATGCCCGCGAACAGCAGGGTGGCAATGGAAAACGCCAGCATGGCGCCAACGATGAGCGTGGCGCGCTGGCGTAGCGGCGGGACGGATGCTTGCATGCTGGCCCTATCGGTTGATCGAATGTCCGCGGTGTGGCCGCCGCGGACAAGAGGTTATAGCTTAACGGATGCCGTAGCGCAGGGCCGCGAACCAGGTGCGGCCGCTGGTGCCGTAGTTACGCGCGATCTCGTACTGCTTGTCGGCGACGTTATCGAGGCGCATCAGCAGCGACCAGTCGGGCGTGAACTGCCAGGTCGTGTACAGGTTGAGCAAGCCGTAGCCGCCGAGGCGACGGTTGTTGGCGGCGTCGTCGAAACGCTCGCCCGACACCGTCAGCTCGGCGCCGGCCTTGAGCGTGCCCATCGTGTATTCGGCGCCGAAGTTGGCGTGCTTCCTGGCGCGGCGCGCCAGCTGCTTGCCGGTGGTTTCGTCGCGCGGATCCTGCCAATCGAGGCTGGCGCGCAGGTCGACGCCCATTACGCTGGCGCTGCCGGCCAGCGAGAAGCCTTCGAGCTTGCCTTCGTTGACATTGTAGGCGCAGCTGCGATTGACGCCATCCGGGCACGGGGTGCTCGACACGATCATGTCGGTCAGGCGGTTGTGGAAGTAGGTCGCGTCCAGCTGGTAGCCGTTGCCGTCGTAGCGCAGGCCCACCTCGCGGTTGCGGCCCTTCTCTGGCTTGTTGGTTTCCAGGCCGTAGCCGGGGAAGTACAGCTCGTTGAAAGTCGGCGCGCGGAAACTGGTGCCGACGCCGGCGGTGGCGCGCAGGCCGTTGCCGAAGTCGTAGCCATAGCCGGCAGAGCCGGTATTCTTGCTGCCGTAGACCGAGCGGTCGTGGCGCGCGCTGACATCGACCAGGTGCTGGCCGCGCTTGGCCGAATAGGCCGCGGCGTACGAATTGGTGATGCGCGACTTGTCCATCGAGTCGACTTCTTCCTTGCGGTGCGTGTACAGCAGCTGCAGGGTGTCGCGGCCGATGGCGATGTCGTTCTGCCAGCTGAACTCGTTCTGCTCGGTGTCGATCTGGCTGGCGCCGGACGGCGTCGCGTTGGTAAAGCTGCCCGACTTGTCTTCCGAGCGCGCGTATTGCAGCGTGCTGGTCCAGTTGGGCAGGATCTGGTTGCGCATGAAGACCGCGCCGGTATTCAGGTCGTTGTCGCTGTGGACGTCGTAGTTGGCGGTGCCGCTGTCGTACTGGCTGTACAGGCGGCTGACCAGGAACTGGGCGCCGATCTCGTGGCCCGGCGCGAGCACCATCGACACGCGGCCGTTGGCGTTGCGGCGGCGGTAGCCGTCTTCGTCCGGGTTGTAGCCCGAGGCGCCCGGGCGGGTGGCCGAGAAGCCGTCCGAATCCTCGTAGCCGGCGCCGAAGGCGTAGCTGATGGCGTTCGGGCCGCCGCTGCTGCCGTCGATCCCGGCGTCAGCCTGGCGCGTGGCGTTGCTGCCCACGCCGACCGAACCGGTGACCACCGGCGCGCCTTCGCCCTTGCGGGTGAAGATCTGGATCACGCCGCCGATGGCGTCGGCGCCGTACAGGGTACTCAGCGGGCCGTACACGATCTCGATGCGGTCGATGGCGCCCAGCGGAATGGCGTTCCAGCTGGCGCTGCCGGTGGTGGCCGAGCCGAAGCGCACGCCGTCGATCAGGACCACGGACTGGTTGGCGTTGGCGCCGCGGATGAAGACGCTGGTGCTGGCGCCGGCCGGGCCGTTACGCGAGATCTCGATGCCGCGCTGGCGCTGCAGGATGTCGGCCACGGAACCGGCGCCGGAGCGCGCGATTTCTTCGGCATCGATGACGACGGTGTCGGCGATGACGTCGGCGGCGCGCTGCGCGGTGCGGGTCGCGGTGACGACGACGGTGTCGGCAGTGGGGATGGCGTCAGGTGCGGGTGCGTCGGCAAATGCGGCGGACGACATGACGGCGAGGGCGAGCGAGACCGCGGCGGCTTGCCGGGTGACTGGAAAATTCATGAACTGTTTCTTATAAAGGGCAACCAGCCGACGTCCCCGTAGGCCAGATTGAACGGCATCGCGCGAGGCGACGCCACCTTTTGGCCGGTATCCGGGCTGACAAGTATGGCCGTCCGACCTTCCCATGCATGCGCACAGTGGTATGAGGAGACGGTTCGCCGCAGGGCTCGAAGAACGCCTGCGACACTTGCTTACCGTTGCGGGGGCAGCACACGTTGGCTTGCTGAAGAAGCTTCGTGTTTCCCGTTTAACTGCGACTGCGAACGCAGGCGCGAGCACCAAAACGCGCTCATTATAAGGTGTTGTCAGGTTTCCAGCATCAGCACTTCGCCGTAGTCAATCCGGTGTGGCGCTCGCGCCGCACGCAGCGCGGCCTCCACCAGCGTGCCGCCGAGGTGCAACGAATGCAACAGGCGCATGGTGCCCGCATGGCACACGACGAGGGCCTGAGTATGGCCTGCGCGTCGCAGGTCGGCATCGAAACCGGCCACGCGCGCAGCGACGTCCATCACGCTTTCGCCGCCGCCGGGACGGTAGTGCAAGAGGTCGGCGCTCCAGGCGTCGATCTCGCTGCGCGGGATGTCGTCCCAGCTGCGCATCTCCCAGGCGCCGAAGTCCATCTCGGCCAGGCGCTTGTCGAATGCCGGCGCCGGCGCGAGCCGCTGTGCCAGGACGGCGCTGCGGGCGAGTGGGCTGGCGTAGACCGGCATCGCCCCGGGCAGATCCAGGCTCGCCAGTGCGGCCAGTACCCGTTCGACGTCGGCCTCGTTCGCAGCCAGGTCGCTGCGGCCGTAGCAGTGCCCGGCCGGCACCTCGGGCCGTGGATGGCGCACCAGGTAGAGCCGCATCAGCCCAGCGCGCCGCGGCCGAGGGTGGCCAACACCGCGATATAGATCGCCACTTCGGCCAGTTGCTGCACGGCGCCGAGGCAGTCGCCGGTGTAGCCGCCAAGCCGGCGTGTGAACTTGCGGGCCAGCCAGCGCGTGGCCAGCATGGCCGCGACCACGGCGGCGGCGATGGCGGCCAGGTCGAGCAGGCCGAAGGCCAGCAGGCCAAGCGCGGGCAGCAGCACGGTGAGCGCGGCGATGCCGAATTCGCGGTCGCTCATGCGCACCGCCAGCGGCTTGGCCTTGCCCTCGGCGCGGGCGTAGTCCATCTGCCAGATCAGGGACGTGGCGGCCAGGCGCGAGAGCGGGTGGGCCAGCAGCAGGGCGCCGATGGCGCTGGCTGGCGGCATGCTGGCAAGTAGAACCAGCTTCGCGCCGAGCATGCACACGATGCCGATCGCGCCATAGGCGCCGACGCGCGAATCTTTCATGATCTCGAGCGCGCGTTCCTTCGTCATGCCGCCGCCCAGGCCATCGCAGGTGTCGGCGAAGCCGTCTTCATGGAAGGCGCCGGTGATGTAGATGGTGGCGGCGGTGGACAGCACGGCGGCGACCGGCGCCGGCAGCCACTGCGCGGCCACCAGGTAGACAGCCGCGCCGATGGCGCCGACCACGAGGCCCACCAAGGGGAAGTAGCGCGAGGCGTGATTCAGCCACGCCGGCTCGAAGCCGACCCAGCGCGGAATCGGCAGGCGCGTGAAGAACTGCAGCGCGATGAAGAACAGGCGCACCTGGTGCGTCATGCCGAGCGTTCGCTGACTTGCGCCGAGGCGAAGGTGGCCATCTCGTTCAGGAAGTTCGCCGCCGCGTGCAGCAGCGGCAGGGCGAGCGCGCTGCCGGTGCCTTCGCCCAGGCGCAGGTCGAGGTCGAGCAGCGGACGGGCGCCGAGTTCCTCGAGCAGCAGGGCGTGGCCATGCTCGCCCGAGCAGTGCGAGAACACGCAGTAGTCGAGGATGTTCGGCTGCAGGCGTGCGGCGACCAGCAGGGCGCTGGTCACGATGAAGCCGTCGATCAGCAGCACCTTGCGCATTTCCGCCGCCTTGAGCATGGCGCCGGCCATCATGGCGACCTCGAAGCCGCCGAAGGTGGCCAGCACTTCCAGCGGCTGCACGGCGTTGGCATGGCGCGCCACTGCGGCTACGACGACGTCCGCCTTGTGGCGGATGCCATCCGGGCTCAAGCCGGTGCCGGCGCCGACGCAGCGCGGCACTGGTTGTCCGGTCAGCTTATGCATCAATGCCGCTGCCGACGTGGTATTACCGATGCCCATTTCGCCGAAGCCGACGACGGTGCCGGGCAGGTCGCGCGCCAGGGCCATGCCGTGTTCGAGGGCGGTTGCGCATTCCTGCGCCGTCATGGCAGGTTCGATCGCGAAGTTGCGGGTGCCGTTGGCGACCTTGCGGTGCAGGAGCCCTGCGCGTTCGCCGAAGTCGTGGTTCACGCCGGCATCGACCACATGCAATGCGCAGCCGTTCTGGCGCGCGAACACATTGATGGCGGCGCCGTTGCCCAGGAAGTTCTCGACCATCTGCCAGGTGACGTCTTGCGGGAAAGCGGAAATGCCTTCGGCCACGACGCCGTGGTCGGCGGCGAATACGAGGATCGCGGGCTGATCGATGCTGACCCTGGTCGAGCGCTGGATAAGGCCCAGCTGGGCGGCGAGCGATTCCAGTCGTCCGAGACTGCCGAGCGGTTTGGTCTTGTTGTTGATGGCGTCCGCCAGGGACTGGGAGAGGGCGGCGTCGGCGGTCGGGACGATTGTAGGAATCATATAGAGGTGTGTAAGAGAAGGTCGCTGAATGCGGCGGCTAAGATATCACAATCGTAAACCTTGCAAGCTGGCCTTTGGCTTGCTATAGTCTCGCTCCTCAACGCAAACGCAGCCTCACGGTAGCGAAAGCGAAGAGAAAAAAGAGGTTGACGAGCATCGCGAAACACTTCATACTCTCGCCTCTCTGCTGCTGACGAACACAACGCTTCGAAGCAAAACGCAGAAAGCAGTACCGAATAAAGTTCTTTAAAAATTAACAGTCGATAAGTGTGGGCGTTTGATGAAGGTGCCAGCTGACTTGTTCAGTTGATTACTTAAATTATCAAATGTTCACAAAAAAGAAATACGTTGCTCAGCAATGAGTAACGGTCAGTATTTTGAGTGAGCGACCCCTGCAGCAATGCAGGGTGACTCGAAAGAGTCAACAA
>DDKG01000298.1:49003-57001 GCA_002339265.1 Massilia sp. UBA2604 | reverse complement strand
TCTACCAGGCCGACGTCGAGGTCATGCCGGGCAACCACGCCTTCAAGCTGGGCACCGGCGACTGGAGCGCGGAATGGGTGATCGATCCGGACAAGAGCACGAGCGTCAAGCCCGATACCGCTTACCGCCTGGAGCGGCAGTCCGGTCCCGAGACCTTCCTGTTCGTGCGCCAGCCGGGCACCTACCGCTTCACGATCGATGCCCGCGACGCCTCCAAGCCGGTGCTCAAGGTGGCGCGCATCGCCGACACCAACCGCGATACGGGTGTCGATCCGCACGCGGGGCACGCATTGCAATCGACCCAGCAATGGCCGACCTGGAACGGCAAGGTGGAAACCGTGCGCTACTCGACGCCGGATGCCAACGCGCCGCTGCGCCGCTACGTCCAGTCGAGCAGCATGCTGCTGCGCGACCCCGGTCCGCAGCACGTCGAGTACGCCGAAGAAGACGGCCTGCCGCGCGTGCGCAGCGGCAACCTGGCTTTCGACGCCCTGTTCGCCATGGCTGGTCGCGAGATGCGCCAGAATTCGGTCAGCCAGATCAATGACGGCAATTACAACGGCGGCAACGCGATCGACTGCGCCTGCTTCGCCACCGGCGAGAAATGGGCCTATGTCTGGACCCGCGACCTGTCGTATGCGGCCGACCTGGGCCTGGCCCTGCTCGACCCGCAGCGGGTGCGCAATTCACTCGATTTCAAGCTCTCGGGCTGGCGCCCGGACATCCAGGCCGCGCCGCAGGTTCCCGGCTCGCCGGACGGCCTGCAGATCGTGCAGGACACCGGCAGCGGCGGCAGCTGGCCGGTCAGCACCGATCGCCTCACCTGGGCGCTGGCGGCCGAGGAAGCGCTGCGCACCCTGCCCGCTCTTGAGCGCGCGCCGTTCGCCGCGCGCGCATTGAAGGCGTTGTCGAACACGATCGAGATCGACCGCGTGGCGGCCTTCGATCCGGTCACCGGCCTGTACACGGGCGAGGAATCCTTCCTCGACTGGCGCGACCAGAGCTATGCCGCCTGGATCCCGGGCGACCTGGCGTCGATGGCCAGTTCGAAGGCGCTGTCGACCAATGTCGTGTATTACCAGGCGCTGAACCTGGCCGCGAAGCTGGCGCGCGAACACAAGGAGTTTGACAAGGCGCAGCGCTACGCGCGCTGGGCGCAGGAACTGAAACGCGCGATCAACGAACGCCTGTGGCTCGCGGACGAAGGCATGTACAGCAGCCTCACCGCCGGCCACCTGGACGACGCGCCGCTGCACAAATTCGACTGGCTGGGCCAGGCGCTGGCGATCGTCAGCGGCGTGGCCGACGACGAACGTGCGCGCTCGATCCTGGCGCGCTATCCGCATGGCCCGCTGGGTGCGCCGATGATCTGGCCGCAGCAGATCGGTGCGCCGGTGTATCACAACCGTTCGAGCTGGCCGTTCGTGACCGCCTATGGCCTGCGGGCGGCGGCGCAGGGCAAGAACGCGGCGGTGGCCGACGTGGCCTACGCCTCCCTGATGCGCGGCGCGGCGGTCAACCTGTCGAATATGGAAAACCTCGAATGGCTGTCCGGCCAGCCGCTGCTGCTCGACGAAAACAATCCGGACTTGAGCGGGCCGGTGATCAACTCGCGCCGTCAGCTGTGGTCGGTCGGCGGTTATCTGGGCATGGTGGTCAAGAATGTGTTCGGCGTCGAAATGCTCGACGACGGCATCAGGCTGCAGCCTTTCGTCACGGCGAAACTGCGCCGCGAGACCTTCGGCGCGACGAACGAAATCGCGCTGCACGACCTGCGCCTGCACGGCAAGCGCGTCGACGTGCGCTTGCAACTGCCTGCCGCGAGCGACAAGGACGGCTATTACGCCGTCGAGCGCATCGTCCTGAACGGCAAGCCTGCGAAGAACACCATTCGCCTGCTTGACCTGGCCGACAGCAACCGCATCGAGATCGTGCTGGGCAAGCTGATGGCCGACCAGCAGGACATCCGCCGCGTCAACGCCAATCCCTATGAAGAAGCGAGCGCCGTCTTCGGCCCGCGCGAGCCGACCATCGACGCCCTGTCACGCGCAGCCTCGGGTGCGGTCACCCTGCAGATCGGCGCCAACGGCAATGCCGCCGACGTCAGCTACCGCGTCTACCGCGACGGCAAGCTGGTGGCCGACAAGCTGCAAGCCGGGGCCTGGATCGATCGCAAGGCCAGTGCGACGTCCTGCTACGCGGTCGAGGCGCTGTTTACCGACAGCGGCAACGTCAGCCACCACAGCCAGCCGCGCTGCGTCGACGCGGGGATCGAGATTCCCGTGACGGATGCACGCGTGCAGTCGAACCTGAAGGCGACGGCACCCGATGCGCGCTTCACCCGCCCGCACCTGAAGGACTGGGGCAAGCCGGGCGACCGCTTCGCCGTCGACGGCGTCCGCATCGAGCGTGCGGGCGACTACCGGCTCCAGGTGCGTTACCACAACGGCGCCAACCAGGTGAACCTGGGCATCAGCGGCGGCGTGAAATGGCTGGCGCTGAAGGATGGCGATGGCAAGATCGTGGCCCAGGGCGTGATCCAGCTGCCGCACGCGCCGCTGCTGCAGAAGGACACACCAAGCGTGTACTCGACGCCGCTGGCGGCGCGCGTCGAGGCGGGCAGCTACCGCGTCGAGATGACGGACTTCTACAATATGAGTTATCTCGAGAGTAACCGCAGCTTCACCGGCGCCGGCGGGGCGGAGCCGTCGAACCGGTTCGACATCTATGGCGTGCGGCTGCTGCGGGTGAAGTAAAACCTGGCAAGACAATCAGCCACCACGTCGTTACCTCCACTGGAGGTAACGACTTCCCGCGGAGGCGGGAACCCAAGTACTGCATGCGTTATCGAGATGCTTGCGAACTTAGGTTCCCGCCTTCGCGGGAACGACGTATTTGCGCTAGCTAAGCGGATTCACGCCGTCTCAAAAGTGCCTTCGACAGGACGCGGCGTGCCGCGTCCTTTTTCCGACACCAGCAACTTGAGCCGCCCTTCGAGGACCTTGAACTCGAACGGCGTCGCCATCTTGCTCACCTCGCCGTCGGCCGCCACCTTCAGGCGCCGCCGGCCATACAACGACGGCGTCTTCACCGTCATGCTCTTGAACGCAAAGGCGATGACGTCGTCGCCCGCACCCAGCTTGCCGAAGGCGCCGCGGATCAGCAGGCCCAGTAGTCCGAGCTTGCCCATCGGCTTGGGCGCCAGCGCCACCAACTGTCCCTCTTCCACCGCCTCGGTCAGCTCATTCATCCCGACCTGCTCCATCTGCAGCCGATTATTACCCACGAACAAGGTAGTGGTGCGCAGGCGTTTTTCCTTGCCGTCGAGTTCGAGCGTGATGCGCAGGTGGCGGTGCGGGCGCAGCGCCATCTTGATCGCCGACAGGAAAGCCACCACGCGGCTGCGGCCATATTCGCGCTTGTCGTGCTCGCGTTCCTCGAGCAGCGCCGGATACAAGCCCACGCTGGCATTGACCAGGAAGATCTTGTTGTTGAGCATGCCGATCTGCACCGGCCGCACTTCGGCGCGCAGCATCGCGTACACTGCCTCGGCCAGGTCTTCCGGAATGCCGTGGGTGCGGCCGAAGTAATTGAAGGTGCCCTGCGGCAGCACGCCGAACAGGCAGCCGGCCAGCACCGCCTGGTGCGCGACCGTGTTGATGGTGCCGTCGCCGCCGGCCGCGACCAGCACGCCGCCGCTGGCGAACGCCTTGCCGGCCATCTCGCGCGCGATATCCTCCAACCGTTCGGGGTTGTCGACCACTTCCAGGTGGCAGACCCGGCCCGACTTGTCCATGACCTCGCGGATCGTCGAGATGCGCTCTTCGGTCTCGGAATGCCCCGAACCGGCATTCAAGACAATGTAGAAATGGGCGTCTGGCAGCAGCTCGTTGGATGGCATTGGAATAATCGTTTCGGTAAGCGGGCGTTGAGGATGCGCCATCGTATCACTGTCAATACCCGCACAAGGTGCGCTACTCAACCATCCAGATCGGCCAGGTACACGTTGACCAGCGCCTGGCCGGGGGCAAGGCTGGCGCAGCGTTCGAAGCGCAGGCCCAGGCGCTGCAGCAGCGCGATCGAGGCCGCGTTGCCGGGCGAAACGATCGCCGCCAGGCGCCGGATGCCCAGCCGCGCCGCCAGGCCTACCACCGCCTGTCCCGACTCGAAGGCGTAGCCGCATCCGCGGTACGCGGGCAGGAAGGCATAGCCGATGTCGACGTACTCCAGGGTGTCGCGCTTGACGAGGCCCGACAGGCCGATCGGCACGCCATCTTCCAGCCGCTCGACCAGGTACAGCGAATGGCCGTATTTCTCCTGCATCGCGATCGGTCCTTCGAGCAAGCCGCGGCGCGCGGCGTCGACGGTGCGCAGCTGGCGGTCGCCGATATGTGCGATGAAGGCAGGGTCGTTCACCAGCGCCAGGTAAAAGGGGGCGTCGTCCTCGGTCACGAGGCGCAGGCGCAGGCGGGCAGTGGTGAGGATCTCGGTCATGGCCGAGATCATACCCCGGCCTATTACTCGCTACTACTCGTCCGTGGTCGGCCAGTGGTCGGGGTCTTGCAGCAGCTGGTACATCACGTAGGCGTCGACATAACCCAGGCGCTTGTGGCGGAAGGCCTTGGGCAGGGTGCCGACGATGGAAAAGCCCAGCTTCTTCCACAGCCCGATGGCGGCGGCATTGGTGCTGACCACGTGATTGAACTGCATCGCCAGGAAACCCTGGCTGCGCGCTTCGGCCAGGCTGTGTTCGCCCATCAGGCGGCCGATGCCCGCGCCTTGCGCCGACGGGCTGACCATGTACGAGGCGTTGGCCACGTGGTGGCCGCGCCCGACCTGGTTCGGCACCAGCCGGTACATCCCCAGCACGCGCCCCGCCGCGCTCACCGCGACGTAGCTGTGCACGCCCGGGCCCATCCAGTAATGATGGCCGGCCTCGCGCGAGGTGGCCGTGGTGAAGACATAGCTTTCACCGGCCACCACGTGGGCGCAAAAAATGGTCCAGATCGCCTCGAAGTCGGCTTCGACGGCGGGACGAATTTCAATATCTCTCACAACAGTCAGTTTGCAAATGCCAGAACCCGGCGGTCAGTTATTTTGCCTGAAATCTCACAAATAATCACGGCACCTCCCGGTTTGCAGGATTGTTGTCGTGCGGCAGCCGAAAGTCGGCGCTGGCGGGCCTTCCATCCAGATGCAGGCGGCTGGCGGCGGCCGGCGCCTCGGCCACCACCCGGCCGCGCCGCAGCACGTAGCGGCGCGCCGCGCGCAGGCGGATCGCCTCGACCGATGAGCCGGCGTCGAGGATCACCAAATCTGCGTGGCAGCCCGGCGCCAGGCCATAGCCGTCGAGCCCGAGGATGCGCGCCGGCGTCTCGGTGATGGCGGCATAGCAGGCCTGCATCGCCTCCAGCCCCGTCATCTGCGCCACGTGCAGGCCCATGTGCGCCACCTCGAGCATGTCGCCCGAGCCCATGCCGTACCAGGGATCGAGCACGCAATCGTGGCCGAAGGCGACGTCGACGCCGGCCGCCATCAGCTCGGGCACGCGGGTCATGCCGCGCCGCTTGGGATAGGTGTCGTGGCGCCCCTGCAGGGTGATGTTGATCAGCGGGTTCGCGATCGCCGCCACGCCGCTCTCGGCGATCAACGGCAGCAGCTTGCTCACGTAATAATTGTCCATCGAGTGCATCGAGGTCAGGTGCGAACCGGCCACCCTGCCCTGCAGGCCGAGGCGCTGGGTTTCGTACGCCAGCGTCTCGATATGGCGCGACAGCGGGTCGTCGCTCTCGTCGCAATGCATGTCGACCCGCAAACCGCGTTCGGCCGCGAACTCGCACAGCAGGCGCACCGACTCGGCGCCCTGCGCCATGGTGCGCTCGAAATGGGGGATGCCGCCGACCACGTCCACGCCCATGCCGATCGCGCGTTTCATGTTGTCGAAGGCGGTCGGGCTGCGCAGCAGGCCATCCTGCGGAAACGCCACCAGCTGCAGGTCGAGATACGGCGCCACCCGGCGTTTCACCTCGAGCAGCGCTTCCACCGCCAGCAGCCGATCGTCGCAGATATCGACGTGGCTGCGGATCGCCAGCAGGCCGCGCGCCACCGCCCAGTCGCAATAGCGCAGCGCGCGCTCGACCAGGGCGTCCTGGGTCAGTTCGGGTTTCAGCTCGCCCCATAGCGCGATGCCTTCGAGCAGGGTGCCGCTGCGGTTCACGCGCGGCAAGCCATAGCTCAGCACGGCATCCATGTGGAAATGGGCGTCGACAAAGGGCGGGCTGACCAGGTCGCCTGCGGCGTCGATTTCATGTGCACCCCGGGCTGCAAGCCGCGGTTCGACGGCGGCAATGCGGCCGTCAACGATGCCGATATCGACACCTTTCCGGCCATCAGGAAGAGCAGCATTGCGAATCACGAGGTCCATGTTCAATCCTTTGTTGATCGACAAATTGTAGCAATTCAGGCACATCGTTTTTGATAAAAATCAAACAATGCTGCGATGCAATATTACCCTTAATAAATAAGCCACCTTTGTGCGTTGCAACACCCGCCAATCGTGGGTACACTGGCTGATATTGCAGCGCGCCATACTTGACCGATAGGAACTCCAATGACTTCACTTCCCGAGCAATTGTCCGCAGCATCTACCAGGCAACTGAGCGCCCAGCTGGATGCGCAGTTTCGCTTCTTCAATACCTTCGCCACGCAGGCGCTGGACAACGCCAGCCGCATCTTGTCGCTGAACCTGTCGGCTTCGCGCGATTCGGTCGAGCGCTCGTCGCACACCCTGCGCCAGCTGATCGAGGCGACCCAGCCGCGCGACCTGCTGGTGCTGCGCACCCACGCCGAAGAACAGGTGCGCGGCCTGTTCAACTACGGCCGCGAGCTGGTCAACATCACCACCCAGGCCCAGCCACTCGCCTTGCGCACGATCGCGTCCGAGGCGCAGGCAGCGCCGCTGGCGCTGAGCGCGCCACTTACTGCGCCACTCACTGCGACAATCGAGCAGGCAGAGCAGGTCGCGCAAGCCGCCGCCACGGCGACCCAGGAAACCATCGATGCTGCCGCCGACACCGCCGCCAAGGTTGCCGATACCGCCCAGGCCGCAGTGGCGCCGGTCGTGCAGGCGCAAGCACAACCGCCGGCGCCGGCCGAACCGGTCGTGGTCCAGGAAGAACCGGCGATCGTGAGCGCGGACGAGATCCAGGCGACCACCGGCGACGATCCGGCCCCGGTCGCCAAGCCCAAGCCGATCGCCAAGGCCGCCGGCAAGGGCGCTCCGAAAGCGGCGGTCGCGCCGCATCCGATGGCGGCTCCGGTCGAGGACAAGGATTCGGCCACCGTCACCCGCATCGACACCCCGCCCAAGCGTCGAAAGTAAGCACATGAAAAGCGCCGGATAGGCAAAACGACTACACTAGCGGGCTCTGGCCCGCTTTTTTTTCGGGCGCATTTCCAAGGATTTCGAATGAGTTTGTCCAGGCTGATCGGCGGCTTCGTGCGCCGGCATTGGCAATCCTATGCCTCGTCGGCCGTCATGCTGATCGGCGTCGCGATCTGCACCGTCCTCATCCCGCGCAAGGTCGGCGCCATGGTCGACGCCCTCGCCGCCAACCGCCTCGGCCAGGACGACCTGCTGCTCGGGATCGCCGAGCTGGTGGCGCTGGGCGTGGCGATCTACGTGCTGCGGGTCTGCTGGCGCATCCGCCTGTATTCGGCCGCCTACAACCTGGGCGTCGAGCTGCGCACCCGCCTGTACGCGCGCCTGGCGGCGCAGGGCCCGGCCTTCTACCAGCGCCAGCGCACCGGCGACCTGATGGCGCTGGCCACCAACGACATCGACGCCATCGAGATGGCGGCCGGCGAAGCCTTGCTGGCCGCCTTCGACGGCACGCTGACCCTGGTGATGGTGCTGGGGATCATGATGCTGGGCGTCGACTGGCGCCTGGCCCTGGTCGCGCTGCTGCCGTTCCCGCTGATGGGCCTCGCGTTCTGGTA
>DDKG01000298.1:7270-48797 GCA_002339265.1 Massilia sp. UBA2604 | reverse complement strand
ACGCTCGGCCTGGGCGGCTACCTGGTGTGGCAGAACGAACTCACGGTGGGCGCGCTGACCAGCTTCACGATGTACCTGGGCCAGCTGATCTGGCCGATGTTCGCGGCCGGCTGGGTGCTGACCCTGATCGAACGCGGCCGCGCCGGCCTGGCGCGCCTGCAGCCGCTGCTCGACGCCCCGCTGTCGGTCGAAGATACCGGCGCCATCGACCAGGTCGGCCAGGGCCCGCTGGTGCTGGACAAGGTCACCTTCGCCTATGGCGGCGCGCAGGCCAATCTGCAGCAACCGGCGCTCGACGGGGTCTCGCTGCGGCTCGAGCCGGGCCAGACCCTGGGCCTGGTCGGCCCGACCGGCTCCGGCAAGTCGACCCTGCTGCGGGTGCTGCTGCGCCAGGCCACGCCGCAGTCCGGCCGCGCCGAATGGGCCGGCCAGCCGCTCGACGCCTACCGCCTGTCGGCGCTGCGCAGCGCGACCAGCTGGGTGCCGCAAGAGTCCTTCCTGTTCTCGGCCTCGATCGCCGAGAACATCGCGCTCGCGCGTCCCGGCGCGTCGCGCGCCGAGGTGATCGCGGCGGCGCAGATGGCCGACATCCACGACGACATCCTGCGCTTCCCGCAAAGCTACGACACCCCGGTCGGCGAAAAAGGCATCACGCTGTCGGGCGGCCAGCGCCAGCGGGTCGCGATCGCGCGCTCGCTGCTGGCCGACAGCCGCCTGCTGCTGCTGGACGACGCCCTGTCGGCGGTCGACACCGGCACCGAGACCCGCATCCTCGAGCACCTGGCCGAGCTGCGCCAGGCGCAGCCGGGCCGCGCCGCCATCATCGCCAGCCACCGTCTCTCGGCGGTGGTCGCGGCCGACCACATCGTCGTGCTCAAGGCCGGCCGCGTGGTCGAAGCCGGCACCCACGATCAACTGCTCGCGCTGGATGGCTGGTATTCCAGCCAGTGGCGCTATCAACAACTGGAGGCCAGCCTCGATGCAATCTGACGCAAGCTCCATCGAACGCGGCGAACTGCGCAACCAGGCCAAGTTGGCCACGCGCCTGCTGCGCCGCGCCGCCGCGCCCGAGACGCGCCACCTGGTCGTCGCCACCCTGTGGCTGATCCTGGCCGCCGCCTTCGAAGTCCTGGGCCCGCTGCTGGGCAAGGCCCTGATCGACGACCATCTGCTGCCTCGCAACCTCGACTGGACTCAGATGACCCTGCTGCTGGGCGGCCTGGTGCTCACCGGCTGGATCGCGAGCTGGGTGCGCTACCTGCAGCTGATCCGCCTGTCCGGCCTGGCGATGCGCTCGGTGCAGCGCCTGCGCGAATGGGTCTATGGCCACGTGCTGCGCCTGCCGATGGCCTTTTTCGACCGCGCCATCACCGGCCAGCTGGTCAGCCGCGTGACCAACGACACCGAGGCAGTCAAGACCCTGTACATCCAGGTCCTGTACGTCATGCTCGACAACTCGATCGTCCTGGTCGGCACCATGATCGCGATGGCCTGGCTCGACTGGCGCCTGATGCTGATCGTGCTGACCCTGGTGCCGGCGGTGGTGGGCATCGTCTGGCTGTACCAGCGCCTGTCGGCGCCGGCGGTCACGCGCGCCCGCGCGCTGCGCAGCGACATCAACGCCCAGATGGCCGAGTCGATCGGCGGCATGAGCGTGCTCCAGGCCAGCAATGCCGAGGTGCGCTTCGGCGAGCGCTTCCTGGGCACCAACCGCAACCACTACACGGCGCGCGTGGCCGAGCTGCGCGCCAACGCCTTCCTGCTGCGGCCCGCGCTCGACCTGCTCAACGTGGCCCTGCTGGCGCTGGTGATCTTCGCCTTCGGCCAGCGCGAAGTCGGCGCGGTCGAGGTGGGCGTGCTGTACGCTTTCGTCAGCTATATCGCGCGCGTGGTCGAGCCCCTCATCCAGATCACGATGCAGTTCAGCGGCCTGCAGCAGGCGGTGGTCGCGGCGGCGCGCGTGAACACGCTGCTCGACGAAGCGGGCGCACCGGAACACGATTCCAAGCGTGCGCACGACGAAACGGCGTTCGTCGCCAGCGCCCCGGCGGTACGGGTGCGCAACGTCGAATTCGCGTACGTGCCGGGCCAGCCGGTGCTGCACGACCTGTCGCTCGACGTGCCGCAAGGCGCCTTCTTCGGCATCGTCGGCCACACCGGCAGCGGCAAGTCGACCCTGCTGTCGCTGCTGCTGCGCTACTACGTGGCGGATAAAGGCAGCATCGAGATCGGCGGCCTGCCGCTGGCCGGCATCGGCAACGAACGCTTCCGCAACGAAGTCGGCCTGGTGCCGCAGGATCCGTTCATCCTGGCCGCCACGGCGCGCGAGAACATCGACATGGGCCGCGGCCTGCCGCTCGAACGCCTGCAAGAGGCGGCGCGCGCAGCGCACGCCCACGACTTCATCAGCGCGCTGGAAGACGGCTACGAGACCCAGCTGGGCGAAGGCGGCTCACGCCTGTCGTCCGGGCAGAAGCAGCTGATCGCGATCGCGCGCGCATTGGCGGGCGAGCCGCGCATCCTGCTGCTGGACGAGGCGACCTCGCGCATCGACAGCGCCACCGAACAGATCGTGCAGGAAGCGCTGGAAGAATTGCGCGGCAAGGTGACCATCATCGCCATCGCGCACCGCCTGTCGACCATCCGCGAAGCCGACCGCATCATCGTGCTCAATCACGGCAGGATTACCGAGGCCGGGCCGCACGAGGAACTGATGCGGATCGAGGGCGGCCTGTACCAGCGGCTATACCTGCTGCAGCAGATTGCGGTCTAAGGCCGGCTCCAGCCGAAACACCCGGCCGGCGCGCCGCTGCCGCTCACCAGCAGCGCGCCATGCCGGTACAAGTCCCAGCGGCGCGCCTCCGGCACCGCCATCACGACCACGCCCATCGCGCGGTCGCTCCACACCAGCCGGCCGTCGACCGCGTCGAGCGCCGCGAACACCTCGCGCGGGCCGGCGCCGGGATGGAACACGACGGTGGTCAGGTCCTGGCCCGGCGGCGGCATCAGCGCCCAGGCGCCGGCGCCGGCCGTGCCGGCGGCCAGCAGCGCCATCGCCGCGGTCGCATTGCGCATCCCGCCTGTTCCACCCCCACCGCCCTGCCGGCGCAGCCAGCGCCAGCCGAGCAGCAGTGGCGCGATGCCGAATGCGGCCAGCCACAGCAGATCCCAGGCCAGCGGGTTCGAACTGTCGATACGGATGCGGTGGATGCCCAGCAGCCAGTGCGACAGCAGCGCGTCGATCGTATGCCAGACACCGAACCCTATCAGCATCGCGCCCGCCAGCGGCAAGCCCCAGTCCACCGCGCCGCGGCGCTGCGCGCGCCACAGCCCGATCAACCCGGCCAGGGCGATCACATACATCAGCAGGTGGAAGTAACCGTCCCACAGCACTTGCAGGCGCAGGTCGTCGATGCCGGGCACCAGGCTCAGAAGATGGTGCCATTGCAGGATCTGGTGCAGCAGGATGCCGTCGAAAAAGCCGCCCAGCGCGAAGCCCAAGGTCGCGCCCCACCTGGCCCAGGGTGACTTCCACATCGCCGTCTCCTCGTCGCTGATCGTGAACCAAGTATAAGAGCCGTCTCGGATCGGGACCGCACCGTTGACGTAACAAATCGGTGCGCAGCCCGTGCGTGGTTTTTGGCTTTTGGTTGCAGCCGATTGACGACATTTTGTTGTCCTGCTAAACACGCGGATTGTTCATATTCCCCTGGATTGGCGGGCTTCCCGGGCAAGCATCCTGCCGTCGCTCGGCCTCCCCCGAATCGGCTGTGTCATTTTTGTGACAATTAAAGAGAAAGTGAAATTTCTACTTTGCAACAGCCATATAATTGATCCAAACAACTTCCGCCGGATCGCCCGGCGCGACGAGAACCGGCATGTTCGCTGTCCTGCACTGCGCATTCGCGCGTTCCCGCTCCCACGCGCTGGCCCTGGCATTGTGCGCGGCGGCGCCCATTGCGTTCGCCAGCGGCGCCCTGCCGCTGGACCAGCGCATCGCAGAGATCCGCGAACTCAATCGCTTCGTGCCCGAACGCGCGCTGCCGAAGCTGGAAGCGCTCGAGGCGGAAGCCCGCAACGCGCCGCTGACCCAGCGCATCGAGTTCCTGAACCAGCTCGCTGTGGCGCGTCATGGCCTGGGCCACCATGCACAGTCCTTTGCGCTGGCCAATGAGCTGATCGCCATCGGCCGCGAACACGACCATCCCGGCGCGCTGGCCAAGGGCTTGCTGATGCAAGGGTATTCCGCCTTCGCGCAGCACCGTCCGGGCGAAGCCCACCGCCTGATCTGGGAGGCGGAAAAGCTGGCCAACACCACCGGGGACATCGACCTGCGGGTGCGCGCCGCGATCTCGTCGGGCGAATCGCATGCCGAGGACGGCAACCTGCCGAGCGCCCTGGAGCGCCTGCAGGCAGCTGCCACCCTGGCGCGCCAGCAAGGCCAACCCGTCCACATCGTCATGGCGCTCAATTCGCTGGTGCGCCTGTATGCCCAGATGCGCGAGCCGGAAAAAGGCTTCGGCCTGATCGACGAAGCGCTCGCCGCCGCCGAGAAGGCCAGGTCGCCCGGCCGCATGGCCACCATCAGGAACGCCGAATACGGATTGGCGATCGATACCGGCCAGCGCGAACGCGCGCTGCGCGCGCTGCAGGAAGGGCTGGCGCTGGAACGCTCGATCGGCGCCACCAAGCGGGTTGCAGTCTCGCTCATCAACCTGTCGGACTTCTACCTCAAGACCGGCGACTACAAGCATGCTGCCAGCTACGCCGAACAGGCGGTGGCGGCGGCGCGTCCGCTGAACGACCGCAAACTCGATGCGACCGTCCACCTGAACCTGGGCCAGGCCTATCTCGGCACCGGCCGCCTGGCCGAAGGCAAGCGCCAGATCGAACTGGGCATGGCCGGCTATGAGGAAATCGGCGACAAGCCGGAGCTGCAGACCGCCCTGGTCGAATACGGCCTGGCGCTCGAACGCGCGGGCGACCTGCCTGGCGCGCTGCAGGCCTATCACCGCGAACGCAAGATCTCCAACGAGCTGTTCGAACGACGCCGCCAGCAGGCGATGCTCGACCTGCAGGAAAAGTACGAAGGCGACAAGAAGCAGCGCCAGATCGAACTGCTGCGCAGCGAAAACCTGATCAAGTCGACCGAGATCGACAACCGCCGCCTGCAACAGCGCGTGTGGTGGCTGCTGGTGGCGGTGTTCGCGCTGGCCGCCACCGTGGTCGGCCTCCTGTACCGCAAGGTGCGCCACGCCAACGCCCAGCTGCACGAAAAGAACCGCGAACTCAAGCAGCAGAGCGTGCGCGATCCGCTAACCGGCTTGTACAACCGCCGCCACTTCCTGGAGTACATGCGCGCGCTGCCGGCGGCGGGACAGCAGGCGCCCGACGCCGCCCCTGCCGGCGCACTATTCCTGCTCGACGTCGACCACTTCAAGAACATCAACGACACCTATGGCCATGCGGCCGGCGACGCGGTCCTGACGACGATCGCGGCGCGCCTGTGCGAGATCCTGCGCGAGACCGACATGATCGTGCGCTGGGGCGGCGAGGAATTCCTGGCCTACCTGCCGACGGCGCCCGGCGGCAAATCGGGGCTGGACGAGGTGGCCGAGCGCATCCTGGCCGGCATCGGCGCGACTGTGGTCGACCATGGCGGCATGGCGCTGAGCGTCAATGTGTCGATCGGCTACGCGCCCTTCCCGCTCGCGGTCGGCAAACAGGAACTGGCATGGGAACGGGTGGTGAACCTGGTGGACATGGCGCTGTACATGGCCAAGTCGCATGGCCGCAACCGGGCCTATGGCGTGCGCGGCTTCGCCGACGACAGGCCGGCCAGCATCGATGCGATCGAGCAGAACCTCGAGCATGCCTGGCGCGCCGGCCAGGTCGAGCTGTCGGTCGTGATGGGAGAACGCGACCTGCCACGCGCCGCGAACGGGTGATCGTCCGCGCCGCGTTGGAACTCCTGTCTTAGAAGCCGTACTGCAGGCCTACCGATACGACATCGGCCTTGGCGCCCGTTTCCTTCTTCTTGCCATAGCGCTCGTATTCGCCGAACAGCGCCACATTCGGGGCCAGCGCATATTGCACGCCCAGCGCAGCGTAGGCGCCGGTATCGCGGTCGGTATAGCTGTCGCCCCTGAACGAAGTCTTGGTCTCGTTATATGAGGCGCCCAGCTTGCCGTAGGCGGAGAGCTCGGCGTTCACCGGCATCGTGTACTTCGCCGCGACATAGGTGCGCGAGCTCTTTACCTCTCCCGTCCCGAATCCTGACCCTGTGAAAACGTTGATGTCCTCGTTGCCGAAACGCGAGTGGCCGGCTTCCACCGCCCAGTTCTGGTCGATGTTATAGCCGCCGAAGATCTTTCCGCCGGCCTGCCAGTCATCGCTGGACTGGTTCTTGACGCCGGACACGGCGGCGCCGACATAGGCGCGCGATGCCGGGCTGGCGTCGGCGACGATGGTCTGGGCTTGTGCGGAACCGATGGCGGCCAGACTGGCCGCGAGCGTGATGATCAGTTTTTTCATGATGTCCTCTGGTCTGGTTCGCAATTCTTCATTGAATTGCGTATTGGAAAGGTAGCATCAATGCCAACCCGATTTGAACAGCTGATACGTAAGCGGTTGTAACGCGTAGCAGCCTGGCGGGCTACCCGGCAGCCCGCCACGGCGACTTGGCAGTCGGATGCATGCTGTTTGCCACACGATCCGGGCCGAAGCGGTGTATGTATTACGTTACCTCTGGATACAACTTGGCGCGGACGACGCCGTTCAATGCCCATGCACACCCCCGTTCCTGCCTGGCACAACGAATTCGACCGTCTTGCTCGCGATGACCATGTGCGTGGGATCGGCCAGTTCGACCAATACCTTGTGCGGGCCGGGTAGCAGGCCGACCAGGATGATCGGTTCGTTGCTGGCGTCGGCCCAATGCCATGGCGCGCCGTCCACCGTCACGTGCAGGTGGCCAATGCGCGGCGACACGTCGAGCGCGCCCTTGCCGTACACCGGCACGATGCGGATGTTCTCGCTGCGGTAGCCGATGAAGACCTGGCCTTTCGCCAGCGGTCCTGGCAGCGGCTGGTCGACGATCAGCCTGGGCGCCGCCTCGTTCTCGATCGCCACCACGGCGATCGGACCGGCGCCGCCGACGTCTCCCTGGGCGAAGACCGGCAGGGACAGGGCGGTTGCAAGGCCAAGGACGGTGTAAAGCGCTTTTGCGTTGGTGTGCATGGTCGATCTCCTCAAATCCATTTGGCGACGTCGAGGATGGCCTGGGCGAAGTCCCGGGGCGCTTCCTGCGGCAGGTTGTGGCCGACACCCTTGGCGAGGTGGCGGTGTTCGTACTTCTTCAGGAATTTCCTGGCGTAGTTCGTCGGGTCCGGATGCGGCGCCCCGTTGGCCTCGCCCTCCATCGTGATGGTCGGCACCGCGACGTCGGGGAATGCCGCCAGGCGCCGCTCGATGGCTTCGTAGCGCGGCTCGCTCGGCGCCAGGCCCAGGCGCCAGCGGTAGTTGCTGATCGAGATGGCGACGTGGTCCGGGTTGTCGAGCGATTTGGCCGAGCGGGCAAAGGTCGCGTCGTCGAACTTCCACTGGGGCGAAGCCAGCTCCCAGATCAGGCGCGCAAAGGCGTGCGTGTTTTCGCGATAACCGCGTTCGCCGCGCGGGGTGGCGAAGTAATACTGGTACCACCATTGCAGCTCGGCCTTCGGCGCCAGCGGCTTGACGTTGCCTTCCTGGCTGCCGATCAGGTAGCCGCTGACCGACACCAGCGCATGGAAGCGCTGCGGCCACAGCGCGGCCAGGGTGGTTGCGATGCGGGCGCCCCAGTCGAAACCGGCGACGATCGCCTGCTCGATCTTGAGGGCGTCGAGGAAGGCCACCGCATCCGCGGTGAAGCTGGCCTGCTGGCCGTTGCGCGGCGTATCGTTCGACAGGAATCGCGTGCTGCCGTAGCCGCGCAGGTGGGGCACGATCACGCGGTAGCCGGCGGTGACAAGGATCGGCGCCACGTCGACGAAGGCGTGGATGTCGTAGGGCCAGCCATGGAACAGCACCACCGGCTTGCCGTTGGCGGGGCCGGCATCGACATAGCCCACGTCCAGCACACCGGCGCGGATCTGGCGGATGTCGGTGAAGGTGTCGCTGGCCGGGGAAATCCCGCTGCCAGCTCCAGCCTTCGTGGGCGCCATCGGCACGGCGCCGGCCAGGCCAGCCTGGGTGGCGACGAGACCCAGTGCCGCGGTGCCGAGGAAATACCTGCGTTTCGGGTTGCTTGCTTCATTCATGGTGTCCTCCTTTGGTTTGCTGTGGGATTTCCTTACGAGGGTTCGGCCAGCAGGGCCTGGATCTTCGCTTCGGTCTGCTGGTAGGCGCCTTCGCCGAAGTGCGTGTAGACGATGCGTCCGCGCTTGTCGATCAGGTAGACCGCCGGCCAATACTGGTTCGAATAGGCTTCCCAGGTGGCGTAGCGGTTGTCCTGGGCCACCGCGTACGGGATGCCGAAGCGCTTGATCGCGCCCTGCACGTTCGCCGTCGAACGTTCGAACGGATACTCGGGGGTATGCACGCCGACCACCACCAGGCCCTGGTCCTTGTACTTCTCGTGCCAACGCTTCACGTGGGGCAGCGTGCGGATGCAGTTGATGCAGGTGTAGGTCCAGAAATCGACCAGCACGACCTTGCCGCGCAGGCCCTGCACCGTCAGGGGCTGCGAATTGAGCCAGGTGTCGATGCCGGTGAACTCGGGGGCCGTCTGGACCTTGGCGAACGGCGCGCCGTGGGCCATGGCGGCGTTGAAGAAGGTGGCGCCGGCGAGCAGCGTGACGAACAGGTTTTTCATGATGGGTCCTTTCACAGCGAGATGAAGTTGGCGAGGTGGGCGTACAGCAGGACGTCGTACTGGAAATAGATGGCGGCGGCGGTGGCCAGGATCAGCGCCCCGAACAGCTGTTGCAGGCGGTCGGCGTGGCGGGCCACGGCGCGGGTCCGGGTGCGGACGAACTGCCCGCCGTAGGCGATGACCAGCATCGGGATGCCGGCGCCGACGGCATACAGCACCAGCAGGCTGGCCGAGCGGCCGAGATCCTGGGCCTGGGCCACCAGCACCAGGATCGAGGCCAGCACCGGGCCTGCGCACGGCGTCCAGACTGCGCCGAGCGACATGCCCAGCAACAGAGCGCCAAGATTGCCGGCGCGTTCGCTGCCGCCGGACGGTAACGCCCTGCTTACCAGGGCGCTCATATGGTTCATGAGCCAGGCGTACGGGGCCTTCCACAGCATCGCCACGCCCAGCACGGCCAGGATGGCCAGGCCCGCGTAGCGCAGCGTCTCATGGGCCAGCACGACGTGCTGCGACGCGCTGGCCAGCAGCAGGCCGAGGGAGGCGAAGGCGATGACGAAGCCGGCCACGATGAACAGCGGACGCGTGTTGCGCCGGCCTTCGGCGCGGTCGTGCAGAGTGCCGCCCAGGACGATGGGCAGGATGGGGAGCACGCAGGGCGAGGCGATGGTCAGTACGCCGCCCAGCAGGGCAAGTGGTGCGTCGATGGGGGTTGGCATGGTACGGTCCTCCTGTTGGGATGACCGTATTGGACCGCCGTGGCGTATCCGGGATGTGTCGGCAATGGCCGTTATTGCAATCTACTGTACCCGGCCCGGGCTCAGATACATTGGCATACAAAAGTGCAGCGAAGTTAAGATATAAAGACAGCACTGCCACTTTCGACCTACTCTTGCCGGGTGCCGACCATGGACCACACCGACCATATCCTGATCGTCGACGACGACCTCGAGATCCGCGAACTCCTTGCCAGCTACCTGGAAAAGCAGGGCATGCGCGCAACCACCGCCGCCAACGGCCGCCAGATGCGCGCGCTGATGGAGCAGCACCAGTTCGACCTGGTGATCCTGGACCTGATGCTGCCCGGCGAGGATGGTCTTAGCCTGTGCCGCGACCTGCGCGCCGGCAAATGGCGCACCTTGCCGATCCTGATGCTCACCGCGCGCGACGAGGAGACCGACCGCGTGGTCGGCCTCGAGATGGGCGCCGACGATTACCTGACCAAGCCGTTCGCCGTACGCGAGCTGTTCGCGCGCGTGCGCTCGGTGCTGCGCCGCGCGCGCATGCTGCCGCCGAACTTCGAGGTCAGGGAGCCGGGCCGATTCCTGGTATTCGGCGAGTGGAAACTCGACACCGTCGGCCGCCACCTGCTCGATGACGAAGGCACGCTGGTGGCCCTGAGCGGCGCCGAATACCGCTTGCTGCGCGTCTTCCTCGACCATCCGCAGCGCGTGCTGTCGCGCGACCAGCTGCTGAACCTGACCCAGGGCCGCGACGCCGACCTGTTCGACCGCTCGATCGACCTCCTGGTGAGCCGCCTGCGCCAGCGCCTGCGCGACGGTGCGCGCGAGCCGCGCTACATCAAGACCCTGCGCAGCGAAGGCTATGTGTTCTCGTCCTCGGTCGAAGTGGCGGACGGTCCGGCATGAACACTTCCCTCTTGCGCTGGCCGCGCACGCTGTTCGTGCGCCTGGTGCTGATCCTGTCGCTCGGCCTGGCGCTCGCGCATGCGCTGTCCTACGTCCTGATCATGAGCGAGCGGCGCGAAGCCACGGTGGGGCTGATGCTCGGCTACCTGGAACAGGACGTCGCCAGCTCGGTGGCCCTGCTCGATCGCCTGCCGGCGGCCGAACGCGCCGCCTGGCTGCCGCGGCTCGAGCGCCGCACCTACACTTTCTCGCTCGGCGCCGGCGATCCCGGCCGCGCACCCGACAGCGCGCACTCGCGCCGCATCGCCGAAGCCTTCATGGACGCCATCGGCAAGCAGTACAAGGTGACGGCCTACGCGGCGCCGGGCCATCCGGACCGGGTGCAGGCCCACGTGATCCTGAGCGACGGCACGCCGCTGACGATCGACATGCGGCCTGCCGGCCTGCCGGTGTCGAACTGGCTGCCGGCCGTCCTGCTCGGCCAGCTGGCGCTGCTGGCGGCCTTCACCTGGGCCGGGGTGCGGCTGGTGACCCGTCCCCTGGCCCAGCTGGCCGATGCGGCCGACCGCCTGGGACCGGACCTGAAGGCCGAGCCGTTGCCCGAATCCGGTCCCCAGGAAGTCACGCGTGCGGCGCGCGCCTTCAATGCGATGCAGGCGCGCATCGCCGGCTACATGAAGGAACGCACCCAGATCCTGGCCGCGATCTCGCATGACCTGCAGACGCCGATCACCCGCATGCGCATGCGCGCTGACATGCTGGACGACGGTGTCCAGCGCGACAGGATGAACCGCGACCTGGGCGAGATGGAGGCGCTGGTCAAGGACGGCGTGGCCTATGCGCGCACCCTGCACGGCACGCTGGAGTCGCCGTGCCGTATCGATGCAGATGCGATGCTGGAGAGTCTGGTCGGCGACTACCAGGATGCCGGACGCGCTGTGACCCTGCGCGGCACGGCCGGCGCGTCGATCGCGACCCGCCCGCATGCGCTGCGGCGCATCCTCGGCAACCTGGTCGACAATGGCCTCAAGTACGCCGGCAAGGTCGAAATCGGCATCGAAGCGCCCGCCGCGGGTGAGCTCGTGATCCTGGTGCGCGACTTCGGGCCAGGCATCCCCGGAAACGAGCTGGAAAAGGTCTTCGAACCGTTCTACCGCCTGGAAGCTTCGCGCAACCGCGACACGGGCGGCACGGGGCTTGGCCTCGCCATCGCCCGGCAGCTGGCGACGACGCTGAATGGCGCGCTGACGCTGTCCAACCACCCCGAGGGCGGGCTGGAGGCACGGCTGCACATCCGCGACCTCACTTAAGGCTGACCTGACGACAACCGCGCGACATGGCATGGCTACGATGCGGGCTCCTTCAACACTCGGAGTCATGCCATGCCCTTCCATCGTACCGCGCTGTCGCTCGCCTGCCTGCTGCTCGCGGCCCTGCCGGCAAGCGCCAGCCCCACCCTGGCGCCCATCGACCAGGCCCATACCTTCGCCCAGGTCCGCCAGGGTGAGCAAATACACACGCTGCTGGTCGTCAAGCTCGGCGCGGCCGAACTGGCCGCCATCGACCTCAGCACGGCCAGCGGCCTGCACAGCGCGGACGCATTCGACGTGATCGCACGCTTCGATGCCGCCGCGCTGGACCGCCTGGCGCGTGAGCCGCAAGGCGTCCGCAGCTATCCGCTTGCGGGCCTGCTCGGCGTGGGCCCGCGTGGCCTGGCCCATATCGCGGCCGGCACCAATTATCCGGCGCATGGCGCGGAAGTCGGCATGGACGAAGCCTTCCTGTTCCCGAAGCTGTCCGAGGCCGGCGGCCCCCGTTCGCAGGTCGCCGCCGCTCCCGGCACCCTGCTGGACTACGAGGTGGAAGTCTGCGCGCGCTTCGACCGCGAGCTGCGCTCGGGCGCCGACTTCGACGCGGCGCGCAAGGGCTTCTTCCTGTGCGGGGATTTCTCCGACCGCGCCACGCTGGTCCGCAAGATCAATCTCGCAAACCCGGCTTCGGGCGACGGCTTTGCCGGCGCCAAGAGCGGGCCTGACCGCTTCCCCACCGGTCCCCTGCTCGTCGTGCCGCGCGACTGGAAAGCCTTCCTGCAAGGCGTCACGATCGCGACCCATGTCGACGGCCAGCAGCGCCAGCATGCGAAGGCCGGCGAAATGATCAAGGACTTGCGCGCGATCGTGAACGAGACCTTGAGCGAGGCAGTGAGCAAACCCGGCACGCGCACCTGGTCGTACGCGGGCGGCCGCATCCCGATGGTCGCCCGGGCCGCGATCGACACCGCGAGCGCTGTGCTGACCGGCACCGGCGACGGTGTCGTGTTCAGGGAACCCGAACCGGCCGTCATCAAGGCGGTCATGGGTGCGAGGGACCGCAGCGAGCAGTTGGCGCAGATCGAGCGCTACCTGGCCGCCGAAGCCGCCAAGCGCATCTATCTGCAGCCAGGCAACCGGGTGCGCCATTCCAGCAACTATCTGGGCTGGATCGACACCACGGTTGTCGCGGCCCACGCTCCGAAAAACTAGCTCTTCCCCCTCCAACGACATTTCATCGACACGCCTGCCGCATAGTGCCGGCACCCATCCAGCGACCACCAACAGGCCATCCATGAAGCCTCTCTTCGTCTTTGCCGCCCTCCCCGCCGCCCTCCTTGTCTCCAGCCTCGCCAGCGCACAACAGCCATCGCGCTGGGGCCTGGGCGTCGGCGCCGCCGTCTCCGACTCGGTATATGCCGGCGAAGGCACGCGCGTCACGCCCTTCCCGCTCGTGTCCTACCAGGGCGAGCGCTTCTACTGGCGCGGTATTCAAGGAGGCGCCCACCTCGTAAAGCGCGCCGGCTTTTCGCTCGACGCGACCCTATCGGCACGTTCCGACGGCATCGACAGGGACGACTTCGGCGTGCTCGAGCTGGCCGAACGCGGCATCGACCGCAATCTGCTGGAAGACCGCGACGACGCCTTCGACCTGGGCCTGGCCGGCAGCTGGCGCGGCGACATGGGCCAGCTCGACGTGGGCGTCAAGGGCGACGTCACCAGCACCAGCAAGGGTTATGAAGCCAACCTGACCTACTCGTACCCGTTCCAGTGGGGCGCCACCCGGATCGCACCGAACGTCGGCGTGTCGCACCTGTCGAAGAAGCTGGCCAACTACTACTACGGCATCCTGCCCGAGGAAGTGGCGCGCGGCGTAGCGAACTACCAGCCGGGCAGCGCCGCCGTGCCGCGCATCGGCATCGACGTGATGCGTCCCTTCGCCGGAAACTGGGCCTTCATCGGCAACGTCGCCTACCGCAAGCTGCCGACGAAGCTGTCCGACAGCCCGCTGGTGGAGAAGGACAAGGACGGCTCGGTGTCGGCCTTCATTGGCTTCAGCCGCGGCTTCTGAGCGATACTAGGGGAGCACTTCCCCAGTCCAGCCTTTTCAACCGAACCGTTACGGCCACATGAGCAAGCAGCCACTCAGTATCCTCATCATCGAAGACAACGCCGGCCTGGCCGCGAACATCTACGACTACCTGGAAGCTTGCGGCCACCATCCCGATGCCGCGCCCGACGGCGAGTCGGGCCTGGGGCTGCTGGCCATCAACCGCTACGACGCGATCGTCCTCGACTGGATGATGCCGCGCATGGACGGCATGACCATGCTGGGGCGGCTGCGCCAGGACATGAAATCGTGCATCCCGGTGATCGTGCTGACGGCAAAGGACCAGCTCGAGCACAAGCTGCACGGCTTTCTCACCGGCGCCGACGACTACGTGGTCAAGCCGGTCGCGCTGGCCGAGCTGGAGATCCGCCTGCGGGTGCTGGTGCAGCGCACGCGCGGGGCCGTGGACGAATCCCAGGTGCTGGAAGTGGCCGACCTGCGCTTCGACCTCGGCACGCTCGAAGTGAGCCGCGCCGGCAAGACGCTGGCGATGACGCCGGTGCGGCGCCAGCTGCTGGAACTCCTGATGCGCAGGTCGCCCGCCGTGGTGCGGCGCGAAGAGCTGGAAACCCTGATCTGGAAGGACGACGTCCCCGACAACGACGTCCTGCGCTCGCACATGCACATGCTGCGCAAGGCGGTCGACGGCGGCTCTCCGCGCAAGCTGCTCAAGACGATCGCGGGCAGCGGCTATCGCCTGGGGCTGTCGGATGAGTGAGCGTCGCCGCATGTCCAGCCTGCAGCGCAAGATCAGCGCGGTCTTCGTCCTGTTCGGCATCGTCATGGCGGTCGGACTGGCCATCCAGGGCCAGCTGAGCCAGAACCTGATCGTGCATCCGCTGTGGGAAGAACTCCTGGAGTCCAGCTCGGCCCAGTATGTTGCGGACGGCAGGCTGGCCCCAGGCGCGCAACTGCCGTCGAGCGGCCGGATCCGGGCGTGGAGTGTGGCCGATACCAATCTACCCGCCGACATGCCGCCCTACTTCGCCAGGCTGCGACCCGGCTACTACGACGAGCAGGCGATGGACAGCTACGAGTCAAGGCGCAGCCATACGGTGCTGGTGACCCCGCTCGCCGACGGGCAGCGTCTCGTGATGGCGGTCGACATCACGGAACTCGAGGATTACCAGAACGACCTCGGCTTGATCGCCGTGCTGATTGCGGTCCTGAGCGGCGCGATGATCGCCGGCTCGATCGCCTGGGTCTACCGCAGCCTGCGCCGGCCGATCGGCGTGCTGGCGCAGCGGATGGAGGAACTCGATCCCGAGCAGCCGTCGCAGCGCCTGGCGACCGATTTCGCCCTGAGCGAACTGCACGACATCGCCGTCATCGTCAACGGCCACCTGGAACGGGTCGAGCGCTTCATCGAGCGCGAACGCAGCCTGCTCGACCAGGCCAGCCATGAATTTCGCACGCCGATCGCCGTCATCGCCGGCGCCGTCGACGTGCTCAAGCTGCACGAGCTGCCGCCGGCCGCCGGCGCGCCGCTGGCGCGCATCGAGTCGACGGTCGAGGATCTTACCGAGACCATGGCGGCGCTGCTGTTCCTGTCGCGCGAGGACGGCAAGGCGCCGCTGGAAACGACGCGCCTCGATGCGCTGGTGCTGACGCTGATCGACGACCACCGGCATCTACTGGAGGGAAAGGACGCGCATTTCGTCGTCGAAGCGCTGGAGCCCCTGACGGTGAACTGCCCGGAAGCGATCGCGCGCATCGTGGTGGGCAACCTGCTGCGCAATGCGGCCGAGAACAGCTACCAGGGCGACATCCGCGTCAGGCTGGTGGACTGGCGCCTGAGCATCCAGGACAGCGGCGCAGGCTTCGACACGGTCGCCGCCGCGCGGCGCTACACGCAGGCGCTGCGCAAGTCGGCCAAGCAGGGTGGCGGCCAGGGACTGGGGTTGTTCCTGACGCGCCGGGTGTGCGAACGCTTCGGCTGGACCTTGACGATATCGTCCAACCCAGCGCACGGCACGCTGGCGGAAATGATGTTCACCGAAGAACCTCAGGCACAGGCGACGCTCAGTCGTCTTCCTTGATCTCTTCGGCCTTTTCCTGCATCTTCTCGCCGGCGCGTTCGACCGACTTGCCGACTTCCTCGGATGCCCGCTCCAGGCCGCGGCTGGCTTCCTCGGTCGCGTCCTTGACCTTGTCGCGGGCTTCGTCGACTGCGTCGTCGACACGGGCCAGTTCGTCCTGCACCGAATCGGTCACCTTGGCGCTGGCCTCGTCCAGCGCCTTGCCGATGCGCTCCGCCGGGCCGGCGCCATCCTCGTCGCGGCTGCAGCCGGCCAGCGCCATGAGCACCACCGGCACCAGCAGCGCCTTGATCATGGTTGCTTTCATTCCCTACTCCTTGCGGTTTTCTCAACGCTCAGAATGATACACCGGCCCATCCGGCGTGGATGTCCTTACAGGGGTCAGCCGCCGCGCTTCGGATCGGCCAGCGGATGGCTGCGCCGGCGCCGCTCCTCGCGCGTGCAGGCGGCGGCTGCGGTATTGAGCGCATCCTGCACCTTGCGCAGCTGCGCTTCGCTCGCGCGCGTCCTGCGCAGCGCGATCAACTCGTCCTGCGCCTCCTGCGGCTTGCATTCCTTTGCCAGTGCGATCGCCGTCGCCATGCGGCGCTCGATGCGCGCCGCCGTCGGCTTGGTCAGCATCCAGGCCAGCCACAGCAGGCCGAGCGCGATCAGCCACCAGCGCAGGCGGATCGGCTTGCGCGCCGGTGCGGCCGGCCGGGGCGGGGCGCTCGGGCGGATGGGTGGCGCTGCGGGTGGCGCAGGCGGCCTTGGCGGCGGTAGTGGTGGCGGTGGTGGTGATGGCGCCGGCCGCGGAGCCGCTGCGGGCGCTGTGACAGGCGCTGGCGGCGCAACAGCGGCCTCCGGGCGTTTCGCCAGGCTTGGCGCCGGCTGCCCGAGCGGTGCAGCAGCAGCCGGCTGCTGCGCCGCGCCGCACCACGGGCAGAAATCGACCCGGCGCGGAAAGGCGCGGCCGCAGCCGACGTTCACGCAACGGTGGAGGGACTGGGCCTGCTTCATATTGCTCCCTAGTCCGGGTCCGGCACGCCGTCGTCGGGATCGGGAATTCCCTCATCCCGCGTTCCGCCCAAAGCCGCTGCCAACGCAGTTGCCAATTCAGGCAGCTCGCCCACCGTGCTCCACTTGCCGATCTTCGGATGCCAGCGCATGTCCCAGGCGCGGGTGGCGTGGTCGATCTCGCCGCGCGCGGCCTGCTGCGCGATCTCGTCGACCGTGAACGGCCCCCGCTGGGCGCCGCCGAGGAAGAGCTTGAAACGCGGCGACGTCGTTGGCAACGGCGGCGGCGCCACGTGGGCCGACGGTGGCGCGAGTGCCTGCGCCGACGCGTCTTCGTCCGTCAGCAGCGCGGGCAGGATCACGCGCTTGTCGACCGCGCGCTCGACTTCCCAGCTGTAGGCGTCCTGGCTCGAGCCGGGAACGGACTCGGTCCAGCGTTCGACCTGGCCCAGCAGGGCTTCGATGCGCGCCGCTTGCAGGCCGGGATCGGCCGCCTGCGCGCGCCGTATCCAACCGTCGTACAGGCGCCGCGCGGTGATGTTCGGCAGCGAGGGCGACGGCAGCTGGGCGCCGGTCTCGTCGACTTCGAGCCGCGGCTCATACACGCGCAGCTGGTAGTAGCGCATCAGCGCCGCCAGCAGCGCCAGCCGCTGCGGACCAAGATTGGCCAGCCGCGCCTGGACGGCCGCGATGATCCCCTCGCGATAGTAGGGCGGCAGGCCGTTGGAGCGGATCGCGAACTCGTTGCCGACCTGGAGCCATTCGCCGGAACCCGCTTCGACCTCGAACAGGTATTGGCCGCGCGGCTGGAATGCCGCCTCGCGGTCGCCCAGCTCGCGCTTGCGCCGGATGACGCCCAGCGCGATCGCCTGCAGATACCATTCATAATCGTCGGCCAGCCGTCCCAGCTCGTCCATCGACGGCGAGATCGGATGACGGAAGCGCGTGGCGTCGAAATGCAGGTGGGTCGGAATCTTCGGGTTCTCGATCTGGTACGAGGCGCGCCAGGTCGGCAGGCCGCGCAGCACCGTCATCGGATAGCCGGACAGCTCGATATAGCACACCGCCCTGCCGCTCACGCCGGTGTTGACGATCGAGACCAGCTCGCCGTGGAAGTAACCGGTCGGCACGGCGGCGCGGATCTCGGCTTCCATCCGCCGCCAGGACACGGAATCGCCCACGCCGATGAAGCACTTGAACTGGTCGGCGTTCGGCGTGAACTCGGCCGAGAAGCGCGCGTTCACCCACGGCATCGCGCTGCGTATCCATTCGGCGAAGATGCGCTGGCGTTCCTGCGGCGACAGGCCCGACAGCCGTTCGAGCAGCGGATCGGCCGGCTCCTGCTGGTCCAGCCCCTGGCTCGACAGTTGCAGCTGCGCGCGGCGGAACAGTTTCAACAAGAGCTCAGCCCGCAGGCGCTCGTCGCCCAGCTGCGGGAACAGGCGCGCCGAGCCACCGAACTCCAGCAGCACTTCCTCGCTCCAGATACTGGTGTCGCCGGTGAGCGCTACCTTCGCCGGCGTCGTATCGAAGCCGAGCTTGATCATGGTCGCATGTTCCTGGCGCGCGTCGGCGCGCAGCTGGCCAATGCGCTGGTCCACCGCCGCCAGCATCGCCTGCACGGCGCGCCGGCCGTCCTGGAATTCGCCGGCGATGCCGCTCCACTGCGCGTGGCCCTGATCATCGGTCGATTGCGGATCGCCCAGCCAGCCGGACAAGGAGCGCATCACCTCGATCGACTGGCCGGCCGCCACCGCCAGCAAGTGGAAGCGCAGGTAATCGGCCAGGTCGCGCTTGAGGTGGCCCATGACTTCGCGTGCCTGCGGCTCCTTGCCGAACAGGCGGCCGGCGGCCTGGCCCAGGTTGTTCAGCGATTCCTCGACCTGGCGCGTGCGCAGCGCGTCGCGGATGTCGCGGTAGCGGCGGCCATTGCGATCGGCGTGGGCCAGGTCGCGCTGCGCCAGGCGCGCCTTGACCTGTTCCAGCAGCGACAGCACGAATTCGAGCCCGCCCTGGCGGCGGTCGTCGAGCAGGGCGTACAGGCGCTCGCGCACCCTGCCCTTCAGGCGGTTCAGGAGTTCGCCGGTATGGCGCTTGATGCGGTCCTCGCTGGTCTCGGCGGTGGCGCCGGCCTCGCGGATCGCGTCCCGTTCGAGCTGCGGCAAGAGCTCCGAGACCTTCTCGCGCCACAGCTTGATGTCGTAGGACGCCATGATGCGGTCCATCTCGAGCTGGACGCGGCTTTCCACGCGCTCGAGCAGCGAGCGGCCGTCGCGGTCCAGCAGCAGCGCGTTCGTCAGCGCGTATTCGGTGAACGGCGTCACGTCGACGGAGCCCTTGCGCAGGTCGGGGAATTCGTCGAATGGCCGCTCGGCCATCTCCATCTGCTCGCGCATGAAGGCGTCGCGCTCGGCGTCGCCCGCGCGCCTGACCGCAGTACCATCGGTTCCCGCCAGGCCGAAGAAGGCCTTCACCATCAGCGCCGCCAGTTCATAGGCGCGGATGTCTTCATGCAGGCTTTGCTGGGTGTCGAGCACCGACTGGCCGAAGCTCGAATACACCTTCGAGTACGACAGCCGCATGTCGCCGAAGCGCGCCTCGGGCACGCGCGGGTTGTACGGCCCCAGCTTGTGCTGCTGCTGGTTGACCGCCACCGAGCGCTTGCGGTTGGCGAAATCGGCCGATGCGAAATCCTCGAACAGGGTGTCGGCCACCATCTGGTAGACGTCCTTGACGTCGAGCGTGGCCTTGTTGGCGAGATTCGCGGTGTCGATGAAATACACGTCGTCGAACGGCGCGCCGCGGCCCGCAATGCTGTCCGGGTCCATCCACGCGACATTGGCGTTCATGTCGCGCATCGCCGTCTCGAGTTCCATCAGGGTGGCGTAGGCATTGGCCTCGGTGCGCTCCTTGTTGGCCTTGGCGAAACCGGACGGCATCAACAGCACCAGGTCGACCTGGCTGTCGGACACTTCCTGGCGCGCGATGGCCTTCGACAGCCAGCCCAGATCGAGCACGCTGCCGGCGCCGGTGCCGCCGGCGGCGGAGGCGATGACGACGATGCGGAACTTGGAGGTGTCGACCTGCAGCCCGAGGCGCTGGTAATTTTCCTTGCGCTCGATGCCGGCATTGCTGCTCAGGTAATTCAGCGCGCCCTTGATGCGCCCGCGCAGCTTCGGATACTTGTCGAACAGGTAGAGGCGCGCCAGCGCGCGGATCTGGCCCGCGCCTTTGGACGGATCGATGCCGAGCGAACGCAGTTTCTTGGGCCGCAGCGGCATCCAGCTTTCGATCAGCGGAAAGCGCGCCAGGCTGTCGTCGGACTCGTGGTATTGCGGCAGGTCGAGCGGTTCGACCAGGCGCTCTTCGTCGCTCAGGCGCACCAGTTCGTACCAGGGATCGGTGCGCTGCGACTTGCCCTCGTCGATGACGGCATTGTTGTCGAGATCGAAGTGCAGGAATCGCGCCACCGGGAAGTCGGCGATCGATTCGACCCGCGTTGGATGTCGCCGGTTCCAGACCGCCGACAGGATGCGGCGCCGGATGCGCATCATGACTTCCATGCCGGTGCCGCCGGCGCCGATGAACAGGGTCGGCCGCAGGTCGACTTTCAATTCAGCCGGGCGGGTGTTGATGCTGGAGGGGTTCGGGAATTCTGCCATGGCGTGGGGACTCCCTCTTTATCGACGGCCGATGAACAGCGAGGCGGCCAGCGCCACCAGGCCCACCACCACCAGCGGACCGGTGACGGCAAAGGTCAGGAAGCGGCTGGCGTTGATAATCGCCAGCACCGCCGCCGCCGACAGGAAGCCGAGGCCGACGAACAGCAGCCAGCCCGCATTGCCGGCCGAGGAAGGCGCCACACGCTTGCGCACCAAATGATGGACGTAGGCGCCGCGCACGAAGAAGTAGACGCTGATCAGGATCAGGAACACGATGCCGCCGATCGCCAGGTCGCGGTCCGAGGTATCCGCGACCGGCAGGGTGTGCGGGTCGACCGGCATCACCTCGACCTGCCGGGTCGCGGTATCCGGCAAGATCTGCGGCAACGAGTCTTGCGGCGAGGCCGATTCCTCCGGCAGTTTGAAGCCGGGATCGGCGGGCGACGGGGCATCGCTTGGTCGCTCGATGGGTGGCTGGGTTGCCTGCATGGGTCTTCCTTTCTTGTCTTCAGCGGCCAAGCCGCACTTGCGCGCCTTCGCGCACATCGAGCAAGCGATGGCCGAACAGCGTTGTTTTCAGTTGCGCGACCTGCTCGCCATGGCGGTCATGGATCGCCTGCGTAGTGCCGGCGCGGCCGCGCATGGTGCGCATCTCCTCGTCCACGGTCACCTGGACCTTGCGCGGCCGCGCCCAGGCCCAGGCGCCGGCCGCGAGCAGCGCCAATAGCGCCAGCAAGGCCCCGACCAGCGCCAGCAACGGCCCCATGCCGTAATGGACGCGCACCTCCACCGGCAGCACCGCCGTCGACGCCTGCACCCGCGCCGGCGGAATGAAGATGTCCGGCAGCGGGTCGCCCGGGAACAGCGCTGCCATGCGCTGGCGGAAGGCCTGCGACAGCGCCAGCTTCTGGTCGGCCAGGTGCAGCTCGATCCGGCCCGGCAGCACGTAGGCCGAGCCGGCCGACTTGAGCGCGGCCAGCGACCATTTGTCGGGAATCTGCGCCACCGGCAGCGCCATGCTGGAACCCAGCGGCGCCGGCTGGCCAGGCGCGAGTTCGCGCACGCGCTGGGTATCGAGTGCGATCGGACGGCTTTCTCCGGCCAGGGTCGAGCGCGCGCTCAGGGTGGCGGAGCCGATCGTGTACGGATACATCGTGTTCTCCAGGTTCCACTCGATACGCGCCTGCGGCGTGCGCGCGTCGGGAGCGACGTCGGCACGCAGCACGCCGCTCGCATCCGACGCGAACGAGACGCCGGGCGCATTGACGACGCGGCGCGGCGCCAGCCGCACGGTGTCGCGGTCGAGCGGTTTGAGGCGCGCCGGCGGCTCGGTGATCACCCGGGCGATGCGACCGGAAGCCAGCAGCGCATCGAGCGCCGCCGCGCCTTGCGCGCCGACCGCGAAGGCATACACCATCAGGCCGTTCGCGCTGTAGTGCCTTCCTTGCACCGGCATGCGCAGCGGGAAGGCCAGCGCCTTGGCGATCGCGTCGCCGCCGTGGATCAGCGCATAGAATTCGCGGTTGCGGGTGGCCGTGGCCTGGTCGTTGTTCGGGCTGTTGCGGTTATTGGTCACCAGCCAGACGATGCCCGGCTGGCCTTTCAGGACCTGCCCGGTTGCGGCGCGCACCGCCTCTCCGAGGTCGGTGTCGGCCAGCGCGGCGCCGCCTGGCTTACGCGCGGTGTCCAGGCTGGCGATGGCCTGCGCCACGCGCGCGCGCACCGGTTCCTCTCCCGCCTTGAACGACAGCAGCGCCTTCGGCGACGGCGCGCCGGGCAGCGACTGGTTGAAACTCGCCAGCACCACCGCCTCGCCCGGCGCCACCACGCTGCCCGCCAGCGCCGCCACCAGCGGCTTGAAGGGCGACTTGGGATCGCTGTAGAAAGGCTCCATCCAACCGGAGTTCTGCACCAAAAACACATGGGGGATGGGCTGTGAAGCGGCTTGTGCCGACAACGCCACGCCGGCCAGCACGGCCGCTGCCAGAGAATGGGCGATTGCCTTCATCATCGTCTTGATCACAGCGACTCGTCCAGGCGCCAGCCGCGCATCTGGTTCCAGTCCGGGTGGTGCAGCCACAGGCAGCCGCCCGCCACGATCGGCACGCAGTCGAGCGGACGCGCAAGGCGCGCGATCTCGTCCAGGATCACGTTGCGGCGCCCGATCCATTCCACGGTGGCACGGGGGATTACACGGTCACTCAAAGCTTCTTCGGCACGGAAGTTGGCCTTGTGGAAGCGCAGCACCAGGCCGCTCGGCTGGCTGCGATTATTGTTAAAGCTGCGCAGCAGCGGCAGCACCAGGGTATCGTCGTGGTGCGGGTCTTCGACGTGCTCGTTCGACCATGGCTCGTCCAGCACCGGATGCCCGCGCCGGAACAGGAAGTTGGCGAAGCCCAGGCGCGCGCCGTCGATCGCCATGCGCGCCGGCAGGTGGTCGATGCCGGCGCCGAGTTCGAGATAGGAATACCCCTGGCCATCGTGTCCGATCTGCCACAGGCGGCCGTCGCGGCTTTGCGTCGGCCCGCCGAATTCCAGGCGCGGCTCCCAGTGCAGCGGCCAGGGCGTGAATTGCGGCGCCTCGCCGGGACGCCAGGTGAGCTGGCCCTGCGCGTGCAGCCAGAACAGGCGGCCGTCGTAGCCGAGCGGACGGCTCCAGCCGGCTGCCGGCGCATCGGGACATGCATATTCCTGCACGTCGTCGAGGTCGAGGCGCAGGCTCCACAGGCGCACGCCATCCGCGCCGCTGGCGAGACAGGCCAGGTGGCGCCGCATCAGGCCGGGCGCCGCAGCTATCGGCGCGGCCAGCACGCTCTCGGTGCGGTAGGTTTCGCTGACCGGGTCGATCCAGAGCCGTTGCAAACCGTCCAGGCCCGGCACGATGCCGGCCTCGCCGCGGCGCGGGTCGAGCGCAGGTATCCAGGCGTGGCTGGACGCGGTGAACACCAGGCTGGCGGCGCCCGCTTCGGGCGTCAGCACGTGCCAGCTGCCGCCCAACGGATCCCAGTACTGCAGTACCCCGCGGGTGTGGGCCAGCGCCAGCAGCCGTTCGCCGGGAAAGCCGAAACCGGATGCAGCGAACACCGAACAGGCATTGGGCGGCGCCGGCATGGTCAGGTCGCAGCGGCCCGGCGTCGGCGCGGCCGGCCGTTCCTCGAGGCTGTCGCCGAGCGGCGTTGAGGTGACCGGCAAGCCATGCGGCACGTGGCGCGGCAGTGCGTCGTCGCCCCCGGGTCCCCACCAGCCACGCGCACGCGCCGGCGCGCCGCCCAGGCGCAGCAGCGGACGCCCGCAGCGCGGGCAATAGGCGAAACCTTCGGGATAGATCGGCGAACAACGGCAATCGAGGGGCAGCGAGGCGCCGAGCACGTGGGCGACGTCGGGCAGGCGCTGGCGCGCGCGGCCCTGCCAGTCTACCGGGCCCAGGCCCTCGCTGGCGAGCAGGGCGAATTCGCCGCTTGCCTCGTCTTCCTGCCAGATGCTGGCAGGCGTTTCCCATCGATACGCCATTGCTGCCTTTCGCTCTGCCAAATGATTTACCAAAACGGATTAGCTGAAACACGACCCACAGGCCGATCCCTTGTCTTTGCTATTGCTCAAATGATAGCTCCGGGAACTGCCGCGCGGCGCGCCGTTCACGAGGTAGCGTCGCGCGATCCCGGACGCATCAATAATCGAACTCATCGCATCCCCCGGCGGGGAACTTTCGGCGGACGTACGTATAATGGCGGCCAGCTCTTTCACCCTCCACTTCGCTTCCCGATTCCACCATGACCGCTGCCGATCCCCACGCCGACCTCCCTTCGCACGCCGTCGATGCCGCCACCAGGCATCTGCATGACGTGCTGACGATCGCGCTCGAACACGGGCCTGCGCAGCGGGCGCTGGTGGTGTACGACACCCGCACCGGTCTTTCTCGCCTGCTGCTCGAAGCCTACCGGCGCAACCTGCCGGATGCGAGCTTCATCGACTTCGATGCGGTGACGCCGGACGCGGTGCTGGCGGCCTTCCGCACCATGGCGGCGGGCGAGCTGGTGGTGCTGCTGCAGTCGTCCAACTTCCGCCTCGACGGCTTTCGCATGCGGGTCGAGCTGTTCAAGCTCGACCTGAAAGTGATCGAGCATGTGCACCTGTCGCGCATGCCGGGCATCCAGGGCGAGCACTATATCGACGCCCTGGCCTACGACCCGGCGTACTTCAGGGGCACGGGCCGCGCGCTCAAGGAGCGCATCGACCGCGCGCCGCATGGCCGCGTGGTCGGCGGCGGCGAGACGCTCACCTTCGCCTCGCCGTTCGAGCCGGCCAAGCTCAATATCGGCGACTACAGCGACATGAAGAACGTCGGCGGCCAGTTCCCGATCGGCGAAGTGTTCACCGAAGCGCTCGACCTGGAAGCGGTGCACGGCCGGGTGCAGATCCATGTGTTCGGCGACACCAGCTATCGCTCCAACCGTCCGGATGTGCCGGTGACCCTCGTGATCGAGGCCGGGCGCGTGGTCGCCACCGAGAACGCGACGCCGGCCTTCCAGCAGGTGCTGGACAACATCACTGCCGACGAAGGCGAAGTCTGGGTGCGCGAACTGGGCTTCGGCCTGAACCGCGCCTTCACGCGCGAGCTGCGGGTGGACGATATCGGCACCTACGAGCGCATGTGCGGCATCCACCTGTCGCTGGGCGCCAAGCACGGCGTCTATCCGAAGCCCGGCTTCAAGCGCAAGGACGCGCGCTATCACATCGACGTGTTCGCGGTGACCGACGCGGTCTACCTGGGCGAGGAAAGGGTGTACCAGGACGGGCGCTGGCTGGCATGAACCAGGTCTTGCAGGCCGGACCGGCGTGCTAAGATGGGGGGATTATGAAATTGGAGCTTACCATGCCGGACTCGCTATCGAGCCACGTCAAGGAAATCCAGGCCATGGCCGCGGTCCCACGCATGCTGGAAACCGTTGCCGCACTCACCGGCCTGCGCTTCGTCTGCATCGCCCACGTCACCGCGAACAGCTGGACCACCTGCGCGGTGTACGATCAACTTGGATTCGGCCTCGTGCCCGGCGCCCCGCTCGACGTCACCACCACGCTGTGCGAGGAAGTGCGCGAAAACAGGCAGACGATCGTGATCGACAGCGTGCGTGACAGTGAGCGCTATCGCGATCACCACACCCCGCGCATCTACGGCTTCCAGAGCTATTTTTCGATTCCCATCTTCCGTCCTGACGGCTTTTACTTCGGCACACTGTGCGGCCTCGATCCGGAACCGGCGAGGCTGAGCGAGGGCGCGACCGTGGAGGCGCTGACGCTGTTCGCCGAACTGGTGTCGCGCCAGCTGGAATCGGAACGTTCGCTGAACGCCGCCAACACTGCCCTGGTATCCGAACGCGATACCGCCGAACTGCGCGAACAGTTCATTGCGGTGCTCGGTCACGACCTGCGCACACCGCTGAGCGCGGTCCTGAACGGCGCCGAGCTGCTGGCGCTGCGCCACGACGATCCCTTTACGCTCAAGGTGGCGGGGAGTATCCGCAGCAGCGCGCTGCGCATGTCTGGCCTGGTGGACAACGTTGTCGACTTCACACGTGGCCGTATGGGCTCCGGACTGGCCCTCGAGTTGTGCCGACACGCGGATGTCGACCGGGTCCTGGAGCAGGTGATTGATGAACTGCGCAACGCGCATCCCGAGCATGTGATCGACAGCGATATCGCGCGCGGCCTGGCCCTGCATTGCGATCCGCAGCGACTGGCGCAGCTGCTGTCCAACCTGATCAAGAATGCGCTGATCCACGGAGCTCCGGCTTGTCCAGTCAAAGTAAACGCCGGGATCCATGATGGCGGCTTCGTGCTCGAGGTGAGCAATGCGGGCCCTCCGCTGGAGCCGGCCATCATCGACCAGCTGTTCAAGCCTTACTGGCGCGCCCGCTCGCGCCGCGGCGACGATGGACTGGGGCTGGGCCTGTACATCGTCGACCAGATCGCGCGCGCGCACGGCGGCGCGATCGGCGTGCAGTCGAGCGAGGAACGCACCACCTTCACCTTCAGCATGCCGGCCGCATAAAATCTACGCTTCGCTTGTTCGCCTCGTCCGGCATCTCCATACTATTGGCCATTTGTCCACATCGTAGGGAGAGACCATGAAGTCCAAGCAGCCTGCCGCCCCCCTCACACGTTCCCGTCTGGCGATCGCCTGCCTGGCGCTGCTGGCCGCGCCCCTGGTCCATGCCGACGATGCCGCCATCGCCCGTATCGAAGCCGGCCTGCCCCCGGCCATCGCGCTGGCAAGCGCGCCACTCAAGACCGAAAGCCTGCAACAAGCGATGACGCGCCTGAAGGTGCCGGGCGTGAGCGTGGCCGTGGTCAAGGACGGCAAGCTGGCCTGGAGCCGCGGCTATGGCGTGGCGTGGACAGGCGGGCCGGCGGTGACGCCGGACACCCTGTTCCAGTCTGCCTCGATCAGCAAGCCGGTGACCGCGATGGCGGCGCTGCGCATGGTGGAGCAAGGCAAGCTGCAGCTCGACGCCTGCATCGACGGCGCGCTCACCAGCTGGAAGCTGCCATCCAAATATGGCCAGCCGAGCGTGCACCAGCTGCTGTCGCATACCGGCGGCACGACCGTCCCGGGTTTCCCCGGTTATGCGGGCGGTAAAAGCGCGCCGACGCTGGTGCAGGTGCTGGACGGCGCCTGGGCCGCCAATACCAAGGCCGTCAAGGTCGACACGGAGCCAGGTACCAAATGGCGCTACTCGGGCGGCGGCTATACCGTGCTGCAGCAGGCCATGATCGACCGCGCCGGCAAGCCGTTCGACGTCCTGATGCAGGAATCGGTGCTGGCGCCGCTGGGCATGGGTGAGAGCACCTTCGCCCAGCCGCTGCCGGCGGTCTTGCAGGCCAGGGCAGCGCGCCCTCACGATGACGAGGGCAAGCCATACCGCGGCGGCGCTTACACCCATCCCGAGCAGGCCGCGGCCGGCCTGTGGACCACGCCGGGCGACCTGGCGAAATTCGTCATCGCGCTGCAGCAAGGCGCGGCGGGCGCCGACAACGGCGTGCTGTCGCCGGCCATGACGCGCACCATGCTGACCCCGGTGATGAGCGACTACGCGCTGGGCCTGGATATCCGTGAAGGTGGCAAGAGCTTCGGCCATGGCGGCAGCAATATGGGATTCAAGGCGTTCATGATCGGCTGGATCGAAGGCGGCGACGGCGCGGTGGTGCTGACCAATGGCGACAATGGCGGCGAGCTGGCGGAAGCCCTGACGCGCGCCATCGCCAATGAATACAAATGGGCCGGCAACCAGACCCGCCTGCGCACGACGGTCGAACTGACGCCGCAAGACCGGCAGGCCCTGGTCGGCAAATACCGGATCGAAGGCCTGGGCGACTTCGAGATCGCCGAGCGCGACGGCCAGCTGATGGTCGCCAACCGCGACATGCCGTGGGAGCCGCTGTATGCGGAATCCGACAAGCTGCTGTTCATCCTGTCGCGCCCGATCGAGCTGCATCGCCTTGACGCCGACAGCGGCATGTCGGTGTTTGGGTCCTCGTCGCGTCCTTACAAGCGCGTAGGCCGCCACTAGAAAGTCCCTGTACTTAACTCCATATATTTCAGGATTTTTACAAATCCCCTGAGCGGTTGATGAGCATCAAGGCTAGAATTCTTTTCTAACCATCAACTACAAACTCAGGGGATCCATGTTCCGTATGCCCATTGGCGTGGCAGCGCTATGCCTCGCCGTCGCGGCGTTGGCCGCTCCGGCCCAAGCCGCCGCACCCTTCGACGACAAGTTCCGCCAGCTCGACGAGCTGCTGCCGACACCCGGCACGACCCGCACCGCGTCCGGCGCCCCGGGCCACGCCTACTGGCAGCAGCGCGCCGACTACAAGATCCGCGTCACGCTCGACGAGAACAAGCGCGCGCTCAGCGGCGCCGGCACGGTCACCTATTACAATAATTCGCCGGACACGCTGTCCTATCTGTGGGTGCAGCTCGACCAGAACATGTTCCGCCCGGATTCGGACAACCGCAGCATCGCCACCCTGCCCTCGCGCGAAGCCTGGCAGTCGCGCGGCAATGACGGCGTCAAGTTCGAGACGCTGCGCCACGTTCTCGCCTCGCGCACCTTCGCCGGCGGCATCGACATCCAGAGCGTGACCGGCGGCGACGGCCGCGCGCTGGCCCATACGATCAACAAGACGATGATGCGGATCGACCTGCCGCAGCCGCTCAAGCCCGGCGCGCGCACCTCGTTCAACGTGACCTGGCGCTTCAACGTGCCCGAGATGAACGTGCTGGGACGCCGCATGGGCTTCGAGCGCTTCGACGACGGCAACGACATCTACGAGATCGCGCAGTGGTTCCCGCGCATGGCCGCCTACTATGACGCCGCCGGCTGGCGCAACGCGCAATACCTGGGCGACGGCGAGTTCACGCTCGAATTCGGCGACTACGACGTCTCGATCACGGCCCCGAGCGACCACCTGGTCACCGCCACCGGCGAACTGCAGAACGCCGGCGAAGTCCTTACCGCGACCCAGCGCGAGCGCCTGAAGCAGGCGCGCACTGCCACCAAGCCGGTGATCATCGTCAGCCAGCAAGAGGCCGAGCAGGCCGAGAAGGGCCGCGCCACCGGCACCAAGACCTGGCGCTTCGCCGCCAAGAACGTGCGCGACTTCGCCTTCGCCTCGAGCCGCAAGTTCATCTGGGACGCCCAGGGCATCAAGAGCGGCAAGCAGGACGTGATGGCGATGTCGTTCTATCCGAAGGAAGCCAACCCGCTGTGGGAACGCTACTCGACGCCGGCCGTGATCCACACCATCGAGCAGTACAACAAGTACGCGCTGGACTACCCGTATCCGGTGGCGATCTCGGTCAACGGCCCGGTGGGCGGCATGGAATACCCGATGCTGTCGTTCAATGGCCGCCGTCCGGTCAAGGACGCGAAGACTGGCGAGATCACCTATTCGAAGGCCGCCAAGTATGGCCTGATCAGCGTGATCATCCACGAGGTCGGCCACAATTACTTCCCGATGATCGTCAACTCGGACGAGCGCCAGTGGACCTGGATGGACGAGGGCATGAACAGCTTCGTGCAGTTCCTGGCCGAGCAGGCCTGGGAAAAAGGCTACCCGAGCCGGCGCGGCGAGCCGCGCGACATCGCGGCCTATATGCGCAGCCCGAACCAGACGCCGATCATGACCAATGCCGAGTCGAACCTGCAGCGCGGCCACAGCGCCTACGGCAAGCCGGCCACCGCCCTGGTGATCCTGCGCGAGACCATCCTCGGACGCGAGCTGTTCGACTTCGCCTTCAAGGAATACGTCAATCGCTGGAAGTTCAAGCGCCCCACCCCGGCCGACTTCTTCCGCACCATGGAAGACGCCTCAGGCACGGACCTCGACTGGTTCTGGCGCGGCTGGTTCTACACCAACGACGCGGTCGACATCGGCATCGACGGCATGACCGAGTACACGGTCAGCAGCCGCAATCCGGACGTCGAGAAGGCCCTGGCGCGTGCGCGCCGGGACGCCGAGCCGGTGTCGGTCACCGAGCAACGCGACGCGGGCATGGAGCGCCGCGTCGACCGCCATCCGGAGCTGAAGGACTTCTACAACGAGCATGACGACTACACCGTCACCGAAAAGGAGCGCAAGCGCTACAACGAGATGATGTCCGGCCTCGAAGACTGGGAAAAGGCGCTGCTCGCGGAAGGCAAGCACCTGACCCTGGTCGACTTTTCCAACCGCGGCGGCCTGGTGATGCCGCTGATCGTCGAGATCGAACTCAAGAGCGGCAAGAAGACGATCGAGCGCATCCCGGCCCAGGTCTGGCGCAACTCGCCGACGAAGATCACCCGCCTGTTCGTCACCGACGAGCCGATCGTCGGTCTGGTGCAGGACCCGTACTGGGAGACCGCCGACATCGACACCAGCAACAACGCCTGGCCGCGCAAGGCCGTGCCGGCGCGCCTGGAGCTGTTCAAGACCGAGCGCGATCCGGGCAACCTGATGCGCGAGATGTCGGGCGCCAAGCCGGCCGCTGCTCCCGCGCCATCCCCTTGACCGGAGCCCGGGGCGGCCGGACTTGATCCGGCCGTCCTGCCGCCGCTAAGGCGGATGGTTTTTCGCATGACACGGCAGTAGAATCGGAATTCATCCGAATCCGGAGTACGCCGTCGTGTCCAGTTCCCCTCCCCTCGCCAGGCTGCCCCTACGCTCCCTGCTGGCCATCGTCTGGATCAGCACCGGCATCTTCAGCCTCTATATCGCCGTGTTCTACGGCGGTGCGATCCTGGCCGGCACCCTCGAGCAGGACTGGAACGAGGTGCTCCCGCGCCTGTACGAACCCGGCGCCATCGCGGCCGCCACGATGATCGGCATGCATTTCATTGCCGGCTCCAGCGTGCTGCTGCTCGGCCCCCTGCAGTTCATCACGGCCCTGCGCACGCGCCATCCGCGCCTGCACCGCTGGACCGGCCGCGTCTACGTCGTCTCGGCCCTGCTGGCCGGCATCGGCGGCCTGGCCTACCTCGCCCTGCAAGGCGCGGTGGGTGGCGTCGTGATGGAGATCGGCTTCGGCCTGTACGGCGTGCTGACCGTGCTGGCAGCGCTGCAGGCCTGGCGCCATGCGGCCGCGCGCCGCCTCGAGCTGCACCGCGCCTGGGCGATCCGCCTGTTCGCGCTCGGCATCGGCTCCTGGCTGTACCGCATGTACTACGGCATCTGGCTCAAGGCGCTGGGCGGCGCCGGCCACACGGGCAGCTTCGACGGGCCGTTCGACATGGTGATGAGTTTCTTCTTCTACGTGCCCAACCTGCTGGTGGCCGAATACTTCATACGGCGCCACGCCCAGCCGGCGTTCGCGCTGCCGCGCAGGGTGCTGGGCCAGGCCGGCATCGTGGCGCTGGTGGTCGTGCTGGCGCTGGCGACCTGGCTGTTCGCCCATGCCTATTGGCTGCCGCATATCGGCCGCCGCCTGGCGCCGCTGTTCGCCTATCTGGCGCATCCTGCCTTTGGCGGAGGCCTTCACTCGTAAAGACGAAAAGTGCTACGCTAACGGGATGACTACTATGCATCTCCCTTATCTCGACCCGTCGCAGCTGACGGACGCCCTGCGCAGCACCGGTTATGCCGTCCTGCGTCCTCTGGATGTCGCCGCGCTGGCCGGCTGCGGCATCGACGAGCTGGACTCGCTCGTGCCGAGCTGGGACCGGCTCGAGCTGGACGAATACCTGAAGGACGGCGGCCGCTACCGGCGCCGCCGCCACTCCTGCTTCATCGACGACGCCGGCCAGCTGGCGCAGACGCCGCACCGCGCGCACTGGCAGCCGGTCGAGTACAACGCGCTGCACGGCGGCATGCACCGCCTGTTCGCGCCGATGGAAGCCGGCACCGTCGCCAATCCGGCCTGGAGCAAGCTGCTGCGCGCACTGGGCGAGGTCTGTTCGAAGGCCGCGGGCCAGCAGCGCTGGTTCGTCGAAGCGCACCAGTTCCGCATCGACACCGCCGACGGCATCGGCCGCCCGACGCCCGAGGGCGCGCACCGCGACGGCGTCAACTTCGTGGCCGTGATCCTCATCGGCCGCAACGACATCAAGGGCGGCGAGACGCGCGTGTTCGACGCCGATGGTCCGGCCGGACAACGTTTCACCATGCTTGAACCCTGGACCCTGCTGCTGCTTGACGACGCCGCCGTGATCCACGAATCGACGCCGATCCAGCCGCTGGGCGAACACGGCTACCGTGACACGCTGGTGCTGACCTGGCGCGCTAACGCCTTCCAGGGCGAAGACGCCTGAGCTCACCCACAGAAAAAAACGCCCGCGAACCTGATGGTTGGCGGGCGGGAATCCAATTTTCGGAGAAAACTGGAGGAGACGGTTCCAATATAGTCTCTTTTATTGTGCAGTGCAATACGGTAGAAGTACTGTAGTTGTTTCAATAGAGGAAGCCCTCTAAGTTCACCGGCCTGCGGCTCAGTTTGCGGCAGTGCGCCAAATCCCAATCCACCACATTCCCTCTCTTTCGGCCATATTTTTGGCCAGAATCTGTTTGCGCAATCACTATTGCGTCTGATGGACCAGACGCGTGCGCCCCTGCGCGCCGTATCGCTTTTGCTACACTTCTTTGCTATAGCCAAAAGACATAGAGACCATGATACAAATTCGCGCTCCGCGTACGCTCGTCATTGCCCTGGGCGTCGCCGCCCTGTGCGCCACCGCTGCACTGGCCACGGCCAACCGCGCCACCGCCAAGGATGAAAAAACGCCGCCGCGCCCGGCCCTGAGCGTTACCACCGCCCGCCCCGCCACCACCAGCCTGCCGATCAACCTCACCGCCAACGGCAGCATCGCCGCCTGGCAGGAAGCGGTGATCGGCAGCGAATCGAACGGCCTGCGCCTGGCCGAGGTGCGGGTCAACGTCGGCGACGTGGTCAAGAAGGGGCAGGTGCTGGCAGTGTTCGCCGACGAGACGGTGCGCGCCGAGATCGAAGGCGCGCGCGCCGCGCTGCTCGAAGCCCGGGCCAACGCGCAAGAGGCGAAGTCGAACGCCGACCGCGCCCGCTCGCTGGAAAGCTCCGGCGCGCTGAGCGCGCAGCAGGTCACCCAGTACGTCACCGGCGAAATGACCGCCGCCGCGCGCGTCAAATCGGCCCAGGCCACCCTCACCCAGCAGCAGCTGCGCCTGAAGTACACGCAGGTGGTCGCGCCCGACAGCGGCGTGATCTCGGCGCGCAGCGCCACCGTCGGCGCCGTGGTCGGCGTCGGCACGGAACTGTTCCGCATGATCCGCCAGGGCCGCCTCGAATGGCGCGCCGAAATCGTGGCGCAAGACCTGGGCCGCATCAAGCCGGGCGCCAAAGCGGTTGTGCGCGCCGCCAGCGGGGCGGAGATCGCCGGCAAGGTGCGCACCGTGGCGCCGTCGGTCGATCCGCAGACCCGCATCGCCCTGGTCTACGTCGACCTGCCGCCGTCCCTGTCCAGCGACATGCCCCTGAAGGCCGGCATGTTCGCCAGCGGCCGATTCGAACTGGGCGCCTCGAACGCGCTGACCGTGCCGCAGCAGGCGGTCGCCGTGCGCGACGGCTTCAGCTATGTGTTCCGGCTGAATCCGGACAGCCGCGTGAGCCAGGTGAAGGTGAACCTCGGGCGCCGCCTGGGCGAGCGGGTCGAGGTAGTGAGCGGCCTGAACGCCGACACGCCGATCGTGATCCAGGGCGCCGGCTTCCTCAATGACGGCGATCTGGTGCGCAACATCGCGGTTAAGCCAGCTCCGGCGCCGGCGGCCGCGCGCTGAGGACGACACGATGAATTTCTCCGCCCTCTCGATCCGCAACCCGATCCCGGCGATCATGCTGTTCGCCCTGCTCACCGTGGCGGGGCTGCTGGCCTTCAACGCCAGCAAGGTGCAGGACTTCCCGGACATCGAGCTGCCGATCGTGACCGTCACCGCGACCCTCGACGGCGCCGCCCCGGCCCAGCTCGAGACCGAGGTCGCGCGCAAGATGGAAGACTCGATCGCCACCCTGCAAGGCATCAAGAACATCTATACCCGCGTGCTGGACGGCGTGGCCACCATCACGGTCGAATTCATCCTCGAGCGCGATCCGGCCGACGCCGTCAACGACGTGCGCGACGCGGTCTCGCGCGTGCGCGCCGACATGCCGGCCGAGATGCGCGACCCGACGGTCACCAAGACCGCCACCGCCGGCCGCGTGGTCTCGACTTTCACGGTTGCCGCCAGCGAAGGTTCCGGCCTTGACGACCAGGACCTGAGCTGGTTCGTCGACAACGACGTCTCCAAGCGCCTGTTGAGCGTGCCCGGCCTGGGCGCCGTCAAGCGCGTGGGCGGCGTCACGCGCGAAGTGCGGGTCGAACTCGACGACCAGCGCATGGCGGCGCTGCGCGTGTCGGCGCTGGACGTCTCGCGCCAGCTGCGCAATGTGCAGCGCGAGGCGCCGGGCGGACGCGGCGACGTGGCCGGCGTCGAGCAGTCGGTGCGCACCCTGGCCACCGTGCAGACCGCGCAGCAGCTGGCGGCGATGGACATCCCGCTGCCGGACGGGCGCCATGTGCGCCTCGACCAGGTGGCCAATGTGGTCGACACGGTCGAAGAGCAGCGCGCGCTGGCCGAGCAGGATGGCCGCAAGGTGGTCGCCTTCGAGGTGTTCCGCACCCGCGGCGCCGGCGAGATCGACGTCGCCACCGGCGCCCGCGCCGCCATGGAGCAGCTGGGGAGCGAGAACCCCAAGCTGGTCATCAAGGAAGTGATCGACAACTCGTATTCGGTCGAAGAAAACTTCGACGCCTCGATGCACATGCTGTACGAAGGCGCGCTGCTGGCGGTGCTGGTGGTGTGGTGGTTCCTGCGCGACTGGCGCGCAACCCTGATCGCCGCCGCCGCCCTGCCGCTGTCGGTGATCCCGGCCTTCCTGGGGCAGTACCTGTTCGGCTACACGCTGAACATGGTCACCCTGCTGTCGCTGGCCCTGGTGGTCGGCGTGCTGGTCGACGATGCGATCGTCGAGATCGAGAACATCTCGCGTCACCTCCACATGGGCAAGACGCCGATGCAGGCCGCGCTGGAGGCGGCCGACGAGATCGGGATGGCGGTGATCGCCACTACCTTCGCCCTGGTGGCCGTGTTCCTGCCGACCGCCTTCATGGGCGGCATCCCCGGCAAATTCTTCAAGCAGTTCGGCTGGACCGCGGTGCTGGCCATCCTGGCGTCGCTGCTGGTGGCGCGCCTGCTGACGCCGATGATGTGCGCCTACCTGATGAAAGCGCCCAAGCATGTCCACCTCGACGTCCAGGGCAATCCGCAGGCGCCGCAGGACGGCCCGCTGATGCGCCGCTATCTCACCGTGATGCAGTGGTGCCTGCGCCGGCGCGGCCTGACGATGCTCGGCGCGGCCCTTTTCTTCGTCGGCTCGCTGGCCCTGGTGCCGCTGCTGCCGACCGGCTTCATGCCGCCGGCCGACCGCTCGCAGACCCAGGTCAACGTCGAGCTGCCGCCAGGCGCCACCCTGGCCCAGACCCATGCGGTGGCCGAGCAGGTGCGCCGCCAGGTCATGAACGTGGCCGGCGTCAAGAGCGTATTCAGCTCGATCGGCGGCGGCTCCAGCGGCGACGCCTTCTCGCCCGGCGCGGCGGCCGAAGCGCGGCGCGCCGTGCTGACCATCGCCACCGTGCATCGCAGCGACCGCGACGTCAAGCTGGGCGTGATCGAGAACCAGATCCGGCAAGCGCTGGTGGACATCCCCGGCGCCCGCTTCACGGTCGGCATCCCGGACGCCGGCACCAAGATGCAGCTGGTGCTGCGCAGCGACGACGCCCAGGCGCTCACCGCCGCCGCGCGCCAGGCCGAGCGCGAGCTGCGCGCCTTGTCCGGCATCGGCAACGTCAGTTCCAGCGCCTCGCTGGTGCGGCCCGAGATCATCGTGCGGCCCGACTTCGCGCGCGCGGCCGACCTGGGCGTGACGGCGGCGTCGATCGGCGAGACGGTGCGCGTGGCCACCGCAGGCGATTATGAACAGTCGCTGGCCAAGATGAACCTGGACGAGCGCCAGGTGCCGATCCGGGTCAAGCTGCCGGACGCGGTGCGCGCCGACCTCGACGCCATCGGCCGCCTGACGGTGCCGGGCGCGAACGGCCCGGTGCTGCTGTCGACGGTGGCCGACATCACGATGGAAAGCGGCCCGGCCCAGATCGACCGCCTTAACCGCAGCCGCAACGTGACGCTCGACGTCGAGCTGTCCGGCCGCGCGCTGGGCGAAGTCAATGCCGAGGCGCGCGCGCTGCCGGTGTTCCAGTCGCTGCCGTCGTCGGTGACGATCGCGGAACTGGGCGACGCGCAAGAGATGCAAGCGCTGTTCAACAGCTTCGGCGTGGCGATGCTGATCGGCGTGCTGTGCATCTATGGCGTGCTGGTGCTGCTGTTCTCGGACTTCATGCAGCCGGTGACGATCCTGGCGGCGCTGCCGCTGTCGATCGGCGGGGCCTTCGTCGCCCTTCTGCTGACCAGCAATGCGCTGTCGATGCCGACCATGATCGGCCTGATCATGCTGATGGGGATCGTGACCAAGAACTCGATCCTGCTGGTCGACTATGCGATCCTGGCGCGCGAGGCCGGCATGAACCGCTTCGACGCTCTGGTCGACGCCTGCCACAAACGGAGCCGCCCGATCGTGATGACCACCATCGCCATGGGCGCCGGCATGCTGCCGTTGGCCCTGGGCTTCTCGGGCGACCCGAGCTTCCGCTCGCCGATGGCGGTGGCCGTGATCGGCGGCCTGATCACCTCGACCCTGTTGAGTCTGCTGGTGGTGCCGGCCGTGTACACGTATATCGACGACCTGGAGCACTGGCTCAAGCGCCATGGACGACGGCTGCGGCGCCAGCCAGGACAAACCCCGGCCCCAAGGAAAACCGAAGAGCCCAGCCCTTCTTGACTACAATACGGCCATGCGTATCCTCGTCGTCGAAGACAATCCCGATATCCTGGCCAACCTGTACGGCTTCCTGGAGCCGAAGGGCTATACGGTCGATTCGGCCCGCACCGGCTACGCCGGGCTGGCGCTGGCCTCCGAGCACGGCCATGACGTCATCGTGCTCGACGTCATGCTGCCCGGCCTGAACGGCGTGGAGTTGTGCCAGAAGCTGCGCACCGAACTGCGCCTGGCGACGCCGGTGCTGATGCTGACCGCGCGCGACAGCCTGGCGGACAAGGCCGCCGGCTTCGACGCCGGCGCCGACGACTACCTGGTCAAGCCGTTCTCGATGGCCGAACTCGACATGCGCCTGCGCGCGCTGGTGCGCCGCGCCGAAGGCCGCCACGCCGTGGGCAGCGAACTGCGCTTCGGCGGCATCGTGTTCGATCCCGACCTGCAGGAAGCCGCGCGCGACGGCGTGCGCATCACGCTGACCAAGACCGGCTACGTCCTGCTGCGCTGCCTCCTGGGCGCCGCTCCACGCATCGTCACCCGCGAGACGCTCGAACAGGCGCTGTGGGGCGAGGACCGGCCCGAGAGCGACGCCCTGCGCACGCACATCCATGCGCTGCGCCAGGCGCTCGACAAGCCGTTCGGCCAGCCCATGCTGCATACCGTGGCCGGCGTCGGCTACCGCATCGCGCTGCCCGACGCCGCCGCTGCCGCCTCCCCCGCCAATGCTGCGGACTGATTCGCTCAAGCGCGGCATCACCGCCGCCTTCGTTCTGTTCGGCGTGGTGCTGTCGCTGCTCGTCGCCATGCTGGCGGCGCTGGCGGTCGAAGGCATCGAGGTGCACCTGGTCGACAACCGCCTGTCCGACGTCGCCACCTGGGCCTTGCCGCGCCGTGCGGCGGGTCTGGAGACCGACCTGCCGGCCGGCGTGCGCTTCCACCTGAGCGACGAGATCCCGCCGCGCCTGCGCGGGCTGGCGCCGGGCATTTCCGACGTCGAACTCGATGGCAAGGGCTTGCAGGTGCTGGCCGGCAGCAGCGCCGGGCAGCCTTATGTGGTGGTCGATTACGAGAGCGACTACGAGCAGGTCGAGCTGGTCGTGTACTCGATGTTCGGCGGCTTCTTCGTGGTCTTCGCCCTGCTGGCCGCGAGCCTGGGCGGCTACGTCGGGCGCCGCATCGTGATTCCGATGCGCGAGCTGGCCGACGCGGTGACCGAAGGCGCCGCGCCGCTGCCGCACGCCAGCCGCCGCGATGAGCTGGGCGTGCTGGCGCGCGCGCTCGACACCCGCACCTCCGAGCTGCGCGCCTTCCTCGACCGCGAGCGCTTCTTCACCGGCGACGTCAGCCACGAGCTGCGCACGCCGCTCACCGTGATCATGGGCGCGGCCGAGATCCTGATGGAAGACGCGTCGAACGCCGCGCTGCGCGGCCCGGCGGCGCGCATCTACCGCGCGGCGCAGGAGGCCACCGAATGCGTCACCGTGCTGCTGTTGCTGGCGCGCGCGCCGGGCATCGGCGAAGTGGGGCCGGTATCGGTGAGCGCCATCGCGCGCCGCGAGACCGAACGCCACCAGGCCATGGTGGCCGGCAAGCCGGTCGTGCTGCGCTGCGTGGGCGAGGCCGAGGTCGTGGTGCGCGCGCCGAGCGAGCTGTGTACCTCGATCATCGGCAACCTGGTGCGCAATGCCTGCCAGTACACCGAGAGCGGCGCGGTCACCGTCTCGCTCGCGCCCAACCGGGTCGTCGTCGAGGATACCGGTCCCGGCCTGCCGGATGCGGTGCGCCAGGTGCTGGGCCAGGCCGAGCGCGCGGCGCCGTCCAGCGGTTCGGCCGGCACCGGCCTGGGCCTGTCGCTGGTGACCCGCATCTGCGAATACCTCGGCGCTACTCTGACCTATGAACGCGGCCCGGATGGCGGCAGCCGCTTCAGCATCATCTTCCCCGGCTAGTCGGGTACGCGGTAGCGCTGCTCGCGGTACAGCAGCGACGGCAGCATCACGTGCGCCATCGCCCGCTCGACCTCATCACGCGCCGGCGCGCCGCTGCCGGGATCGAAGCTGCCGCTGGCGGCGTCGTAGCGCGCGGCGAGCGGCGCCTGGCCCGGGCGCAGCACGGTCGCGTGCGATCCTTCCAGGTAGGCGAAATAATCATTGAACTGGATCAGCGCGCGGCCCGGCGTCGTCGCGTCCTTCACGAAATCGCGCCCGATCATCGGGTGCGTGCTCGACACGCCCAGCAGCGACAGCAAGGTGGGGCCCAGGTCGACCTGGCTGGCGATGGTGGCGATGCGCTTCGGTTCGATGTCCGCGCCGAGGATCAGGCCCGGAATGTGGAATTTCTTGATCGGCACCAGGCTGTCGCCGTAGACGCGGTTGTCGTGATCGGCCACGATCAGGAACACGGTGTCCTTCCAGTAGGCTTGCTGCTTCGCTTCGCGGATGAACTTGCCCAGCGCGTAGTCGGCATATTTGACCGCATTGTTGACGGTCTGCTTGTCGGGGTCGTGCAGGTCGATCTTCCCGTCCGGGAATTCGAACGGCTCGTGATTCGAGGAGGTGAAGATCAGGCTGAAGAACGGCTTGTCGGCCTCGTGCAGTTTTTTTAGGCGCTCGAGCGACTTGTCGAACAGGTCTTCGTCCGAGGCGCCCCAGCTGCCCACGAAGGCCGGCTTCATGTCGCCGATGTCGACAATTTTCTGGAAACCATTGCCGGTGAAGAAGCTGCGCATATTGTCGAAGTGCGCCTCGCCGCCGTAGACGAACTCGGTGTGATAGCCCTGGCGGCCCAGCCCGTCGGCCAGCGTATAAAAATTGTTCTGCGACAGAGACAGTTTCACCGTGCTGCGCGCCGGCGTCGGCGCATAGCCGGCCACCACCGCCTCGATGCCGCGCACCGAGCGGGTGCCGGTGGCATACAGCTGCTCGAACCACCAGCCCTCGTCCTTGAGCTTTTCCAGTTCCGGCGTCACCGGCAAGCCGCCCAGCGACTTGACGAAGGTAGCGCCCAGGCTTTCCTGCAGCACGATCACGAGATTGAACGGTTTGCTACGCTGGATCGCCGCCTGCTGGTAATGGAGGGTCGGCAATTCCGGATTCGGGAAGCGGTAGTCGCGCAGCCAGGGAACGGCCTTGACCTCGGCAAACACCTGCTCGCGTGGGAAGTCGCCATAGATCTCGGACGACTTGGCCTCGTTGCCCATCGAGCGGATCGCATCGAGCACCGACCAGGCCGAATTGATGACGAGGGAATTGACCATCGCATCGCCGGTGATGGCGAACATGGCGGGATTGGCCGGACGGTGGCCGGTGGTGGAGCGGATCTGCACGAACACCAGCAGCACCAGCAGGGGCCAGACCAGCAGCAGCTTGCGGCTCGGCCACATCGTCATGCCGGCGGCCGTGCGCTTCAACAGGCGGACCAGGGCAATGCCGAGCACGACGGTGAGCGCACAGCCCAGCAGCAGCGCGGTGCGAAAGCCATGCCACAAGGTCGAGAACACTTCTTGCGGATAACCCAGGTATTCGATGAACAGGCGGTTTGGCCGCGCATCGTATTGCATGATGAATTGTGGCGAGGCCACTTCCATGAACACGATGAAGATCAGGGCGGCGCCGGTCCAGATGACGCTGGCGCGGCACCACAGGCGGGCGCTGCGGGCATGCGCCAGCAGCGGCGCCAACAGCAGAGGGATGGCGATGAAGTAGCCGAGCAGGATCAGGTCGGCGCGCACGCCCTGGACCAGGATCTCGGGCACGATGCCGGTCGCCGCCACGCGCGGCCATTGCCAGGCGATCAGTGCGATGCGAAAAGCCGTCAGCAGAAGCAGCCCGATGCACAGCAGCTGGACCAGGGGAGCAAAGGGACCGGCCCATGCAGTGATGCGCGCGAATCCGGCGCTGCGACGCCGCTCTATTGCCGGAGCACCATTGATGCCTTCAGGCAGATGAAGTTTCTCGATGTTCATGCTATGCATGCTAGGTTGCATGCCGTCATCGAGATGTTAGTCGGGCGTTAAGGAAGCGTTAAACCAGCCGTATTGGAAAGCCGAGGACGAAAAAAAGCCCGTCCAGCGAAAGCCGGAACGGGCCACCGGGGAAGTGCGCCAGGCGGCGCACATCCTTGCAGCAAGATCAGTCGCGGTAATCGCGGTAGTTGCGATACTCGTGACGGTCGCTCGAGCCACCCAGCAGCTTGGCCAGGATGAAGCCGACGCCCACCGCGGCCAGCAGTGCGCTGCCCGGGTTGTTCTTGACGTATTCCTTGCCCTGGGCCGACAGCTCCGAGCATTTCTCGCTCATCTGGGTCGAGCTGCCACCCAGTTTCTCTTGAGCCGAGCTCAGCAGACCGGTGACCTTGTCGACGCCGGCGTGCGCGCGCGAAGCCAGGTTGTCGACGACAGGCTGGGCGGCTTGCGCTGCCTTGTCGATGCCTGCGTGCACCTTGTCTGGCGAGATCGACGAGATCGCTGCCTTGATGCC
>DDKG01000298.1:0-7261 GCA_002339265.1 Massilia sp. UBA2604 | reverse complement strand
TGGCTCGACGACGATGCGCCCAGGCCGCTGTTGCCCAGCGAGCCGGTGCTGCCTGCGGCCGAGCTGATGTTCGACGACGAGGACGACTGCAAACCGATCGACGAGCCCGACGATGCCGAGCCGGTGCTGCCCGGGTTGCTGTTCGACGAAGCGCTCTGCTGGCTCGACGACGACGACGGCGACGAGCTGGTGCTGCTCAGGTTCGACGACGCGCTTTGCTGGCTGCCCGACGAAGCGGTGGTGCCTTTGTTCAGGCTGGAATCCTGGCTCTTGCCGATGTTCGAACCGGACTTGTTGGCGTCGATGCCTTTACCTTCGTTAGACTTTTGATTATCCATGATGTATCCCTCATAAAATGTGTGACCAACGCGGAGTAGACCGATATTCGACTATCACCACATTCTTCCTTGAATCAGTCCGATACATGACGCGGGAACGAAAGCTGCCTGCGGTACATCAATGGCAACTTCGGCTCATGCCCAAGATCAGTTTCTTGTTCCACTGAGCTCGAACCAGCACAAATATTCCACCAATCTCCCAGGCTGATCGTCCCGATCTCGGGGCGACGCCCTTCCAGGGCCTCGTCACGAGCGCAGTATCGAACCAACTGCGTCGCGATACCAAAAATACAATGGACCAGCATTAAGAGACCGTGCGCTGACTAACAGAGCCGTTCCATCCGCCGCAAAAGCTGCTTTTGATCAATTGGCGACGGGATGAAATACGCGTTGCGAGTACCATACGTGGTTTCGCCACATTCGGGCGTCCAGTACGACATCACATGGAAGTCAACACCATTCCAGGCAACCGCCTGCCGCCGCGCCAGGCCCTGCCGGCAGCGGACGAGGCCGCGGCAAAACAACAGGCCGACGCCGACAAGGCGGCGCAGATACGCGGCGTGACCTCGATCGCCGCCATGCGCGACGCCATCCGGCAAGCCGCGCAGAAACTCCCTTCATTTAGCGCCGTGCCGCGCCTGGCCCGGCTCGATGCGGCCGGCTTTCGGGCGCGGGCGGCGGCCGGCATGCCCTTCCTCGTGACCAGCATCGTCAAACGCTGGCCGCTGGCCGACCTCACCCCGCACGACTTGCGCGAACGCTTCGGCCATCTCCCGGTGCGCGCCCGCGTCGGCGACTACGTCAATACGGCCTTCGCGCCGGACCGCGCGATGCAGGACATGCTGCTGCGCGACTACCTCGACCTGACACCGCCGGATAAGGCATCCGGCTTGCCGCCCTACGTCGGCAACCTGTCGCTGCGCGAACTGAACCGGCTGTGCCACTGGCCGACCTGGTTCGACAAGATGGGGCCTCCCCGCTTCTGGATCGGCCCGGCGCGCACGGTGACGCCGCTGCACTGCGACTACGACGACAATATCTTTGCCCAGATCTGGGGGACCAAGCGGATCTTCCTGGCGCCGCCACACCATGACGCCTTTTTGTATACGCGCGAAGCCAATCCGCTGCTGTTCGGCTCTCCCTTCGATCCCGAGTCGCCCGACTTCGAGGCCTTCCCGCTGGCGCGCCAGGCGGCGCTGGTGGAGATCATCGTGGAGCCCGGCGACATGCTGTACGTGCCGGCCGGCTGGTATCACCAGGTACGGGCGCTGAGCTTTTCGCTGTCGTCCAACCGCTGGGCGCGCGGGCAGCCGCTCGCGCTGGCTGGCTAAGCGGCGCGGCCTACGCGGCCCGCTGCGATTCCTCGGCTGCCGGCGTGGCGGCTTCGGCATCGTCCGGCAGCAGGAATTGGGTAGAGGGCCGGCCATCGGCATTGTGCTGCACGATGCGGCTCGGACGGCCGTGGGCGTCGAGCCATACCTGGCCGATGCCGGCGCCGTTCCACAGGCGCTCGCCGCTGGTGCGCTGGTCGGGCAGGCGCGGGTTCAAGGCCAGGTCGCGCCGCTTGGTGAACCAGTTCAGCGGCGAGCGCGGCGAATACAGCCAGCGGTTCAGGCGGTCGAGCCAGTCGAGCAGCCGGCGCGGGAATTCGTTCTTGATGCCGCTGCTGGTGATCTGCCACACGTGCTGCGGCCGGTCCGATTCGCGCACCTCGACGTCGTAGACGAAGGAATAATGCACGTCGCCCGACAGGATCACGTAATTGCCCGGCGTGCGCGAGTGGCGGAAAATATTGAGCATGCTGCTGGCCGCGCCACGGTGCGCCATCCAGTTCTCGGCGTCGACCGTCAGGGCCAGGCCGGCGAAGGTGGCAACGCGCTGCACTACCTCGATCAATTTGACGCCGAACATCGGCGCCGCCGAGACGATCACGGCCGCCGTTTCGTCCAGCAGTTCGTGCTGCAGCTCGGTCAGCGACTCCCAGTCCATCAGGCCCGATGGATGGCCAGGGGTGCGCCGGTTGCGCCAGCGCCGGGTGCGGGTGTCGAGCACGATGATGGCGGGCTGGGTGCGCAGCATGTAGTCCCACTGGCGAAACGCCAGCAGCCGGTCGATAAGCGCATCCTGCGCACCAGGCTCCAATCGTCCGCTGGCGTCCGGCGTCGCGCTCAACTGAACCATCGCGTCCAGCGCCTCGCCGAACACGTCGGGCCGGTTGCCCCAGCCCTGGCACAGCATATAGGCCACCAGCGCATTGCCGATGATGCGGCGCGAGAACGGGTGCTCGTAGGCGGTGTTCTCCCACTTGGCCGACAGGTTCCAGTCGTCGGTGATGTCATGGTCGTCGAAGATCATCAGGGTCTGCACATGGGCCAGCAGGCGCGCGGCCTGCGGCAGCTCGACGCAGAAGCCTTGCAATGCCGCGCGTTCGCGCTGCCAGCGAAGGGCGTGCTTCGGCGTCAAGGGCGGCATCGCCGGCTCGCCCACGATGCGCCACGGCGCCGGCGACCATACCAGCAGGTACATCGCCATCACCTCGGCCAGCGTCACCAGATGGTTGTGGGCGTTGGCGGTGGTGAAGATCGGCTTTTCGGAGCCGCCGAAGAAGCGGTCGCGCAAGTCGTCGTTGGACTTGAACGCGGGCAGCAGGTCTTCGCGCCGGTAATAACCGGCCGGGTGGGCATACAGCGCTTCGCTGTCGTCCACCACGGCGCCCTCCAGACATTCGCCGTACAGGCCCAGGCGTTCGATGAGCGCGTGGATGGCCGCCAGCATCGGGCCGGCGACGTCGTCGGCATACACCTGGTCGCCGCACAGCATGAGCATGGCGGGCCGCGCCTCGGCCTCCTTGACGTGACCGGCCAGCAGCGCGTCGGCGCAGGCCAGGCCGTCGCGCGAGCGATGGTGCGGCTTGCGGCAGGAACCGTAGAGGATGTTGTCCATGCGGCTGCGCAGCACAAAGCTGGGCCGGCTCGCACCCTCGTGCAGCAGGTGCGGCGCCCAGTGCGCGATGCCTGCGCCGTCATTCAAGAGCAGGTCGTACTCGATCAGCGCATCCTGGGGCAGCGGCGCATCCAGGGCGACGTCGATCAGGTGTACATATGCATGGCGGCCGATGCGGACCACGCGCCGGCTCGCATCGTCGAGTTGCATGCGGCGCGCCGGGCCGTCTTGCGGCGCCAGCTCCAGGGTCAGGTCGAGCGCATCGCTGCCGACGAGCCACAGCACCAGGCGGCCCGGTTCGAGCCGGCGCAGGATGGGGCCGGCCAGCACGGGCGGGAGGGCGGAAGGAACAGTCTGGATCAACGCGGCACGGTCTTCAAGGGAAACGATCGGCCGAGTGTAGCAGAAGGCGTTCGCTCATCCGCGCGCGATCACGAGCAGGCCCACGACGATCAGCCCGCAGCCGGCCAGCTTGGCCGGGGTCAGCGCCTCTTGCAGGAACAGCCAGCCCAGCAGCACCGCGATCACCACGCTGCCCTTGTCGATCAGGGCGACGGTGGACACCTGCCCTTCCTTGATCGCCTTGTAATAGAAAATCCACGACAGCGCGGTGGCCACCGCCGATCCGGCCAGCCAGGCGATATTGGTCGGGGTCAGCGCCTGCAGCTCGCGCGCCGGCACCACGGCCGCCGCGAACAGCAGCACGAATACAAACACGAAGCAGGTGCGCACCGCCATCCCGAGGTCGCCCGAGATACCGGTGAGGCCGGGCTTGGCGATGACGGCGGTGACGCCCGCGAACAGCATCGACAAGAAGGCATATACCACCCAGCGTTCCACCTGCGCTCCTTAATAGTAGACGCAGATGCGCTGGCCATCGACCTCGTGCACCCGGATGTCGAGCTGGTACAGCTCGCGCAGCACCTCGGGCTGGATCAGCTCGAGCGGCGTGCCGTGGTAGGCCACCTTCCCGCCGCGCATGGCGACGATGCGGTCGGCGTAGCACGACGCAAAATTGATGTCGTGCAGGACCAGGATCACGGTCTTGCCCAATTCGCGCGAGGCGCGGCGCAGCAGTTGCATCATGTCGACCGCGTGGCGCATGTCGAGGTTGTTGAGCGGCTCGTCGAGCAGCACGTAATCGGTGTCCTGGCACAGCACCATGGCCACGAAGGCGCGCTGGCGCTGGCCGCCCGACAGCTGGTCGAGGTAGCGGCTGGCCAGGTCTTGCAGGCCGAGATAGCCGAGCGCGCGCTCGACATGGGCCGCATCCTCGATCGTCGGCCGGCCCTGGGTGTGCGGATAACGGCCGAAGGCGACCAGGTCGCGCACCGTCAGGCGCATCGGCAGGTGGTTGTCCTGGCGCAGGATGGCCAGGCGTTTGGCAAGCTCCTTGCTATCGCCCTTGACCACGTCGATGCCGTCGACCAGCACCCGGCCCGCGCTCATCGGCAGCAGGCGGCTGATCATCGACAGCACGGTCGACTTGCCGGCCCCGTTGGGGCCGATGATGGCGGTGACGCCGCCGGCCGGCAGGGTGAGCGTCACGTCGTCGACCACCACGGTGTCGGCATAACGCTTGCTGATATTGGAAATCTCGATCATCTAGGACTTTCTACGGGTGATCAGGAACAGGAACAGCAGGCCGCCGACGAACTCGATGACGACGCTGACGGTGGCGTTCAGTTCGAGCACGCGCTCGAGCAGCACCTGGCCGCCGACCAGGAACACCACGCCCCACAGCACGGCCATCGGCAGCAGGACTCTGTGCTTGCCCGAGCCGGCCGTCGCGTAGGCCAGGTTGCTCACCAACAGGCCGAAGAAGGTGACCGGGCCGACCAGGGCGGTCGACACCGACACCATCACCGCGATCAGGGCCAGTGTGAACATCACCGTGCGCCGGTAATCGATGCCGAGGTTGACCGCGATCTCGCGGCCCAGCATCAGGGCATCGTACTGGTGGCGCAGGCGCCAGGCCGCCAGCGAGGCCAGGCCGATCGCCAGCGCCGCCACCCACAGCAGGCCGGTCTGGATCGCATTGAAGGAGGCGAACATGCGGTCTTGCAGCACCATGAACTCGTTGGGATCGATCAGGCGCATCACGAAACTCGAGAGACTCCGGAACAGCAGGCCGAACACGATACCGGCCAGCAGCATCAGGTGCAGGCTGTGCGCCGCGCCGTTGAACAGCGCGCGAAACAGGAGGCAGGCGAAGCCCGTCATCAGCACCACCTCGATCGCGAAGCGCAGGTTCGGGTTGCCCGTTTCAGTCAATGGATCGATGCCGAGGCTGAAGATGATCACGGCCTGGATCAGCAGGTACAGGGCGTCGAAGCCCATGATCGACGGCGTCAGGATGCGGTTGTGGGTGATGGTCTGGAACAGCACCGAAGACACCGCGATCGCATACGCCACCAGCAGCATGGCCGCCAGCTTGGCGCCGCGGAACGGCAGCACGAAGTCCCAGTTGCCGCCCGCGCCGATCAGCATGAAGGCGGCGACGACGGACAGCGCCAGGGTTGCGAGCAGGGCCAGGCGCGCTGTGGGGGAAAATCTACGCGTCACGTGAACGACCTCGCAGCAACAGGAACAGGAACAGCGCGCCGCCGATGATGCCGACCACGGTGCCGATCGGGATCTCGTACGGGTACACCACGAGGCGGCCGATGATGTCGCAGGCCAGCACGAACAGGCCGCCAAGCAGCGCGACCCAGGGCACCGAGCGGCGCATATTGTCGCCGAACAGGATGCTGACCACGTTCGGCACGATCAGGCCCAGGAAGGGAATGCTGCCGGCCGTGACCACCACCACCGCCGAAATCGCCGACACGATGAGCAAGCCGTAGAAGGTGAGCTTCTTGTAGTTCAACCCAAGATTGGTGGTGAACTGCTGGCCCATGCCGGCCACCGTGAAACGGTCGGCCGCGACCCAGGCGGCGAAGGCCAGCACGGCGCCGAGCCACAGCAGCTCGTAGCGGCCGCGCAGCACGCCGGAAAAGTCGCCGACGGTCCACGCGTGCAGGGTCTGCAGCATGTCGTAGCGGAAGGCGAAGAAGGTCGTCACCGCCTGGATCACGCCGCCCAGGATCAGGCCGACCAGCGGCACCAGGTAGGGGGACCGCATCGGAATTCGTCTCAACAGGCCCAGGAACAGGAAGGTGCCGGCCATTGCGAAGCCGGCCGCCACCAGCATCTTGCCGAACACTGGGGTGTCAGGCGCCAGCAGCGCCAGCACCAGCACGCCGAGCGTGGCCGCCTCGATGGTGCCGGCGGTGGACGGCTCGACAAAGCGGTTCCGCACCAGCATCTGCATGATGAGGCCAGCAACGGCGAGGGACATCCCGGCCAGCAGCAGCGCCAGGGTACGCGGCAGGCGGCTGACCACCAGCAGCTGCCAGTCGGCCGACTGCGTGCCCGCCAGCAGGCCGGCGAAGCTGAAATCGCCGGCGCCGATGGCCACGCTCAACGCAACAAGCGCCGCCGTCAACGATAACGGCAGCGCCAGCCAGGCGTGCGAGATATGACGGGGGGCACGCGCGCCGGCGTGGCCCCCGGTTTGGCGCATCATCGCGCCCCGCCGCAATGCGGCGGCTTGTTTACTACCATTGCGATCAGCGTCCTGCGGTGTTCAGTGCGCGCGACAGTTGGTCGACGTTTTCCTGCAGCGCGGTGATGCCGGCGCCGCCCAGGGTGTACCAGTTCAGGCCATCGAGGTAGACCACGCGCTTGTTCTTCCAGGCGTTCGACTGGCGCACCAGTTCATTGTCCAGGAATTTGGCGGCGGCCGTGCCTTCGCGGCCGATGGCGGCGTCGCGGTCGATCACGAACAGCCAGTCGGGATTGGTCTTCTGGATGAATTCGAAGGAGATCGCCTGGCCATGGTTCGAGGTGTCGAGCTTGGCCACCGCCGGCTTGATGCCGAAGGTGTCGTGCAGGACGCCGAAGCGCGAGCCCGGACCGTAGGCGCTCATCTTGCCGCC
>DDKG01000005.1 GCA_002339265.1 Massilia sp. UBA2604 | reverse complement strand
GCCATCTCGGTCCAGCTCACGCAGTATCCTTTCGCTTCATGAGGTCAGCCACCTGGCGCGCCGCTTCGTCGAAGCGCAGGGTGGCGACGGCGTCGGCCAGCGCGGCCGCGGCCTGTGTACCGGCTTCAAGCGCCAATGCCGGCCGCAAGGCGCCCTCGGCGGCGATCGCCCTCATATTGTTATTCTCCAGTAAGTGGAGCAGGCGCGCCAGCGAATCGTGCAGCGTGGCGCCGTCATCCATGGCGGGTAGGTCCGGGGCCGAGTCGCGGTCAACAGGAGGCGCCAGCTCGCGCGCGGTCGCGGCCACCGCATCCAGTGCGCGCGCCAGGTCGGCCAGGCGCAGGCGCACGGTGCCGTCGTCGGCATCGCGCAGCGCCTGCTCGAGCGCATGGGCCGCCTCGGCGGCGTCGGTGGCGCCCAGATTGGCGCTCACCCCGCGCAGCCGGTGCGCCAGCTGGCCGGCGGGACCCCGTTCGCCGGCCTCGATGTGCTCGCGCAGCTCGCCGAAGGTCTGGGCCTGGCCGTCGGCGTAGCGGATGAACAGTTCGCGGAAGCGTTCGATGTCGCCGGCAAAACGCGGCAGGGTCGCTTTCAGGTCGATGCCGGGCAAGTGCGGCAGCGGCGCCGGCAACATAGAAGGCGCCAGCTCGAGGACGGCGCCGGGCGTGCGCTCGGTTACCCGCGCCAGGGTCGCCACCAGCGCGTCGACGTCGATCGGCTTGGCCAGGTGGGCCTGCATGCCGGCGTCGAGGGAGCGCTGGCGGTCCTCGTCCATCGCATTCGCGGTCATGGCGACGATCGGCAAGTCCAGTCCGGCGGCGCGGATGGCGGCCGTCGCCTCGAAGCCGTTCATCACCGGCATCTGCAAGTCCATCAGCACCACGTCATAGGCGGCGTCTTCCTGCAGCATGCTCAGGGCGGCGCGGCCGTTGGCGGCGATGTCGAGCGTGGCGCCGGCGTGGGCCAGGATGAAGCTGGCCACTTCCTGGTTGATCAGGTTGTCCTCGACCACCAGCACGCGCAGGCCGCGCAGGGCGCCGGCCAGCGGCATGCTCGCCGGCGCGGGATGCACCGCCGCGCCGCCGCCAAGCAGCCGGCCCACGGCCGCGCGCAGGCTGGCGCGTGTAAAAGGCTTGCCCAGCACGGCCGCCACGCCCATCTCGTCGGCCAGTTCGGCGTAGCGTTCGGTGTCGGGATCGGGAGCCAGCAGGCAGAAGCGTGGGCTGTGCGGATCCGCCGCGCGTACGGCCGAGATCAGCGGCAGGCCGTCCAGCCCGGGCATGGCGCTGTCGACGAAGGCGAAGTCGTAGCGTGCAGCGCGCAGCGCATCGAGGGCGGCGCCGCCGTCGGGCGCCGTATCCACCCGCCAGCCGAGGGCGGCGCAGGCCTCGGCCAGGGCGGCGCGGGCGTTGGCGTTGTCGTCGGCCACCAGTACCCGGGGCGCGTCGTCGTCAGGCGCCGGCCCGGCGTCGGATTCTTCCAGCACCGGGAACGACAGCGCGAAACGGAAGCGCGCGCCGGCGCCGGGCGCGCTCTCGAGGGTCAGGGCGCCGCCGGCCAGCTCCACCAGGCGGCGCGCGATCGACAGGCCCAGACCGGCGCCGCCGTACTTGCGCACGGTCGAGCTGTCGGCCTGCGAAAACACTTCGAAGATGCCGGCCTGTACTTCGGGCGCGATGCCGATGCCGGTATCGCGCACCTCGAACGCCAGGCGCGCCTGGCCGTCCCTGAGTTCCAGCAGCGCGATCGACAGCACGATCTCGCCCCTGTCGGTGAACTTGACGGCGTTACCGACCAGGTTCAATAGCACCTGCTCGAGCCGCACCGGATCGCCGCGCAGCACGGGCGGCAGGCGCGGATCCGCCGCGAACGCCAGTTCCACGCCCTTGGCCCAGGCGCCCGGTCCGTTCAGCACCGCGATGCTGGCCAGGATGTCGTCGATGCGCAGCGGGATGCGCTCGAGCGTCAGCTGGCCGGCCTCGATGCGCGAAAAGTCGAGCAGGTCGCTCAGCATGCCTAGCAGCGAGCGGGCCGCGGTGCGCATGCGCGCCACGTAGCCGCGTTCGCGCTGGCCGAGCTGGCCCTCTTCGAGCAGGCGCGCCAGGCCGACGATGGCGTTCATCGGCGTGCGCAGCTCGTGGCTCATATTGGCCAGGAATTCGCTCTTGGCGCGGCTGGCCTGTTCGGCCAGCCGCAGCGCCGCTTCGAGCTGGACGCCGGTCGCGCGCAGCGCCGCCTCGGCCGCGACCCGGGTGCTGATGTCGCGGATCGTGGCCTGCATCATGCCGACGCCGCCGATGTCGACGCGGGTCAGCAGCACGTCGGCGTGGAAGGCGCTGCCGTCGGCGCGCAGGTGCAGCCACTCGAAGGAGAAGCGGCCCTCGTCCAGTGTGCGGCGCATGTGCTCGATCGCCAGTTCGTTGCTCGGACGGCCATCGGGCTGCAGCAGCGGCGACAGGCTGGCCGGCGATTCTTCGAGCAGCGCGGCCGGGTTGCTGAAGCCGAACAGGTCGGCCGCGGCCTGGTTGGCGCTGACGAAGCCGGCGCCATAGGCCAGCAACAGGTGGGCGTCGCCGGCGGCCTCGAACAGGGCGCGGAACATCTCCTGGTGGTCGCGCTCGCGCTGTTGCTGGCGCTTGCGCTCGGTGACGTCGAGCACCACCGCGTTCACGCCCATCAGCCGGTGGTCCGGCCCATATACCGGGAAGTAACTCGAGATCCAGTGACGCGTGACACCCGGGGTCGATGGCGCGTCGCCGGTGGCCTCGATCTCGACCAGCGGCCGGCCGCTGGCGATCACGCGCTGGTAGTTCGCTTCGAATTCCTCGCCGATGGGGCCCAGCAGTTCGGGCAGGGTGCGGCCGGCGTGGTCGCGCGCGGCGCGGCCGTTGATGTCGGCCAGATAGTCGTTGACCATCACTACGCGCAGCTCGGTGTCCATGAAGCACAGGCCAACGGGGATCGAGGCGTACACCGTTTCCAGCTGCGCCTTGGAGCGTTCCAGTTCCTGGGTGCGCTCGGCCACCAGCGTCTCGAGGCCGCGCCGGTGTTCCTGCAGCTCGGCATCGACCCGGCGCAGCGCGTGCGCCACGATCTCCACTTCGCGGATATCCGAAGGCGGCACGACCAGCGGCTCGCCCCGGCCCAGCTGCTCGGCCGGGCCGGCCAGGCCTTGCACGGCGCGCGCGATCGAGCCACCCAGGGCCCAGGCCAGGGCCAGGCTGATCGCCAGCAGGCCCGCGATCGCGGCCACCGTCTTGGCCATCGACTGCCCGAGCAGTTCGCCGGCCGCGTTGTGCGGATAGCGGATCGTCACCACCCAGCCGTGCTCGGGCGAGCGCGCGAAGGCCGCGAAGCCCGGCGCGGCGCCTGCCTGAGGCAACTTGACGATGCCGGCGCCGCCCTGCGTGACGGCAGTGGCCAGGGCCGCGTCCATCGGCACGCCCAGGTGCTGGCTGCCGTCGGCGCTGCGCGAGACGGTCAGCAGGCGCCGGTCATGGATCGCGGCGATCCAGCCCTGCGGCAGGTGCTGGCTGTCGAGCAGTTCGGCCATGCGGCGCGGACGCAGGTGCACCGACAGCACGAAGCGCACCTCGCCCTCGTACCAGATCGGCACTTCCACCGACAGCGCATATTGGCCTCCGTCATCGAGGCGATGCAGGCCCGTGGCCACGGTGTTGCCGCTCATGGCAGCCTGCCGGATATCGTCCTCGTTGCCGGCGCGCGGCAAGCGCGCGCCGATCGGATAACGGGTATTAATCAATGGCATGCCGTTCGGCAGGCTCAATACGAATGCCTGGGCCGGGAAGTCGGGCCGCAGCAGGCTCTTCGCGACCTCGTGGATGGCGACCATGTCGCCCCTGGCCATCATCGCCGTATTGGCCAGCACCCGGGCCGCGGTCTCGCCGCTTTCGATGTCGCGGTCGACCGCCGCCGCCAGCACCTCAGCCACGGTCCGCGCGTCACGCGCGACATGGTCGCGTTCGCGCAGGGCGGCATCGCGCGCCAGGGCGATGTAGCCGATCAGGATCGGCAGCGCGCATGCCAGCACCAGGATGTACAGCTTGGCGCGGATCGAGGGCAGCGAAAGACGGGCAAACGGCAAAGATGACTCCTGGTTTCAACGCGGTGATGGACGCAAGGCGTCATGTTAGCTGGCCCCATCCATACCGCATAGCGACTGATTTGATTGCCGCCGCGCATCGTCTTCACCCTGCAACATGGCAGATCGGCCACATTGTTCTTGTGGAACGCGATTCGATAACCGGTAGATGGCGCTTCGCCACCGGAAAGCGTCGGTAACGAGGCGAAACCGAGACAGAATCGCAAGCCGGGATGATGCCGATAGTCACTATTGTTCCCTCAGGCATTAAAATCTATCTTGCAGGAATTAACTCAAGGGATGGTATGGCAAGGCCAGAGAAAGTCCGCCTCGGCGAAGTACTGATGCAGCAGAAGCTGTTAAGCGAAGAACAACTGCAGCAGGCACTCGCCGACCAGAAGCGCACCGGCCGCAAGCTCGGCCGGGTATTCGTCGAAAGCGGCTTCGTCACCGAAGACCAGATTTCGGGCGCGCTGGCGCGCCAGCTCGACATCCCTTACCTGAACCTCAAGTTCTACAACATCAACGCCGAGCTGGTGCGCCTGCTGCCCGAGACCGCGGCGCGGCGCTTCCGCGCGCTGGTGCTGGAAGACCGCAAGGAAACGATGCTGGTCGGCGTGTCCGACCCGACCGACCTGTTCGCCTATGACGAGATCGCGCGCCTGATCAAGAAGGGCGTCGAGCTGGCGGTGGTCAACGAGACCGAGGTGCTGGCTGCGATCGACCGCATCTACCGCCGCACCGGCGAGATCACCGGCCTGGCGCGCGAGGTCGAGGCCGACCTGGGCGACGCCTCGATCGACTTCGGCGCGCTGGCCGCCAACCCGGGGCTCGAGGAAGCGCCGATCGTCAAGCTGCTGCAGTCGGTGTTCGACGACGCGGCCCAGGTGCGCGCCTCCGACATCCACATCGAGCCGCAGGAAGGGCGGTTGCAGATCCGCTTCCGCATCGACGGCGTGCTGCACCTGCAGACCGAGGCCGACCTCAAGGTCGCAACGCCCCTGGCGCTGCGCCTCAAGCTGATGGCGGATCTCGACATCTCCGAGAAACGCCTGCCGCAGGACGGCCGCTTCGCGGTCAAGGTGCGCAATCAGCGCATCGACGTGCGTATCTCGACCATGCCGACCCAGTACGGCGAATCGGTCGTCATGCGTTTGCTGAACCAGGTCAGCGCCAACCTGCGGCTCGACGCGATCGGCATGCCGGCGCGCCTGGTCGAGCGTTTTCGTTCCATCGTCGCCCGTCCGAATGGCCTCGTGCTGGTGACCGGGCCGACCGGCAGCGGCAAGACCACCACTCTGTACAGCGCCCTGTCGGAACTGAACTCAGTCGAGAAGAAGCTCATCACGGTGGAGGACCCGGTGGAGTACCGCCTGTCGGGCATCAACCAGGTGCAGGTCAACGACAAGATCGAGCTGTCGTTCGCGCGCGTGCTGCGCTCGGCGCTGCGGCAAGATCCGGACATCGTGCTCGTCGGCGAGATGCGCGACCAGGAAACCGCCGCCATCGGCCTGCGCGCCGCGATGACGGGCCACCTGGTGCTGTCGACCCTGCACACCAACGACGCGGCTTCGACGCCCTTGCGCCTGATGGACATGGGCGTGCCGCGCTATATGGTGAGCGGCTCGCTGCAGGCGGTGCTGGCCCAGCGCCTGGTGCGCGTGATCTGCGAGAGCTGCACGGTCGACTACCAGCCGGCCGCCAACGAGATCGACTGGCTGCGCGCCGAACTGGGCGAGCATGCCGCCACCACGCGCTTCTATCACGGCAAGGGCTGCTCGCACTGCAACGGCACCGGTTACCGGGGCCGCACCGGCGTCTATGAATTGCTGGAGATGACGCGTGCGGTCACCGACGCCGTGAACCATCCGGACCCCGGCCACTTCCTGAAGGTCGCCCACACCGAGATGCGCGGCCAGACCTTGCGCCGCCATGCGGTGAGCCTGGCTGTCCAAGGCCGCTCGACGATCGCCGAGGCGATGCGGGTCAGTAACCAGTTGGACGATTGATCGGCTAGCCCATGCCATATTTCGCCTATAAAGGTCGCAATGGACGCGGCGAGCCTGTGCAGGGCGTGCTCGAGGGCGCGGACAGCGGCGCCGTGGCCGACCAGCTGTTCGGCAGCGGCGTCACGCCGCTCGAGATCAGCGTCACGCACAAGCGCGCGGGCGGCACTGATCTTGGCTGGCGCGAGCGCCTGTTCGAGAAGAAGGTCACGTCGATGGACGTGCAGCTGTTCAGCCGCCAGATCTACACCCTGCTCAAGTCGGGCGTGCCGATCATGCGCGGCCTGGCCGGGCTGCAGGAGTCGGCGATCAATCCGGCGTTCGGCCGCGTGATCAAGGATTTGCGCGAGTCGCTCGATGCGGGCAGGGAGCTGTCCGCCGCCATGATGCGCCACCCGCGCTGCTTTTCGCCGTTCTACCTGTCGATGGTGAAGGTGGGTGAAATGACGGGACGGCTCGAAGAAGTGTTCCTGCGCCTGTTTGATCACCTGGAGTTCGACCGCGACATGCGCGAGCGGGTCAAGACGGCGCTGCGTTATCCGAGCTTCGTCGTGGTCGCAATGGTCATCGCCATGGTGGTGGTCAACATCGTCGTCATCCCGCAGTTCGCGTCGGTGTTCAAGTCCTTCGGCTCCGAACTGCCGCTGATGACGCGCATCCTGCTGGCCACCTCCGGCTTCACGGTCAAGTGGTGGCCGGCCATCGCGGGCGCTGGGGCGCTGGCCTGGTTCGGGTTTCGCGCCTGGACCCGGACCGCAAAGGGCCGGCTGGACTGGGACCGCTACAAGCTGCGCCTGCCGATCGCCGGCAAGATCATCCACAAGGCCACCATGGCGCGCTTCGCGCGCAGCTTCGCGCTGTCGATGCGCAGTGGGGTGCCGATCGTGCATGCGCTGAGCGTCGTCTCGCAGACGGCCGACAACGCTTACCTGAGCTCACGCATCGAGCAGATGCGCGACGGCGTCGAGCGCGGCGAAAGCATTTTGCGGACGTCGACCGCGGCGAACGTGTTCACGCCGATCGTGCTGCAGATGGTCGCTGTGGGGGAAGAGACCGGGTCGATCGACGACCTGATGGACGAGATCGCGCAGATGTACGAGCGCGAAGTCGATTACGAACTCAAGACCTTGTCGAGCCAGATCGAACCGATCCTGATCACCTTCCTGGGTGTGATGGTGCTGGTGCTGGCGCTGGGGATCTTCATGCCGATGTGGGATTTGGGGCAGGCGGCGTTGCACCCGAAATAGGCACTGTCAGCGTGTGCTGTTGCAAAAAGAACGCATGGGCTTGATCAAAATTAAAATTTCATCAATGAAACATTGCTTTTGGGCGATCGTTTTGCCGCAAAGACATCAAAGTTGCGTGTTCTCACGGTAGAATTGGGCAGCAGCTAATGTTAAGCAGGACGGCCACTCGTCCCCATCATCGTAACGGAGAAAAAAGAATGAAAACCGGTTTCAACAAGAACATGCAGAGTGGTTTCACCCTGATCGAACTGATCGTTGTGATCGTTATCCTGGGCATCTTGGCAGCGACTGCGCTGCCGAAATTCGCGAATTTGAGCGGCGACGCTCGCGCTGCGTCGGTCCAGGGCGCGAAGGGGGCACTGAGCGCCGCATCCGCGATGATGCATGCCAAATACCTGCTCACCGGTACGACGCCAATCGTCACCGAAGGTGTGAGCGTCGCCATCGTCAACGGCTACCCGAGCGTCGCTACGATCGCGAACGCCGCTGGTCTGTCGACGGATGACTATTCGATTACCCCGGACGGACAAACCGTCACTGTCACGCCGAAGAACCTCCCCGCAGGCCTGGCCGACTCGTGCAAAGTGACCTACACCGAGGCGAATGACGGCTCGCCGGTTCCGGTCATCAAGGCCACAGTGAGCAAGTGCGAATAAGCTGAGCGTGAATCCGGAAACAGGCGCTGCCAGTCAGCGCCTGTTTTATTAGAGACGTTATATGGCCTTGCGGATGCGTTTGTTGAAGAGAGCGAAAAAGAAGGACGGCTGGTTGTGTATCGCCATCGCGCGCGACGGCGTGGCCGTTACCGCCATCGAACGCGTCGCCAATGCCAGCCCCATCCTTCGGCTGGCTGTTTTCGTTCCCGGCCAGGGTGGTGTCGACACGATCGACAAAGTCGCGCGCGAAGGCCAGGCGGCATCCCGCCACGTCGTCGCCTTGCTCGCCGGCGGCGAATACCAGATCCTCAACGTCGAAGCCCCGAACGTGCCGCGCGAGGAAATGAAGACGGCCATCCGCTGGCGCCTGAAGGACATCCTTGATTTCCCGGCCGCCGAGGCCACCATCGACGTGCTCGACATCCCGCTCGACGCCAATTCGCGCGCGCAGCAATCGATCTTTACCGTCGCCGCGCGCAACACCGTGATACAGCCGCGCCAGAAGCTGTTCCTCGACGCGAAGGTCGACCTGCATGCGATCGACATCCCCGAGATGGCCCAGCGTAACGTCTCGGCCATGCTGGAGCCGGAAGGCCGCGGCGTGGCCATGCTCTCGTTCGGCGACGACGGCGGGCTGCTGACCGTGTCCTACCGCGGCGAGTTGTACCTGTCGCGCCGCTTCGACGTGACCCTGGCCCAGCTGCTAGAGCCGGACCACGAGCGCAAGCACCAGACCTTCGACAAGATCACCCTCGAGCTGCAACGCTCGCTCGACCATTTCGAGCGCCAGTATTCCTTCATCAGCATCGCCAAGCTGGTGCTGGGACCGTCGTCCGTGAGCGGCCTTGATGAGTACCTGTCGAGCAACCTGTACACGCCGGTCGAGACGCTCGACCTGTCCACGCTGTTCGACCTGTCGCGCACGCCCGAGCTGGCCGACAAGGCGCAGCAGCAGCGCTTTTTCCTGGCGATCGGCGCCGCGCTGCGCGAAGGCGAGGGCGCATGACTCAGCAAGTCCAACGCCAGCAGATCAACCTGTTCAATCCGGCCTTCCAGCCGCAGAAGCAGGTGCTGTCGAGCGCCAGCATCGCGCTGGCGCTCGGCGTCGTGGTCGCCGGTATCGCGCTGCTCGCGCTGGCCGGTACGATGGAAACCGCCGAACTGCGGCAGCAGGCGGCCAGCGGCGCCGCCCAGCTCGAAAAACGCCAGGCGCGCCTGGAAGCGGCCAACCGCGAGTTCACCCCGCGCCAGAAGGACGCGACGCTGGACGCACAGATCGCGCAAGCCGACGCGCAACTGGCCGCGATGCGCCATATCTCCGGCGCGCTGACGCGCGGCGAACTGGGTGACACCAGCGGTTTTGCCGGCTACTTCAAGGCGCTGGCGCGCCAGGGCGTGCAAGGCTTGTGGCTGACCGGCGTGACGGTCGGCGCCGGCGGCGCGCAGATCGGCATCAAGGGCCGCGCGGTGGATCCGGCCATGGTGCCGGGCTACCTGAACCGCCTGACCCACGAACCGCTGATGCAGGGTAAATCCTTCGCCAGCCTGCAGATCGGCGAGGCCGCGCCGCTCGCGGCGCCGGATGCCGAGGGCAAGCCGGCGACCCGCCCGGCGCCCTACATCGAATTCAGCCTGCAATCGGTTCCCGAGGAGGCAGGCAAATGAAAGACCGCATCCTGACACTGCGCGCACGCATCGACGCGCTGTCGCTGCGCGAACGCGCCCTGGTATGCCTGGCGGCGTGCGCATTGCTGGCCTTCGCCGGCCATGCGCTGGTGCTGGCGCCGATGGAAGCGTCGCAGGAAGCGCTGCGCAGCCAGATCGCGCAGCAGCGCACCGAGACGGCGGCCATCGACCAGGCCATCGCCGCCCGCGTGCAAGCCTTCCAGCTCGATCCCGACGCGGCGGCGCATGCGCGCCTGAATGCGCTGCGCCAGGAGATGGGCCAGCTCGGCGACCAGCTGCTGGCCATCGAGCACGGACTGGTGCCGCCCGAGCGCATGGGCCCACTGGTCGACGGCATCCTGCGCGCCAACGGGCGCCTGAAGCTGGTGTCGATGCGCACCCTGCCGGCCGAAGCCCTGGCGGAGAAGGGGGCGCCGACACCAGCCGCATCGCCGTCCGCCGCTCCCTTGCTGTACCGCCACGGCATCGAAGTCACGGTGCGCGGCAACTATCTCGACATGGTCGACTACATGAGCGCACTCGATGCGATGCCGACCCGGATGTTCTGGGGCCGTGCCCAGCTCGACGTGGAGGAGTATCCCGCCGCGCGCCTGACGCTCACCCTGCATACCCTGAGCCTGGACCGACAATGGATGAAGCTGTGAAAAACCTGTTCCTGACCGCGCTGGCCTGCCTGGCGCTGGCCCAACCCGCCGGCGCGCAGGCGCTGCTCGACCCGACCCGTCCACCGGCGGGCATGGACCGCATCGCGCCTGACGCAGTCGCCGCCGAGGGGCCGCGCCTGCAATCGGTGCTGATCGCGCGCCATGCGGGCGGCCGTCACGTGGCCGTGATCGACGGCGAGACGGTGCGCCTGGGCGAGACCTTCAAGGGCGCCCGCGTGGCGCGCGTCAGCGCCGACGAAGTCGTGCTGGTGCGCGGCAGCGAACGCCAGGTGCTGCGCATGGATGCGCCGCTGCCGGGCATGACGCGGGCCGGCAAATGAATCCGAAGGCCACCATGATTAAGCTTGTCCCGATTGCCTGCGCATTGCTGCTGGCCGCTTGCCAGAGCGCCCCGCCGAGCGCGACCTATGACGCCATCGCCCAGGAGATGGCCAAGGCCAACAGCCAGCCGGCGCCGCGGCCGGCGGTCGACGACGCGGTGGCCAATGCATTGCTGCCGCCGGCCGCGACCCTGGCCAGCCAGCTGCCGAAGGCGCGGCCGGCGCTCGAGGAGCGCTTTAACGTCGCCTTCAACAACGTGCCGGCGCAGCAGTTCTTCCGCTCGATCGTGGCCGGCACCCGCTACAACATGCTGGTGCATCCGGACGTGAGCGGCAATATCAGCGCCAACCTCAAGGATGTGACCCTGGTCGAGACGCTGGAAGCGGTGCGCGACATGTACGGCTACGACTACCGGATCGACGGCGCGCGCATCAGCATCCGCCCGCTGACCATGCAGACCCGGATGTTCCAGGTGAACTACCTGACCGCCAGCCGGCGCGGGATGTCGAACACGCGCGTGTCCTCGACGTCGGTCGCGGACGCCGGCAACAACAACAACGGCGGCAACAACAACGGGATGGGGCAGGGCTTCGGCAACCAGGATGGGCAGAACGGCCAGAACGGCCAGAATGGCAACAACCTGAACGGCCAGCGGCAACTGAACAGCACCGACGTCCAGACCCGCTCCGACAACGACTTCTGGAAAGACCTGAAGGAATCGATCGTCGCCATCGTCGGCACGCTCGAGGGCGGGCGCAGCGTGGTGGTGAGCCCGCAGTCCGGCGTGCTGGTGATCCGCGCCATGCCCGACGAATTGCGCAACGTCGACGCCTACCTGAAGGCGACCCAGTTGTCGGTGGACCGCCAGGTGATCCTGGAAGCGAAGATCCTCGAGGTGGAGCTGAGTGACAGCTACCAGAGCGGCATCAACTGGGCCTCGTTCGCCTCGTTCCGCGGCGGCACCGCCAACCGGGTATCCGGCGGCATGATCTCGCCCGGCGCGAACCTGGCGCCATTGCCGTACGACGGCGGCCAGCCGGCCCCGATCAACAACGGATCGGGCCTGTCGGCCAGCACCGGCTTCTCGCTGTCGAACGCGGCCAGCGCGGCCGGCTCGCTGTTCGGCTTCGCCTTCCAGACCAATAACTTCGCGGCCCTGATCACCTTCCTGGAGTCGCAGGGCAGCGTGCACGTGCTGTC
>DDKG01000007.1 GCA_002339265.1 Massilia sp. UBA2604 | reverse complement strand
GCGGTCGAAGATGCGGTGCGCCAAGCGCACCGCGGCGGCGGCCATCGACACGCTGTGGGCGCCGATCTCGGTGGTAGTGCGCACTTCCTTCGCCACCGCGAAGGTGCGCTGGAACATCTGGTGCAGGTAGGTGCCCAGGCCGCCGGCCGCGTCGGCCGTGCGCACCGCATCCTTCATCTGGCCCAGGATCTGCGGCTCGCCCAGCACCATCGAATCGAGGCCCGAGGCGACGCGGAAGGCGTGGCGCACGGCGTCGTCCTGCGGCAGCAGGTAGAGGTGGGGGCGCAGCTCGGCGTAGTTCAGGGCGTGATAATGCGCCAGGAACTGGGCCGATGCACCCAGAGGATCGGGCAGGCTGCTGGCCGCGTACATCTCGGTGCGGTTGCAGGTCGACAGGATCGCCGCCTCTTCGCCGCCGAGCGCGCCGGCAGTGCCGGCGCCCTGGCGCGCGAACCAGCTGCGCGCCGACTGCACCGCCGTACCGATCTGGTCAGGCGCGAGCGCCAGCTGCTCGCGCAGCGAGACCGGTGCTGTGGTGTGGTTCAGGCCGACGGCAAGCAGTTGCATTTCGGGGGGAGGGCGAGGGTCAATGGACTGCGGCCATTATACCCTCTTGCTGTCAGGGTTTCAGGCGCCGAGCTTTTCCAGCCGATAGCCATAGCTGTAGACCGGCACAAGGCGGAAGCCGTTCTCTGGCCGCAGATGGAGTTTGTTGCGTACGCGCGAAACGTGGGTATCCATGGTGCGCGACGGCACGTCGTTTTCGCGAACCCACACCGATTCATGGATATAGGCGCGCGACAGCGGGCGGCCGATGTTGCGGAAGAACAGCAGCGCCAGCGAGAATTCCTTCTGGGTCACGTCGATCACCGAACCGTCCTTGAGCAGCCGTCCCGGACGGGTCTCGAAGGTGTACGGACCGAACTGCAGCTGTTCGGCGCTGTTCTGCGACGGATAGGCGCGGCGCAGCAGGGCCGAGACGCGCGCCACCAGCTCGCCGCGGCGCAGCGGCTTGACCAGGTAATCGTCGGCGCCTGCGGTGACGCCGGCAATGATGTCGTCTTCGGCGTTGTTCCCGACCAGGAACATGGTCGGCGCCGTCGTGGCCAGCTTTTCCTTGGCGCGGCGCAGCACTTCGCCGCCTTCCATGTCGGGGACGTTCCAGTCCATCACGAGCATGTCGGCGCTGTCCTTGCGTAACTGACCCAGTAATTCCCTGGCGCTGTCGTACGATTGGCAGCTGTGGCCAGCAGCGCTGAGGACCTGGCAAATCAGGTCAGCTTGGGGGCGGTCTTGCTCCAGTACGGCAATCTTCATGACGGGCGAAATGTTGTGTGGTTGCCTATGTAGGAAGATTCCTACAAAGTTAAACCAAATATATCAGACTTTCACAAAACGATGCTACTGATAAACTTCGCTCAGACACCAAAAGGTGACATTTGTACTATGAGACTGTTGTGTTAAAGGGACCACGCAATAAATTCCCCTACAGGCGTAGACTGAATTTTATATGTCATTCAGATAATGTAGAGGGGGAAATTATGTTGTTTACACGCAAAAATACAGCTGTGAACGAGGATCGCGTACCCGTCAGCGGCGCCGCCATCGAGACCACCCGTACCCAGTGCCTGGCCCTGGTCAAGAAACGCGCCGCCATGTCGGCGGCGGTGGCCGCGGTGCCGGTGCCTGGCCTCGACCTGCTGGCCGACATTACGGGTTTCGCCGCCCTGATCGACCAGATCAATGCCGAATTCGGCCTGACCCAGAAGCAGATCGAGCGCCTGCACCCGCGTCTGCGCGTGATCGCCTATAAGGCGGCGGCCTCGGTGGGCGGCATGCTGGTCGGAAAACTGGTGACGCGCGGCGCGGTAGCGCGCCTGTTCCGGGTCGTGGCCGGCCGCATGGCGGTCAAGACCACGGCCAAGATGGTGCCGCTGGCCGGCCAGATCGCTTCGGCGGCGATCGGCTACACGCTGTTCAAGCGGATGGGGGCGCAACACGTGGAAGCCTGCGTGAAGGTGGTGCAGGAGCTGGAGCGCGCTGAGGCCGCGGGCGAGGCGCCGCAGCCGGTGGAGGATGGCGACACGACCGCCGCGCCGGTCAATGGCGGGGCGGTCAGTGGGCCGGCGAAAGAGCCGGTATTGGTGATGTGACGTCGAACGCGTGGACGGTAGGGTGGAAGGCTCCGCCTTCCACGCGTTCAAGCGACCTTCGGAAAATCCACGACCGTATCGTTGATCCGGTTGAACAGGTTCGTCAGCGTAATCGCCGTGATCGCCAGGGTGAGGTCGACGATCTGGGCATCGCTCACGCCGGCCGCCTTGACCGCCTCGACCCTGCTGGCGTCCACCGTGCCGCGCGTCGTCACCAGGTGGCGCGCGAAGTCTGCCAGCGCATCTTCGCGGGCATTGCCGGTCGCCTCGCCGCGGCGTACGGCGGCCAGCGCATCGGGGGCCAGGCCGGCCATCTTGCCCACCAGGCTGTGGGCGGCCACGCAGTAGTCGCAACCGTTGACGGCGCTGACCGCCAGCTTGATGACTTCGACGTCGCGCGCCGACAGCGTGGTTTTCTTGAGGCTGGCGTCCAGGGCCAGCACCGCTTCCAGGACCACCGGGCTGTTGCTGCCGATGTCGCGATAGGCGTTCGGCACCTTGCCGACGGCGCCCTGGATGGCGCTGAACAGTTGGGCGGCGGCGCCGGTGGCGTCCGAGACGGGGTGGGAGGCGAGACGGGTCATGATGAGCTCCTTGTCAAAATAGTCGTTTGGGTTGGCTGGCTGCCTGATGTGTTGCAGCCATGAACCCAGTATAGGCAGCCCCATCGATACTTTGAATGCCAGGATTTGACTAAAAATTGCCCGATCGTCTCATCTAAAAAAATGCCCGCCACAAAAGACGATGCCCGCACGTGGCGGGCATCGTCGGGCGAAGGGGCGGCTGCCGCTCAGGTATCCGGCAGCACCACGTTCACGTCCAGCACTTCCAGGTTGCCCTGGCGGTCGAGCGAGACCTTGATGTCGTCAGGATTGACCTTGACGTACTTCGAAATCACGGCGATCAGCTCCTGGTGCAGGGCCGGCAGGAAATCCGGACCGGCGCGGTTGGTCCGTTCGCGTGCGATGATGATCTGCAGGCGTTCCTTGGCGGCTGTCGCGCTCTTCTTTTTTTCGGGGAAGAGGAATGAAAGCAATGCCATCTCACTTGGCTCCGAAAATGCGCTGGAA
>DDKG01000006.1 GCA_002339265.1 Massilia sp. UBA2604 | reverse complement strand
CTTCTCCCGCTCCAGTTTTCTGAACTGGGCGACATGTAGTAAGTAGTACATTGTAAGACTCCATGCGGGAGTAGCTCAGTTGGTAGAGCGCAACCTTGCCAAGGTTGAGGTCGAGAGTTCGAGACTCTTCTCCCGCTCCAGGTTTTGCAAATTGGTAGTAACACTCCTAAGCGGGAGTAGCTCAGTTGGTAGAGCGCAACCTTGCCAAGGTTGAGGTCGAGAGTTCGAGACTCTTCTCCCGCTCCAGAATTCAGGAAGACCTTTCTTCCCTTGTTGATGCGCTTCATAACCGTTCGCATCGATCAAGCGCACTATATCCTCTGGCGAGGTAGCAAAGCGGTTATGCAGCGGCCTGCAAAGCCGTCTAGGTCGGTTCGACTCCGATCCTCGCCTCCAAATATTAAACGGACGGGCCTCATTTGAGGCCCGTTTTGTTTTTAATAAATCGAATTTCATCAAATTATATTGGACACAGGTTGCGCGGCAGTCTCTTGGGTCACGAACGGCCTAGCAGGCCGCTGCAGATGATTTGAAGTGGGTATGATGGCAAGACGCGTGGGCGGTCCTCCGTTGACGTCATCTACTCAATGCGCAAATGGTGCTGCCCGCTACTATTGCGCTCTGCGTGAAGAGGGGGAAGTTCGATCGGCGCCGAGTGAAGATCATCCGCAAGGAGGTGTGCCAGATTGAGCTACCTGAGCATCGGCTGCTTCTTGCTGTGATGTGCCTGCATCCGGCGCAGGATGTCGTCCAGCGTCCTCAGCGCCTCGAGCACATGCGACCCTTATTGAGCATCACACATTCGGCACGATCGCTCATCGCCGCGTCGGTGATCTCGGCGCGCGATGGTCGTCCCGTGCGCGCCAGCGTATCGAGTACCTGCGTGGCCAGATCGCCGACACATGCGCCGCTTCGCAGATCCACAAAATCTCTTCCTGCAGTTCGGACGGGCGTTCGAAGCCGCATTCCGCTGCCAAGTCACCTAGCTGTCAAGCTAGTCGTGCTCGAATTCGGTGCCTAACGTTTGATAGCGCTGCGCGAGCATGTGTTGCGGTGCCGGTTTACTCAGACACGCCATGTAGGATTCGTCGCCTTAGGACGCGGCGCGCATGATGCTGCGGATTGAGTGGCGTCATGCAGGTCAACCCAAGCAACAGTCTCCGTGCTCAAGTATGCAGTAGTCTCCAGTGCCGATCTGTGAGTATGCGTAATTCAATCCTGCCTACGTGGGAAGTTGAATGGTCTCGAATAAGCCATTTCCACAGGATTGCAATTTTCCGCTTTCGTGGTCGAATAGCTGAAATTCCACGAGGCGATCAGGGCAATACCGACGATCCAGAACAGGCAAGCGTTCATGGCGATCCAGGAGCAATAGACAGGATCGCATTTTGTATCTGGTGACCAAATTAGTCAATGGTCACAACACCGTTGCTTGGTGTTACCGTTTCAGGCTGCGCAAGATGAGTTCCGCCAGCCCCGAACCGGCATCCGCAGCGTGGTCGAGCCGGTGTTGCAGAAGCAAGGGATGCAGATAGGGGTGCAGGATCAGCTTGATATCGGCCACGGTCTGGTCGAGGTCGGTGTCGGATTCGAAGTCTCCAGCCTCACGGCCGAGCAGCACGATCTCGCGCAGCATGTCGAGAAGGCGCTGCTCATAGGCTTGCACCGCGTCCCAGTGCTCGATGGCGGCCGATGCCGCAAGGTCGAACAGCTTGCGATCCTCGAAGAACAGGCGCAGGCTCGATGCGATTGCGACGCTGAACATGCTGCGCAACTTGTCGGGGGCGCCGGTCGCGTCGTCGAGCGCGACGCGGACGTTCGAGACGATCTCGTCCAGGCAACTTGCGCAAATACGTTCTCCGATTGCACGCTTGGAATCGAAGAATTTGTAGATGTACGCCTTGGAAAAGCCGATAGCCCTGGCAAGGTCGGATACGGTGGTCTTCTCGTAGCCATACAAGCGGAAATGCGCGGTGGCTGCATCGACGATTTGGCCACGAACGTTGTGATCAAGCGGGCCTCTGGTCGAGGCAGGGAGGTCGGTCGTGTTCATGGGAGCAGCGTACATGCCAGGACTGTTTATGACAATGCCAGCGCAAAACAGGCACGAGCGTCAAGAGCAAATGACTTCCTGATTGCAACATCGCTTACGTTCATACTCGCTGTGCGCGGCGACCGGTCCATGCGCATTGACAGGCGCCGAACGAATATATGCAAAATATAGCCACGCGAATCGACCGTCAGTTCCTTCTGCGCTCAGACCGTGCATTGACAGCCTCGCGCTGACAGTCGCGGCGGTTCAGGCTGCCCATACCCCGACCACCTGGACGAGCAGGAGCTTCAGCACCGTCATGGAGGGGAGGATCATGGCGTAGCCGATGTCGGGACGATCGGTCTGTGCGATCCTGTCGGCGAACCGGAGACATGAACCAGCCGAACATCCGCATCGATCGCCGCAGCGGGGTGATCACGCTGGACGGCATCCTCAGTTTCAACGGCCGTTGCGAGCAGGACAGCGGACACCGGTGCTTCTGAGGCAGCGTACCGTAGCGGGCGTCAGTGCGCCCCGCTGAGCACGGTCAGGCTGGCGCCTGGCGTCCCGGCGCTCAGCGGGGCGGCGGTCACCAGCAGGGTCGTGCCGGGCGCGAGAATGGCGGCCACCTTGTCGTAGAACTCCTGCGGCAGGTGGATACGGTTGCGCGTGGCTTCATCCACTATCCTGCCTTCCTCGTCCGCGTGGCCGGCGACGCCGGCGAAGATCCAGGCCGGCTTGCCATCCTCGCCCGTTGCCAGGGTCAGCACATGGGTGCTGTCGTCGCCGTCCACGGCGCCGTTCACCTGCGCCGACGTGCGCCCGATCTCGATTCCGTTGCGCAGCACCGACAGCGCGCCGTCGCTGCGCGAGATGACGATCGTCACCGGCCCCACGGCCGAGCGCTCCGGGGCCCAGAAAGCGCCTTCCGGGACGGCGGCGCCCGACGGCGCCAGCACCTCGCCGCGCCCGGTCGCGACCGGATGCGACGCATCGCCCGCGATGACCACCGTGGTGGCCCGTCCGGTGGCCTCGAACAGCAGCCGGGCGAAGGCATACGGCAGGTGCACGCAGCCGTGGCTTTCGGGATACCCGGGCAGGCCGCCCGCATGCAGGGCGACGCCGTCCCAGGTCAGGCGCTGCTGGTAGGGCATCGGCGCGCCGTGGTACAGGCTCGAGCGATGCCTGGCGTCTTTCTGCAGGATGGTGAAGACACCGGTCGGCGTCTCGTGCCCCGGCTTGCCGGTCGACACGGTGCTCACCCCGATCCGGACCCCGTTGCGGTAGACGGTGGCCAGTTGCCGCGACAGGTCGACGAACACCAGCATCGGGCCTTGCGGCGCGATGCGCGGCGCCCATACCCAGTCGCCGGGCTTGAGCCGGTCGGCCTGGCGCGCCAGTTCGACCGGGGACGAGACCCTGGCGCCCTGCGCCTGGGTGGCGGGTGGCAAGGCCAGCGCCGACGCGCATAGCAGCCAGCAAGCCCATCTGGTTGATTTCAAGCCGAACTCCTGTGTCCTGGGTAGCGCCAGCATACCAAAAGGCGCCGTCGCCGTTCAATATCGATGACGCCGATCGCGATGGTGGGCAGGCGCCGCGCCGCCGGTGGCCATGCTATCCTCGGCGCGCACTGCGCGCGTGCGGCGTCCCGGCCGTGCGGCCGACCCGAAAGGACAATCCGATGATGAAGCTGGCACTTGCCTCGATGCTGGGGCTCTTGATCAACCTGGCGCCGGCGCAGGCAGCCTCCGACATGCGCACCGAAGACGTGGTGCTGCCGGCCTCCGGTAGTACCAGCCTGAAGGGCAAGATCAAGGGCGGGCAGACGGTGCGCTACGTGCTGCGCGTGCCGGCGCCGGGCGAGTATGCGGTCGCGCTCAAGACCGGCAATACTTCGGCCTACGTCAATATCAGCCAGGCCGGCAAGGACGAGGCGCTGCACGTCGGCTCGATGGCGGGCAACAGCTTCAAGGGCCGCCTGCCGGAGGCCGGCGACTACACGCTCACGGTCTACCTGATGCGCAGCGCCGCCCGGCGTGGCGCCACCGCCAGTTACACGCTGCAGGTCGCCAGGGAGCGCTAGCGCCGCGGGCAGCACGCCGCTGGTCCAGTGAGAGGGCTTGCAAACCCGTCGACGCTCAGGTCAACTGCATGCCGGCTGGCCGTCTGCGCCATTGCTTGACGGTGAGTCCTCTCATGCATTGGCAGTTGGCGGCGAAAGGTGCATCATCCGGCGCGAACTTCCCGATAGGACGCGCGAAATGACATTCTGCGGAACGTGCATCTCGTCCAGGAAGGCGCGGGCGTAGTCGAGGCCATGTGCGCGGGCAAGGACGATTCCAACGTCGACGAGCATCTGGCAGTGCGTGTCCCGACGGACATCGGGGCCGGGTTCCATGGCTAATGCAGCTTCTGCAACACGGCGATCAGTGCGTCGCCGAGCGATTTGACCAGGAATGGCTTGACGATGAGGGCGTCTACTGACGCAGACAGCTCCTGGGGGAGGGATTCAGGAGAAACCAGAATGACCTTGATGTTCGGCTGCATGGTCTTCGCTGTCGCAGCATGGCTCAGTTCATGGCTTGTCGGGGAGTGTGCAGCAATAATAAGCGCATCGAAACCAATGCCGCTCATCACCCTGACCGCACGCTCGAACGAGTTGACACCGAGGGCGCGATAGCCCAACGCTTCGAGCATATCGCAAATCGTTCGGCAAGTATGGCGGTCTTCTTCGACCAGCAGGACGAGGGCTCGCATGGGACGACTTTCGGCAGGTCAATCAACGATCTTACCTTGCCTCCTGCCTGCGCACTACGAGCTCGCAAGATATATCTCAGGAATGCACAACCCGGATTTTTGCCAAGCGCCGTGCCCGAGGAGCGCGCGACGCCGGCGAGGTGGCCTGGTAGCGCCTGGCCGTGTGCTCGCGCCACGTCATCCTGCGCGCGAAGCATCGATCGTGAGGTCTCGGGCGCCGTTTCGCAAGCCATGCGCACGGTATGAATACTTCGTCGGTCTGTTGGATCCGCGTGCTAGCATGCAAAGGACATCTCGCGTAATGCACCCCTCGCGGCGGGCCTGAACCTGTCGACTGGGCCCACCAGGCTTTCAGCGACCCGGAGACGCGACATGCATGACCCGACCACCATGCCACACCGGTCGCAGTCAATCCGGTGGTCTGCCACACCCTGGCACGCTGTGTCGGACAATGCGCTGGCGTGCACGGCTCATTAACGATATTTCTGAAGCCACATTATGCGAACCACCATAGCGCCATCCACCCTGTTGAGGCATGTCTACGACAGTGCCACAGAGTTCGCGATCATCACCATCGATCTGCGGGGACTGGTCAGCAGCTGGAGTGCCGGCGCGGTGGCCATCCTGGGATTTTCGGAGCAGGAAATGGTCGGCGCCGACCCATACAGGATGTTCACCGTGGAGGATCGCGCCAGTGGCGAAGCAGCACGGGAGATGCTGACCGCGGCCGCCACAGGCAAGTCGGGAGATTACCGCTGGCATCTGCGCAAGAGCGGCGAGCGCTTCTGGGCGGACGGCATCATGACGCCCATTCTTGGCAATGCCAACGAGGTCATCGGTTATCTGAAGATCATGAGAGACATTACTGAGCGAAAACTTGCCCAGGATAAGATCGCGTCGCTCAGCACCACCGATGCACTGACGGGACTGGCAAATCGCACCGCGTTCCACGCCAGGATACGGGAGGCGGTCGCCCTGTGCGCTCGGTCAGGCCAATCATTGCATCTGATGATGATCGATCTCGACCGATTCAAGAGAGTCAACGACACCCTCGGTCATGCGGCAGGCGACGGTCTGCTGCAACAGGTGGCAGCGCGACTGCGCCTCGCATGCCGCGAGAGCGACTATATCGCACGCCTTGGCGGCGACGAATTCGGACTACTGCAAACCGGGGGGCATGACGCTTCCGCCGGCGGCGTGCTCGCCGCCAAGATCGTCGAGGCGATCGCGCAGCCATTCCAGCTAGGCGACAGCGTCGTGCGGATCGGCGCAAGCATCGGTATCGCGTCCACCGGTCACGGCGCCACCGATCCCGACGTGCTGATGAAACGGGCCGACCTGGCGCTGTACAAGGTGAAGCATGCCGGCCGTAATGGTTTCCAGCATTTTACCGACGAGCTGGACCGGATAGCGCACAAGCGCAATCTGGACAGCGATGCCTTGCGCAAAGCCGTTGTCGACCGGAGTTTCGCGCTGGCTTACCAGCCGATCATCAAATGCGACAGCGGGCAGGCGACGGCGATGGAAGCACTGGTCAGGTTCACCAGTCCGGAACTGTCGGGTTATACGGCGGACTACCTGATCGATCTTGCGCGTGACCTCGGGCTGATCTTCGATATCGGCGCCTGGGTATTCGAGGAGGCCTGCCAGCAGCTGACGCGCTGGCGGGCCATGGGTTTCACCGATCTCAAGATATCCATCAACACCTGCGCCAAAGAACTGCTCAATGAGCATTACCTTGCCTCGATCAGTAACGCGCTGGCATTGAGCAACATCAATGCGGGGGATATCGACATCGAGCTGACAGAGCGTGATGCGATCGTCCTGCACAGCGAAAGCAGTATGGTATTACAGCAACTGGTCCTGGCCGGCTTCAGGCTTTCGCTCGACGACTTTGGCACCGGTTACTCGTCGCTCAGCTATCTCAGAACGCTCCCGGTCGCGACGCTCAAGCTGGACCGCAGCTTCCTGCAGGGCGTTCCCACCGACGCGGCTGCCAATGCCGTGGCGAGAGCCATCATCGCAATGGCGAACGACCTCCAACTCCACGTGATCGCCGAAGGCGTCGAGGAGCGCGCGCAGGCGTACTTCTTGCACGATCTCGACTGCGGTGCATTGCAGGGCTTCCTGTTTTCGTCTGCCATGCCCGCATCCGATGCAACGACGTGGCTGCTCGCCAATCGCGCCCAGGATGCTTCAGCGCTACCGAACTCCAAAAATTGAAGAGACTCGATTGGTGCGCTCGTGGTTGCCAGGGTCATGCGCGCGGCCGCCACGAATGCGCAACTGCCGTCGTTGACCAACCTGAGTGCTGGGGGGCTCGCCGCCCCTGTCCGGCGCCAGGGCGTGACCGGATAGTCGCCCGCATTGTCAGGATTCGCGCGCCAGGACGCCGCTGCCCGGATGGTTCCTGCGAACGGCGTCACGGCCATGGCCAGGCCAATGCGCGCGCAGTGCGCAGCGTCGCCAGACGGCTGGACCTTACGCTTCCTGATGGTCCCAGCCTTTTCGCATGGCTGGCTCGAGTTCTTCCCAGGACCATGGCTTGCCTTCAAGATGGCCACGTGACCATTCCTGGCGCAGATCGTCCTGGACGTCGTCCCAGTCCCGGCCCCGAAAGACGCTTCTGCGGCGCGCATTGTTACCGTAGCGATATACGGGGGCAATATCGTCGTAGTTGGTATTGGGAAAGGCAATCGCATGGTGCAGCCGGTAGT
>DDKG01000008.1 GCA_002339265.1 Massilia sp. UBA2604 | reverse complement strand
CCAGCGACAGCACGCCGACCAGCGGCACCAGCCAGCGCATCGGCTTCCAGTACCAGCCCAGCGCCGCGAATACCGGCGCGGTACAGATCAGGATGATTTCTTCATAGATGTCCATGAAGTGGCCGTACTGGACCTGGGCGTACAGGGCCGCCGCGACCAGCGCGACGCCGTACAGCCAGTCGGTCGCGGTCAGGCGGCGGAAGTAGCCGACCTTTTCCTGGTATTTTTCGGTCGAGCGCGCCGGGGCGCTGTTTTTCGTTTGGGACAGTTCCATCATTTTCTCCAGATCGTCGCCAGCTTACGCCGGTTGCGGCAGCTTGACCGACAATTCTTCGTATTCGCGCTCGAAATCGAGCGTCTTGCGCTGGGTGCTCATCGCCATCAGGGCCTCGGCCCCTCCATCTACGTCGCGCACCCAGATCCAGACGCGGCGCTCGCGAATATAGAACATCGCGAACACGCCCAGCGTGAGCAGCAGGCAGCCGAAGTAGACCACATTCTTGCCCGGCGAACGCGTCATCTGCAGCACCGACGCCTTTACTTCGGTGAAATCGTCCAACTGCAAATACACCGGGGCGCCGTACAGGAAGCTGTCCGACAGCGCATTGGTGGCCAGTTGCAGGAAGCGGCCGCTTTCGTCGGTCGGCTTGGCCTGGGCGTCGCCGTTCTTCTCGCGCGCCACCTGCCACAGTTCCCACAGCGCGCCGTTGAGCATCTTCATGAAGATGCCGGCCGCCTTTTCCTGCTCGGCCTGCGGGATCTGTTCCAGGAAGCGGGCCACGCCGACGAAACCGCCGCGGCCGTCGGCGCCGGCGAAGATGTCGAGCGTGCGCGCGGCCGAATCCTTCAGTTGGCCAGCCAGCGCGCCGCCGCTTTGCTGCTCCGCGCTCAGCGCACGGCTGGCGTAGCGGGCCGCCGCTTCCTGGCGCGCGGCCGGATCGGACAGCGCCGCGCGCAGGCGCATCCAGTCGCCCACGCCGTGGCGCTCGTCGGACGGGATGCGCAGGAAGCTGAAGTTCTCGGACGGGTTCAAACGCACGCCGGCCAGGTAGACTTGCGCGCCTTCCAGGGTCAGCGGCTGCATGTAATTCATGTACTCGCGCGCCTGGCCCGTATGGTCGCGCAGCTTGTATTGCACGCTGGGGCCGACGTTTTTCAGATCCTTGTTGGCGTCCGGATCGGCCGCCGCGCCGGAAGCCTTGCCCAGGGTGGCGGACAATTGCGCGTTGAACCCGGTGTTCTTGCTGACAGCGCGCGCGTCGTTGCCTTGCGCGATGTTCTCGACGTTGAAGGGGCGGAAGCCCGACCACTCGACCGCATAGGTGTCCTTGCCGAACTTGAGCTCGGTAGCGCCATTGACTTCGCCTTCGATCGGGAAGCTGGCCGCGCTGGCGCCCGTCATCGGGAAGCCGGTCAGCCTGAGCTTGCTGCCGCCGTCGTCAAAGCTCGACTGGTAGACGGCGATGCCCTTGTAGATCAGTGGGTGGTTGACCTTGATCGTGGACTCGAACTTGTTGCCGTTTTCCAGGTCGTGCACGATGACGTCGCTGGCGAACAGCTTGGGCATGCCGGTCGAATAGAACTCGATGTGGAATTTCTTGAGCTCGATCCCGAACGGCAATTCCTGCACCAGCACGCCGGACGCCTGGTTCAGGATCGCAGTATGGCTGGTCTGGCCCTCGGCGATCGCGGTATTGCCGCGGAAACTGGGGTTGCGCATGCTCAGGCGGTGCTCGGCCGGGATCTCGGCGATCACGCCACTGCCGGTGAACGGCGTTTTGCCGAAGAACCATTGTTGGAAGCGCACGGGCAGTTCCGAATCCAGCATGCCGCCCAGCAGGATCACGATGATCGACGTATGGGCGAAGATGTAGCCGAACTTGTTGCCGGCGCCCTTCTTGGCCGATACCAGCAGGGCCTGGTCTTTTTCCACGATCTTGGTGGCATAGCCGGCGTGGCGCAGGCGCAGCGCGCTCTGCTCGGCCAGTTCGGCGCGCGACAGCGGCGCCTGCCAGTCGGCCTTGTGATGGAAATTGCGCAGCGAATCGACACGCACGTTCTCGCGCCAGCTGCGCATATCGCGCAGCATCTTCGGCGTGTTACGCACCACGCACAGGGCGGTCGAGACGATCAGCACCACCAGGATGACCAGGAACCACCAGCTCGAATAAACGTTGTACAGGCCGAGCTTGTCGAAGATCTCGAACCAGAACGGCCCGAACTGGTTTACGTAATTGGGCATCGGCTCGTTCTGCTTGAGCACGGTGCCAATGACGGAGGCGATGGAGATGATGGTGAGCAGGCTGATCGCGAAGCGCATCGACGAGATCAGCTCGACCGCCTCCGCCAGCCAGCGGCGGCGGGTATTCAGTTCAATTCCGGTGGTACTCATACTCTACAACTTTCATCCTGCGCGAAAAGCTGCCCCGCGCGTGGAAAAAAGGGCGCCAGCTCGACGCTGCCGCCCTCTTCCGTTCATCTCATGCTCATGCGTCGCGCTAAAGAGACACTTTTAGCGCAAGCCGGCGATATAGTCTGCAACAGCACGCATCTCTTCCGGCGACATCCGTTGCGACAGCACCGTCATCTGCGGGCTGTTGGCGCGGGTGCCGGTCTTGAACGCTTCCAGCTGGGCAGTGGTGTAATCCTGGTGCTGGCCGGCCAGGCGCGGGTATTGTGCCGGGATGCCATTGGCAGTGGCGCCATGGCAGCTGGCGCAGGCAGCCACGCCCTTCTCTGCGATACCGCCGCGATAGATCTTGCGGCCCAGCTCCACAGTTTCCTTGTTTTTCGCGGCGCCAGGCTTGTGCGCCTGCGTCGCGAGCCAGGCTGCGATATCCTTCTTTTCCTGCGCCGTCAGCATCTTGGCATACGTCGTCATGATCGGTTGCTGGCGGTGCGCGGTCGTGAAGTCGACCAGCTGCTTGTGCGTATACGTCGCGAACTGGCCCGACAGTTTCGGATTGATCGCGATCGTCGAGTTGCCGGCCGCGCCGTGGCACGACAGGCAGGACGGCAGGCCGCGTGCGGCGTCGCCCGCTTCGTACAGGGCGCCACCCTTGGCTGGATCGGCTTTGACCGCGGTAGCGGTTGCGGCGGACGCCGCCATCGCCGCCGGTAGTCCCCCAAAGACAGTCAGCGAAGTGACCAACAGTGTTTTGAGCAAGGGGGACGTCAACCGATTCATAACTGGCACCTTATAAAGTCAGAATTTGAAGTTCAGTGCAGCGACTTTGATCTACCCGCCGATGGGCGGAGCAGCAATCAACCCCTTATTGTACAATAGCTTTGTTTCCCCAACGCCATTTCATGGCTCTTAATCCCTCTTCCCAATGTCCAGATTATGGCAAGCCCGGTTCTTCACGACCGTTAACCAGTTGCGCGATTTACCAGGCACGCAAGTACCGGAAATCGCCTTCGCCGGGCGCTCGAACGCCGGCAAATCCACAGCGATCAATATCCTGACCAACCAAAAGGGTCTGGCTTTCGCTTCCAAGACGCCGGGCCGTACCCAGCACATCAATTACTTCTCGATCGGCGGCGCCCATGTGGGCCAGCACCGCAAGGACGCCGTGCGTGTTGACGAGATCGAAGCGCTGCTGGTCGACCTGCCGGGCTATGGCTACGCCGAAGTCTCGGGCACCGCCAAGCTGCACTGGCAAAAACTGCTGGGCGACTACGTCCAGCGCCGCGACCAGCTGGCCGCGCTGATCCTGATCATGGACTCGCGCCGCCCGTTCACCGACCTCGACGTGCAAATGCTGGAATGGTTCGCCCCGACCGGCAAGCCGATCCACTGCATCCTGACCAAGGCCGACAAGCTCAATCGCAACGAGTCGACCAATGCCCTGCGCGAAGCGCGGGCCGTGCTCGACAGCTATGTGGATGAAGAAGGCAATGGCTTCCCGTTCACGGTGCAGCTGTTCTCGGCGCTCAAGCGCATCGGCATCGAGGAAGCGGACGCCAAGATCCTGGAACTGGCCGGGCTGAGCGGCGATGAGGCGTTTGAAGAAGAATTAGAGGAAGACACCGGCAACGAAGAAAGTGCTGCGCCGTCGGCGGACGACGATAATCCCTCCGCCTGATTTTGCAAGGACGTTCAAGATGACCATTATCACCTCCGCCTATCCGGCGGCCCGCCCGCGCCGCATGCGGCGCGACCCGTTCTCGCGCGCCATGATGCGCGAAAACACCATTACCTCGGCCGACCTGATCTATCCGGTCTTCGTGCTCGAAGGACAAAACCAGCGCCAGCAAGTGGCGTCGATGCCGGGCGTCGAACGCGTCTCGCTCGACCTGCTGCTCAAGGTCGCCGAAGAATGCGTGCAGCTCGGCATCCCGGCCATGGCCCTGTTCCCGCTGGTCGACCAGTCGGTCAAGACCTATGACGGCATCGAGGCGACCAACCCGGACGGGCTGGTGCCGCGCGTGGTCCGTGAACTGAAGAAGAACTTCCCGGAACTGGGCGTCATCACCGACGTCGCGCTCGACCCGTACACCACCCACGGCCAGGACGGCCTGCCGGACGACAACGGCTACATCGTCAACGAAAAGACGATCGAGATGCTGGTGAAGCAGGCGCTCACCCACGCCGAGGCCGGCGTGGACATCGTGGCGCCGTCGGACATGATGGACGGCCGCATCGGCGCGATCCGCAACGCCTTCGAGGCGCAGGGCCACATCCATACCCGCATCATGGCCTACTCGGCCAAGTACGCCTCCGCCTTCTACGGCCCGTTCCGTGACGCGGTGGGATCCAGCGCCAACCTGGGCAAGGCGGATAAAAACACCTACCAGATGGATCCGGCCAACAGCGACGAGGCCCTGCGCGAAGTAGCGCTCGACCTGGCCGAAGGCGCCGATATGGTGATGGTCAAGCCGGGCATGCCTTATCTCGACATCGTGCGTCGCGTGAAGGACGAGTTCAAGGTGCCGACCTTCGCCTATCAGGTGAGCGGCGAGTACGCGATGCTCAAGGCTGCGGCGCTGAATGGCTGGCTCGATCACGACAAGGTCATGATGGAGTCGATGATGGCATTCAAGCGCGCCGGCGCCGATGGCGTGCTGACGTATTTTGCGCTGGATATCGCACGCAAGCTCAAGGCGGGCTGATCACGCTGCGCCAATAAAAAAACCGTGCCGAGGCACGGTTTTTTGTTGGCCCTTTATTAACGCCCTGGTATCGGCCGATAATCCGGGAACATCTCTTTATACAAGAATTCCATCAGCTGATCGGTATCCTGCGGCCGTGCGCTGAGTTTCACCACACGCCCCAGCCGGTGCGAATCCCACTCGAAATCGCCCTTCTTCTCGCGCCGGATCAGCTCGATCATTTTCTTGATCACCGCGGTCTCGATATCGCGCTCGCTGCCCTGCTCCACCGTCACCGCCGTCAGCCAGCGCCGCTTGAAGCTCGGATTCCAGCCGCGGAACTTGAGGTCCATGGTGTTGAAGGTCTTGTTCGACACCGAGAAGATGCCGCCCGTCTCGTTGCTGTCGTCAGTGCCGCGGCCGTTGATGGCGGCGATGTTCGCCAGCGCATTGCGGGTGCCGCGCGCGGCGTCGCTTTCGGGGGCCTGCACTTCGCTGCCGGTCGGCGCGCCGCGGCGCTCGCGTTGCGCTTTCACGTAGGCCGCCATGTCCATGTCGGGCGGGACCTCGGTCGGCGGCTGCTGGCGCTGCGGTTGCGGCGGCGCTGGCGGCGCCGGACGCTCGTCGGGAATCGTGATGGTGTCCGGCAGGCGCTGGACGATGATGCGCTCCTGCTCCACGCGCGGCACCGGCGGCGCCGGCAGCGGGCGCGGGGTCGGCCGCGGCGCCGCTTCGTTGGGTGAGGTTTCCGCCAGCGGCGCTACGTAGACCACCTGGCTGTCGCCCTGCTCTTCGGAGGCCGGACGCGCCGTGCGCTGCTCCGGCTCCTTCGGCTCGTAAAACCACAGCAGCACCAGCAACAGGTGGACCGCGATCGTGCCGCCCACGCCGAAGCGGTTCGGCCCCTTGCGGCCGTAAGGCATTCCCAGCCCATAGCGCGGCCCCGAGGGCGGCAAGGGCTGCCCGCAGTGAGAGCATACTTCACTGTCCTGGTCGTAGGTATGGGAATGGTCGCGCAAGATGGATCGATTTCCTGGAAGCTACGTCTAAAAAAACGGCAGAGAGCCGCAGTCTAACCGTTTTGCGGCGCAACCGCATCACGCTAGCAGCCCGGCCGCCCGGTTCGATTCATTGATGGTTGTTACCAAATGTTTCCGGCCGCCAGTATCGGAACAGTTCTCCGTTACTGGCGGCCGGCGGGCGCGCTACCTGGTGTTCCCGGCTCACGCCGGATGCACCGGGTGAGCAGAATGCGCCGGATGCGTCGGCGCATCCTGGTCCGCCCTGGCGATCTGCTCGTCGGTCATCGGGCCGGTGCCGCTATAGCGGTCCAGGTACAGGTAGATCACCGGGGTGATGTACAGGGTGATCACTTGCGAGAAGATCAAGCCGCCGCACACCGCCAGGCCCAGCGGCTGGCGCAGCTCGGCGCCGGCGCCGATGCCCAGCGCGATCGGCAGCGCGCCCATCAGCGCGGCCAGGGTCGTCATCAGGATCGGGCGGAAACGCAGGATGCAGGCCTCGCGGATCGCTTCTTGCGGGCTCATCCCCAGGTTGCGCTGGGCGTCGAGCGCGAAGTCGATCATCATGATCGCGTTCTTCTTGACGATGCCGATCAGCATCAGGATGCCGATCATGGCGATCAGGGTCAGGTCCTTGTCGAAGATCCACAGCGTGATCAGTGCGCCGACGGCCGCCGATGGCAGGCCGGCCAGGATGGTCAGCGGGTGGATATAGCTCTCGTACAGCACGCCCAGCAGCACATAGATGACCCCGATCGCGGTGATGATCAGGATCAGCTGGCTCGACTGCGTGTCCTGGAACACGGCGGCGTCGCCGCCATAGGTGGCGATGACCGAGGCCGGCAGCTTCATGGCGCGGCCCATCTCGTCGATGGCGGCGGTGGCGTCGCCCAGCGACACGCCCGGCGCCAGGTTGAACGACAGCGTGATTGCCTGCAGCTGGCCCTGGTGGTTGACCTGCAGCGGGCCGACCGTGCGGCGCACGCTGGCGATGCTCGACAGTTTCACCAGTTCGCCGCTCTTGCTGCGCACCGAGACCCGCGACAGCGCTTCGTCGTAGTAGCGGTCGCTGGCGGCCGCTTCCAGGATCACGTAATAGCTGGCGGCGGTCGAATAGATGGTCGACACCTGGCGTTCGCCGAAGGAGGCGTACATCACGGTGCGGATATCGTTCATCGTCACGCCCAGCAGCGCCGCCTTGTCACGGTCGATGTCGACAGTGGCCTGCAGCGCCTTGTTCTGCGAATCGCTGTTGACGTCGCGGAAGCGCTCATCCCGGCGCATGCCTTCCAGGAACTGCTCGGCCCAGCCGCCGATCTCGCCGCCCGACACGCTCTGCAGCGTGTACTGGTAGCGCGCTTTACTCTGGCGGCCGCCCAGCTGCAGGTTTTGCTGCGGCGACATGAACACCTGCACGCCCGGCACGGCGCGGGTGGCCTTGCGCAGGTCGTCGATCACCAGGTCCATCGGCGGGCGCTCTCCGCGGTCCTTCAGCACCAGGAACATGCGGCCGGTGTTGCCGCCGCCGCTGAACGAGGTGGTGTCCTTGACATACGGATTGGCGCGGATGATGTCGACCACCTTGCCCTGCAGCTCGGCCAGCGCCATCGACGAGGTGTCTTCCGATGCTTCGACCATCACGCGGATCTGGCCGATGTCTTCTTCCGGGAAGAAGCCCTTGGGCATCGTGGTGTACAGCAGGCCGGTCAGCACGAAGGTCCCTGCCGCCAGCATCAGCACCGCGAAACGGAAGCGCAGGGCCAGGTCTAGGGTTTTACCGTAGCCGTTGCGTAGTCTCGTGAAGCCGGCTTCGAAGCGGCGGCCGATCCACGACATGTCTTTCGGGTCGACGTGGCCGCCATCCTTGAGCAGGCGCGAGCACAGCATCGGCACCAGGGTCAGCGAGACCAGGGCCGAGACCAGCACCGCCAGGCCGACGACGACGGCGAATTCGCGGAACAGCAGGCCGATCACGCCCGGCATGAAGAAGATCGGAATGAACACCGCCACCAGCGAGATCGAGATCGAGATGATGGTGAAGCCCACCTCGCGCGCGCCGATCAGGGCGGCGGCCATCGGTTTCTTGCCCATCTCCATATGGCGCACGATGTTTTCCAACACCACAATCGCGTCGTCGACCACCAGGCCGACCGCCAGCGTGATGCCGAGCAGCGAGATGTTATCGAGGCTGTAGCCCAGCCAGTACAGCAGCGACAGCGCGCCCAGCAGCGAGATCGGCACCGTCACCGCCGGGATGAAGGTGGCGGCGGCGCGGTGCAGGAACAGGAAGATCACCAGGATCACCAGCAGCACGGTGCCGGCCAGGGTCAGGTTGACGTCGTGGATCGCCTCGCGGATCGACAGCGAGCGGTCGTTCACCAGTTCGATCTTGATCGAAGCCGGCAGTTGTCCTTCGAAGCGCGGGATCAGCGCGCGCACCGCGTCGACCACCTGCACCGTGTTCGCGTTCGGCTGGCGCTGCACCATCAGCGAGATCGAGCGCTCGCCGTTCAGGCTGCCCATGGCCTTGACCGACTGGTAGCTGTCCTGGACGTCGGCGATATCCTTCAGGCGCACCGGCAGGCCGTCGCGGGTGGCGATGATCAGGTTGGCGAAGTCGGCCGCCTTCATCAGTTGGCCGCCGCCCTGGATGGTCAGCGCCTGGGTCGGGCCGTCGAGGATGCCCAGCGGCGTGTTCGAGTTGGCCGCGCGCAGGGCGGTGGCCAGCTCGTCCATCGAGATATTACGGGCGTTCATCAGGTCGGAACGGGCGCGGACACGCACTGCAAACCGCTTACCGCCGTTGATCGACACCTGCGACACGCCTTGCACGGTCGAGATCGCCGGCGAGATCAGGTTCTCGGCGTAATCGTTCAGCTCCGACAAATCCATCGACGGCGAGGTCAGGTGCATGAACAGGATCGGGGCGTCGGCCGGGTTGACCTTGCGGTAGGCCGGCAGCTCGGTCATCTCCAGCGGCAAGCGGCGCTGGGCCACCAGCAGCGCGGCCTGCACGTCCACCGCCGCCTTGTCGACGTCGATGTCGTTGTCGAATTCGAGCGTGATATTGGTGTCACCCTGGGTATTGCTCGAGGTGATCAGCTTGATGCCGGCGATGGTCGAGAACTGCTTCTCGAGCGGCAGCGCGACCGAGGACGCCATCGTTTCCGGGCTGGCGCCCGGCAGGTTGGCCGAGACGTTGATGACCGGCGTGTTATAGCTGGGCAGCGCGGCGACCGGGATCTGCATATACGACAGGATGCCGACCAGCACCAGGCTGAGCGACAGCAGCACCACCATCACCGGGCGGCGGATACACAGTTCGGACAGATTCATGCCTGCTCGCCCTTTTTAGCGGCCGCCGGCGCGGCCGGCTTGGCGCCCTGGCTCGCCAGGCGCACCTTGCTGCCCGGACGCAGGTTCTGCTTGCCTTCGGTAATGACCCGTTCGTCGCCCTTCAGGCCGGTGACGGCGGCGCGGTCGCCGAAGGCGTAGGCGCGCTGCACCGGCACCTGGCGCGCCGAGTTGCCCTCGCCCAGCACGTAGACGAAGGTGCCGTTTGTCGAGGTGATGATGGCGGTCTGCGGGATCACCACCGCATTCTTCAGCGTCTGCACCACCACGTTAGCGGTCACATACTGGCCCGGCCACAGGGTGGTGTCGCCGTTGCCGAATTCCCCCTTCACGCGGATGGTGCCGGCCTGCGGATCGACCGCATTGTCGATGAAGCTCAGACGGCCGACCACCGGTTCGGCTTCCTGGTCGCTGTTGCCACTACCGCTGCCCGGATTGACCCGGACCTCGACATTACCCTGTTTCTGGGCCGCCAGCAGCGCGCCCAGCGTCGATTCCGGCAGGGTGAACGAGACGTGGATCGGGTCGAGCTGGGTGATGGTAGTCAGCGAGGTGCTCATCTGCACCAGTGTGCCCGGATGGACGTCGATGGCGCCGACCCGGCCCGTCATCGGCGCCCGGATCGTGGTGTAGCTGGCGCTCACTTGCGTGGCGCGGGCTGCCGCCTGGTTCGACTGCACCAGCGCGCGCTGGGCTTCGACCTGGCTGAGCAGGGAGTCGAGGGCGCTCTGGGCCAGGAAGTTCTGCGCCACCAGCTCCTGGCTGCGTTTATATTGGCGCTCGAGGTCGGCCAGGGTGGCCGAGTCGCGCGCCACCTGCGCTTCGGCGCGGGCCACGTTGGCCATGTCGGCGCGGTCGTCGAGCGAGAACATCAGCTGGCCTTCCTTGACGAACTGGCCTTCGCGGATATGGACTTCGCGGATCGTGGTGACGGTCTGCGGATG
>DDKG01000247.1 GCA_002339265.1 Massilia sp. UBA2604 | reverse complement strand
CGAACCGCGGTCGTTAAAAATACGCGCCATGTCACCGTGGGCGATGCCGCGTGCGGCAGCGTCAGTCGGGTGGATGTCGAGGTGCGGTTCGCCCTCAGTTGCGCGCAGGCTCTTTACATTGACAAAAGTTGAGTTGAGGAAGTTCCGCGCTGGCGGAGAAATCATCGCCAGCGGGTACTTTTCGGCCAGTACCGGGTTGGAAGCCTCGGACTCGTACGGCGGGATATAGGTAGGCACAGGATCGAGCCCGTCGGCCAGCATGCTCTCGGAAAAGAACTCGCACTTGCCGGACGGGGTCGTGAAGCCGCCTTCGGCGAACGGTGCAGCCGGCATGTTCAGCTTTTTCCAGCCGGTCCGCTTGAGCGAATCCCAGTCGAAGTGGATCGCGCGCGCATCGTTCTTGTTGAAGGCCTGGGCCGCGATCTCGTCGTCGCTCTCCTGGAAGCATGGGTCCTCATATCCCATGCGCGCCGCCAGCAGGCGGAAGAATTCGGTGTTCGGCTTCGATTCGCCGATCGGGGCGATGGCGGCATTGTTCGCCATCATGTACAGGTGGCCATAGGCCAGGTGCGCATCGACGTGCTCGAGCTGGGTGGTGGCCGGCAGCAGGATGTCGGCATAGTCGGCGCTATCGGTATGAAAATGTTCGAGCACCACGGTGAACAGGTCTTCGCGCTCGAAGCCCTGCTGCACCTTGCGCGAATCGGGCGCGATCGCCAGCGGATTGGCGTTGTAGACGATGACGGCCTCGATCTTCGAGCCGAAGTCGGGCGAGGCTTCCCTGAGCAGGTCGTCGCCGATGGTGGTCATATTGATCGTGCGCGGCGTGCGGCCGGCCAGCAGGTCCGGTCGCTGCAGCGCCGGGCGATTGGTCGGGAACGATGCCGAGGTCGACAGCTGGATGCCGCCGGCCGGTAGGCGCCAGGCGCCTACCAGCGCCGGCAGGCAGGTGATGTTGCGCACCGCCATGCCGCCGCCGCGTACGCGCTGGATGCCGTAGTTGACGCGGATCGCGGCCGCTTCGCCGCGCTGCGCGGTTTGTCCGTACAGGCGCGCCAGGTTGACCACTTCGTCGACCTTGATGCCGCAGGTTTCGGCGGTGCGTTCCGGCGTCCATTCGAGCGCGCGCGCTTTCAACGGTTCGAAGCCGAGCGTGTAGTGGTCGATGTAGTCGTGATCGAGCAGGTCTTCCTTGATCAGCACGTGCATCATGCCCAGCGCCAGCGCCGCATCGGTGCCTGGCAGCAGGGCGATGTGCTGGTGGCACTTCTCGGCCGTCAAGGAACGATAAGGATCGATCGCGATCAGGGTCGCGCCGCGACGCTTGGCCTCTTGCGCGCGCATCCAGAAATGCAGGTTGGATGCGATCGGATTGCCGCCCCAGATCAGGATCAGTTTCGCGTCCTGGAATTCCTCGAGGTCGGTGCCGATCGAACTGCCGATGGTATAGCGATAACCGGTGGCGCCGGCGGTGGCGCAGATGGTGCGATCGAGCAGCGAGGCGCCCAGCTTGTTGAAGAAGCGCAGCGACATCGATTCGCCCTGCACCAGGCCCATGGTGCCGCAATAGCTATACGGCAGGATGGCTTGCGGATCGCGTTCGGCGATCGGCTTCAGGCGCGCAGCGATTTCGTCGAGGGCTTCGTCCCAGCTGATGCGTTCGAATTTCCCTTCTCCCTTGCGGCCCACGCGGCGCATTGGATACAGCACGCGGTCCGGGTGATAGGTGCGGTCGACGTAGCGCGACACCTTGGTGCACAACACCCCGGCCGTGGTCGGATGCTCCGGATCTCCCTTCACCTCTTTCGCGACGCCGTCTTCGACTTTGACGAGGATGGCGCAGGTGTCGGGACAATCGTGGGGGCAGGTCGCACGGACGTGGGTAATGGTCATATTCTTATCGGACTTCGGTGAAAAAACTGCGTGAATCCAATACTTTATACGATTCCGGCGGGCTCCGTACCCTCTACTTTGAAGACTGTTTGAGGCAGGCTACAATAGTTAAACGCATGCCATGCAAAGGCTTTAACTAGCGTGGCCAGACTATCTAGAACAGTGCGGAGAACACGATGAAACTAGTGGAACCTATCCTGTCTTTCCAGGCCGAGATCGAAGCGATCCGGCGTGACCTGCATGCCCATCCCGAGCTGTGCTACGAAGAACACCGCACCTCGGAAATCGTCGCCGAACGCTTGAGCGCCTGGGGCATCCCCGTGGTGCGCGGCCTGGGCGTGACCGGCGTGGTCGGCATCATCAAGAACGGCACCTCCGAACGCGCGATCGGCCTGCGCGCCGACATGGACGCGCTGCCGATGCAGGAATTGAACGGCTTCGCGCATGCCTCGACCCACGCCGGCAAGATGCACGCCTGCGGCCATGACGGCCACACCGCGATGCTGCTCGGCGCCGCGCACTACCTGGCGCAGCACCGCAACTTCGACGGCACCGTGTACCTGATCTTCCAGCCGGCCGAAGAAGGCGGCGGCGGCGCCAAGCGCATGATCGACGACGGCCTGTTCGAGCGTTTCCCGATTGACGCCGTGTATGGCATGCACAATTGGCCAGGCATCCCGGAAGGGCATTTCGGCGTCGTGTCCGGCCCAATGATGGCCTCGAGTAACGAGTTCCGCGTGACCGTGCGCGGCAAGGGCGCGCACGCGGCGCAGCCGCATCGCGGCATCGATCCGGTGATGGTGGCGGTGCAGATCGCGCAAGCCTGGCAGACCATCGTCTCGCGCGAGAAAAATCCGCTGCACACCGCGGTGCTGTCGATCACGCAGATCCATGCGGGCAGCGCCACCAACATCATTCCCGATGAAGCCGAACTGGTCGGCACGGTGCGCACCTTCACTACCGAGGTGCTCGACCTCGTTCAACGCCGCATGCAGGAAATGGCGAATGGCATCGCGGCCGGCTTTGGCGCCAGCATCGATTTTGGATTCAAGCGCAATTACCCGCCGCTGGTGAACCATCCGGAACAGACCGCATTCGCGATCGAGGCGATGCGCGCGGTGGTGGGCCCGGCCCAGGTGAACGCCGATGTCGAACCGACCATGGGCGCCGAGGACTTCGCCTTCATGCTGCAGGCCAAGCCGGGCTGCTATGTCTTCATCGGCAATGGCGAAGGCGAGCACCGCGCCGGCGGCCACGGGCTCGGCCCTTGCCAGCTGCACAATGCCAGCTATGACTTCAACGACAACCTGCTGCCGATCGGCGCCAGCTACTGGGTGCGGCTGGCGGAGATGAGCCTGCCTGTGGCCTGAGGTGGTTTAGAACAGGCCCAGGAATTTTTTCCGGGCCGTGTTCTTGCGCGCCGGGTCGACCACGTCGGTGACGTCGTATTCGTTGAACTTGTCGATCAGCTCCGCAAAGCCGCGGCGGCGCGCCAGGTTCAGCTCTTCCTTGTAGAGCGGCACGACGCAGTGGAAATACACGTCCTTGCCATCGACCGTGACCGAGTGGAACGGTTCCGGGCTGGATACCGGCGGCAACACGATGGCGCCGCAGAAGCCGATGCCGGCGATGTAGGGCTTGGCCGGGTTCCCGTTCGGCAAGGAGTGGCCGAGGCCGAGCCAGGTGCGCTCCTTGTGCGGGTAGTGCGCCAGGTGGCGCAGCAGGGCGACCGGCCAGTACCAGCGCTCGTCCTTCATCGCCGCCTCGTCCAGCTGCCAGTTCGCCGGCAGGGCGATCATGAGCTCGGCATAGGCAGGCGCGCCTTCCGGCACGTTCATCGGCTGCTTGCTCATGCCCGACGTCACCAGGCGCACATAGGGATAGGCGTCGGTCGGGCCGATCACGTGGATGTCGACCTGGACGCCATCGGCCTGGGTCTCGTGGAAGTACAGGGCGGGCTTGCCCAGATGGGTGGCGATGTGGTCGCCCACCGGATCGTGCGGCAGCACGACGGGTTCGGCCTGGCGCGCCATGGGCGCGGCCAGCGGATACAAAGGGGCGAAACTTGGTTCGATTGGTTCGGACATTATTATTGATGAGGGTCGGTTGCGGCGGCGTAAGAGCCTATGCCGGTAGGTGGGGGGAAGCTCATGGCGATGCATGGTTGGCGTGGGCAAGGCGCGAGGAGGCCGCATGGCGGCGCCATGCAACGACGAGCAACGCAGCACACGCCTGCCAGGCGCGCCAGGAGCGACTCCCACCTACCGGCATAGGCTCTATCATACCTTCGCTACATGGTTACGTGGCCGCCAGCACGCTATTGTTCTCGCTAGTACAATAGCGCATCAAACAAGAATTACGCTTTTTCCTTCCAAGGATAACCATGAACATCACCACGAAAATCGGCGCGCTGGCCGCTGTCTGCGCAGCGCTGTTCGCACCGTTCGCCTCGGCCCAGTCCACCGTGGCCAATGGCTACATCGACTCCGCCTCGTTCGAAGTCGGCACCAACCCGCAGCAACGCATGTACCGCATCGCGGTCCAGTCCGACTGGGACAAGCGCTGGTTCGCCGGCAACGGCCGTCACCTGTCGGGCTACTGGGAAGGCAACCTGGCCCTGTGGCGCCTGAATTCCTATGAGAACGTCCGCGGCCAGAACAAGAACATCGGCGTCATCGGCTTCACCCCGGTGTTCCGCTACCAGAATGACAACAAGCTCGGCCTGTACGGCGAGATCGGCATCGGCGTCAACCTGTTCTCGACCCTGTACAAGAACGAGGACAAGGAACTGTCGACCGCCTTCCAGTTCGGCGACCACATCGGCATCGGCTACACCACGCAGAAGTGGGACTTCGGCCTGAAGTACCAGCACTACTCGAACGCCAGCATCAAGAGCCCGAACGCGGGCGCCAACTGGTTCATCGCCAAGGCGGCGTACCGCTTCTGATGTCCATGACGCGCATGGCCGGCATTCGCCGGTCCATGGCGCGGCGACATTACAGTTTGTGACACAATCGTGCCTCTGGTGGCCACTGCCGCCCGCCGTTTTCATGAGGCCCGATTGACCCCTTCGCCCACCCTCAAGCGCTATCTTCCCTGGCTTGTCGCGACCGCCCTGTTCATGGAGCAGCTCGACGCGACCATCGTCAATACCGCCATTCCCAGCATCGCCGCCAGCCTCGGCGTCACCCCGCTGAGCCTGAAATCGGTCGTCACCAGCTATATCCTCGGCCTCGCGGTCGGCATTCCCCTGAGCGGCTGGATGGCCGACCGCTTCGGCACCCGGCGCGTGTTCTTCACGGCGATTGCCATCTTCACCTTCGCATCGGTGCTGTGCGGGCTGTCAGTGAGCGCCCACATGATGACCGGCGCGCGCTTGCTGCAAGGGCTGGGCGGCGCCATGATGATTCCCGTCGGCCGGCTATCGATCGTGCGCACCTTTCCCAAGAACGAGCTGCTGGGGGCGATGAACTTCGTCATCATCCCGGCCCTGATCGGACCGCTGCTGGGGCCGACGATCGGCGGCCTGATCGTGCACTGGACCTCGTGGCGCGTCATCTTCTTCGTCAATATCCCGGTTGGACTGGCTGCGCTGTATTTTGTCTGGCGCCATATGCCGGACTACCGCTCGGAACAGCGGCGACCGCTCGACGTGCTCGGCCTGATCCTGTTCAGCAGCGGCACCGCCCTGCTGTCTTGGGTGCTGGAAGTGTTTGGCGAGCACACGCTCGACGGCATGACGGCCGGGCTGCTGTTCCTGCTGGCGCTGTCCCTGCTGGGCGCCTATGCCTGGCATGCCTGCCGCATCAAGTTCCCGCTCTTGCGTCTGACCTTGCTCAAGGTGCGCACCTTCCGCATCGCCGTGCTGGGCGGCTTCGTCACCCGTCTCGGCGTCGGCGGGCTGCCCTTCCTGTTGCCGCTGCTGTACCAGCTGGGGCTGGGACTTCCGGCATGGCAATCGGGCTTGCTGATGATGCCGGCGGCGCTGGCGGCGATGGGCATGAAGGTATTCGCGCCCGGCTTGCTGGCGCGCTTCGGCTATCGCCGGGTACTGCTGATCAATACCATCATGATCGGCGTGACCATTGCCATGTTCACGCTGGTAGATGCGGGCACGCCGGTGGCGGTGATCGTCTGCATCGGGCTGATGCAGGGCTTCTTCAACTCGCTGCAGTTCTCGAGCATGAATACGCTGGCCTACGCCGACATCGAGCCGGCCGATACCAGCATGGCCAGCACCATTTCCAGCTCGTTCCAGCAATTGTCGATGAGCTTTGGACTGGCGGCCGGGTCGATCGTCACCGCCTGGTTCCTGGGCGGCGTGTCGCAGACCAACCAGGGCCAGGTGACGCAGGCGCTGCACCATGGCTTCGCGGTGCTGGCGGTGCTGACCTTGCTCTCCTCGGCCGTGTTCTGGCGCCTGCGCCGCAACGATGGCGACAGCATCAGCCGCGGGCAGAGCGTCGCGCCAGCGGCCGAGCCGGTGACGGTGACGGCGCAGTGATTCAGGCGGGCGCCGTGAGGCGCCCGAGCACTTTCTCGCGGTTGTTCAGGACGAAGCTGATGAAGGTCGGCTCTTTGACTGCCAGGCGGATCAGCACCGGCAATAGGGGATAGCAGAAGGTGGCGACCTTGCGCACGCATTCGTCGTCGCGCAGGGCTGACTGGGCAGCCTGGCCCGCGCCGCCCTGCAGCATCGGCATCAGGTCGGCGCGGCGCTTGTCGATGACGGCCGTGATTGGGCCAGTCAGTTTTTCACTCAGGCCGGCTGCTTCAGTTGATGGGTCCATGACATTCTCCAGTGGTTCAAGACTAGAGCATGTTGCCGTAGTGCAGCGATTCTGGCGCTGATGCTGGGCAAGCGGTGGAGATCTCCAAAGCAAAAAACCCCGACCAGATCACTGGACGGGGTTTTTCTTATAACTAGC
>DDKG01000357.1:12110-15266 GCA_002339265.1 Massilia sp. UBA2604 | reverse complement strand
TCGATCACGGTGCCGCCGGGCTGCAGCAGGCCGTCGTGCTCGGCCTGCTCGATCATGGTCTTGCCGATGCGGTCCTTGATGGAGCCGCCCGGGTTTTGCGATTCGAGCTTGAGGAACAGCTGGCAGGGGCCGGTATCGATCCGGGTGACTTCTACCAGCGGGGTATCGCCGATCAGCGAAAACAGTGCAGCTTGCGACGCATGTTGCATATTGCCTCCGTTAAGCCGACCAGCCGGCGCGGGTAGCGCAAGAGACCGCGGCAGGCCGGCGTGCTACGACGAACTGGCGCGGATCGGCGCCAGCACTTTAAAGAATCATGATACGAGTTTTTGTCGAGCGCTGCTTTGGATCAGCTTAAAGTTTTGTTAAGTGTCCGGCGAGGCCTCGGACTTGAGGCGGCGCCACAGGGTGGTGCGGCTGATGCCCAGATGCTGCGCGGCAAGATCGCGCTGTCCGCCGAAACGGGCCAGCACGGCCGCCGCCGATTCGCGTACCGCAGAGGTGGGTAAAAATGAAACCTCGACGGGCGCTGCCGCTTGCCGCCCCAGTTCCGGCGCCACCGACAGCATGAAGGCCGGCGTCAACGCCTGCAGCGGCTCGGCCGCCAGGAACAAGGCGACCCGTTCCATCAGGTTGCGCAGCTCGCGCACATTGCCCGGCCAGGCGTAGGAAGCGAGCAGGGGCGCGCATGCCTTGATCTCGGCCGCCAGGTTCGGATGGGGGCGGGCGTCCAGCGCCGCCAGCGCATGCTTGAGCGACCATTCGGCCAGCGGCGCAATGTCCTGGACCCGCGCGCGCAGCGGCGGCAAGTCCAGGCGCAGCACCGCCAGCCGATAGAACAGGTCGGACCGGAAGCGTCCCTCGCGCACGCGCGCTTCGAGGTCGCAATGGGTGGCGCTGATCACGCGCACGTCGATCGGCACCGGGCGCGTGCCGCCGACCCGCATCACCTCGCGCTCTTCCAGCACGCGCAGCAGGCGGGTCTGCAGGGCCAGGGGCATCTCTCCGATCTCGTCCAGGAACAGGGTGCCGCCGTTGGCGGCTTCGAACAGACCGGCATGGCCGCCGCGGCGCGCGCCCGTGAATGCGCCTTCTTCGTGGCCGAACAGTTCCGATTCCAGCAGCGACTCGGCGATCGCGCCGCAGTTCACCGCGACGAAGGGGCGGTTGGCGCCGCGGCGCGGGCTTTCGCGGTGGATCGCCTGGGCCACCAACTCCTTGCCGCTGCCGGTTTCGCCCTCGATCAGCACGGTGCTGGGCGAGCGCGCGTACAGCACCACGGTCTGGCGCAGGCGCTCCATCGCGGGCGAGTCGCCGCGCAGGTCATTCATGCCGCGCCGCGCGCGCTGGGCATTGGCGGTGCGGCGCCCGCGCCCAGACTCGAGCCGGGTCAGGCGCGCCAGTTCCAGCGCGTCGTCGAAAGCCTGGCGGATCGAAGCCGCCGAATACAGGAACACCCCGGTCAGCCCGGCTTCCTCGGCCAGGTCGGTGATCAATCCGGCGCCGACGATCACGGCGATGCCCTCGGCCTTGAGCTCGTGCACCGCGGCGCGCGCATCTTCGCGCGTCACATAAGTGCGCTGGGCCAGGTCGAGGCCGAAGGTGGCGGCGAAGTTGCCCAGTTCCGGCAGCGGCGCCTGGTAGCTGATGACGCCGATCCGATCCGAGACGCGCCGCGCCCGCGCCAGCGCCTTCAAGACGTCGTAACCGCTGGCCTTGGCCGCCACCACCGGCACCGACACGCGGCCCTTGAGCCAGGCAGCATTCGAGCCGGCCGCGATCACCACGTCGCAGTGTTCAGTGGCAAGGCGCTCGCGGATATGTTTCGCAGCCTCGTCAAAACCAAGATGCAGCGGTTCGATCGAAGCTACATGGTCGTATTCGACGGTGATGTCGCGAAACAGGTCGGACAGGCGCGAGACGGAGACGGTCCAGATGACGGGCTTGTCGCCGCCATCCACCGTGGAACGGGATGAATTCATGTTTCAAGTCTAGTGCATTTTCCATCGTGGCGTTTCAATTTGAAACGTCGCGACGTAACCGAACGAACGGTCAATTACTTTTTATGCCGTAAGAATCCGGTAAGGGGCCGCCCGTAGGATGGGTCTCAGCCGTAAAGGCAACACCAGAAAAATCAGGAGACAAAATTGGATCAAGACGTTGTACAAAGGGTCAAGAGCGACCCCAATTACCAAAAGCTCAAAGAGACCCGTTCCAAGTTCGGCTGGACGCTGACCTGGGCCATGATGATCGTGTACTACGGCTTCACGCTGCTGGTCGCGTTCAACAAGGAGTTCATGGGTTCCCGCATCGGTGAAGGCGTCATGACCTGGGGCATCCCCCTGGGCCTGTTCGTCATCATCTTCACCGTCGTCATCACCGGCATCTACGTGCGCCGCGCCAACCGCGACTACGACGAGCTGAGCGACGCCATCAAAGCGAAAGTGGGTGCCTGATGAAACGCTTCCACACCGCAGCCGCGCTGGCCGCATTTGCTTTCTTTGCCGCAGCCGGCATCGCCCAGGCCGCCCCCGACCTCGGCCAGGGCGTCAAGCAAGCCACCAACTGGACCGCCATCATCATGTTCGGCGTGTTCGTGCTGGGCACCCTGTACATCACCAAGTGGGCAGCCGCCAAGACCCGTTCGGCGTCCGACTTCTATACCGCCGGCGGCGGCATCACCGGCTTCCAGAATGGCCTGGCGATCGCGGGCGACTTCATGTCGGCCGCGTCCTTCCTGGGCATTTCCGCCGCCGTGTTCCTGGATGGCTTCGATGGCCTGATTTACGCGATCGGCTTCCTGGTCGGCTGGCCCGTCATCACCTTCCTGATGGCCGAGCGCCTGCGCAACCTGGGCCGCTTCACCTTCGCCGACGTGGCCTCGTACCGCTTCGCCCAGAAGCCGATCCGCGTGTTCGCGGCCTCCGGCACCCTGGTCGTGGTGGCCTTCTACCTGATCGCGCAGATGGTCGGCGCCGGCCAGCTGATCAAGCTGCTGTTCGGCCTCGACTACTGGATCGCGGTGGTGCTGGTCGGCATCCTGATGATGGTCTACGTGCTGTTCGGCGGCATGACCGCCACCACCTGGGTGCAGATCATCAAGGCCGTGCTGCTGCTGTCGGGCGCCTCGTTCATGGCGTTCTCGGTGCTGGCGCA
>DDKG01000357.1:845-11893 GCA_002339265.1 Massilia sp. UBA2604 | reverse complement strand
TTCGGCATGGCGCTGATGTTCGGCACCGCCGGCCTGCCGCACATCCTGATGCGCTTCTTCACCGTCCCGAGCGCCAAGGAGGCACGTAAATCGGTGCTGTGGGCGACCACCTGGATCGGCTACTTCTACATCCTGACCTTCATCATCGGCTTCGGCGCGATCGTGCTGGTCGGCACCAACCCGGCCTTCAAGGATGCTGCCGGTGCACTGCTGGGCGGTAACAACATGGCGGCGGTCCACCTGGCGCAAGCCGTGGGCGGCGACGTGTTCCTGGGCTTCATCTCGGCCGTGGCCTTCGCGACCATCCTGGCGGTGGTGGCCGGCCTGACCCTGTCGGGCGCCTCGGCGGTCTCGCACGACCTGTACGCCACCGTGTTCAAGAAGGGCCAGGCCACCAGCGCCAACGAGCTGAAAGTGTCGAAGATCACCACCATCTGCCTCGGCATCATCGCCGTGCTGCTGGGTATCGCCTTCGAGAAGCAGAACGTCGCCTTCATGGTGTCGCTGGCCTTCGCGATCGCCGCTTCGGCCAACTTCCCGGTGCTGTTCATGTCGGTGCTGTGGAAAGACTGCACCACCCGCGGCGCCACCGTGGGCGGCTTCCTGGGCCTGGCGACCGCGGTCGTGCTGACCCTGCTGTCGAAATCGGTCTGGGTCGACGTGCTGGGCAATAGTGCAGCGATCTTCCCGTACGCCTCGCCGGCGATCTTCTCGATGGCGGTCGGCTTCTTCGGCATCTGGATCTTCTCGATCACCGACAAGGGCCCACGCGCCCGCATCGACCGCGCCGGCTTCGAGGCGCAGGAAGTGCGTGCCGAGACCGGTATCGGTGCGGCGGGAGCGTCGGCGCACTAAGCCACGGCGTGCTTGGCAACAAGCGCGCTCACTAGATAATGCCGCTCAGTACTTTACTGGGCGGCATTTTCTTTATCAGCAGATTGACTGTCGGAAAAAATTACACTTTTTAGCGCTCATCAATAAATACCATTAATTATCATGTATTTACGGTGATGGCATCGATATTGCTTGGCGGGATAGTCCAATAACTCAAACGGATTATCATGAAAACGACTTTCTGGAAGGTGTGCAGTATTGCGTTAGTGCTGCTGACGTTTGCCTCGGCACCGAGTGCACATGCGGGCTTCATCGGAAACCAGGTCACTTTCTCGCTTCTTTACCCGGGCCCTGGTGGGAGCGTTGAAGGAAGCGACTCTGCCATCATCACCGACGGACTCAGCCTCGGCCCCCTCTATAACAATCAGGCCTCGGCAACTTTTAGCGATGGAAGTGTCCTGCTGAGCAACTTTAACTGTTGCCAATGGATTCCTGGCGTCTATCTCCTCATCTCCGGCATCGACCTGGGGATAACAGGCGTATCAATCAATCCGGCCAGCAACCAGCCCGGGCTCGAGGCTGGTGACATCACGTTCGACGCCAATAACATTTATATCGACGTCAGCAATCAATTGCTCGCCCCGGACTTCAGCTACCGACTTGACGTCGAGTTTGCCAACGAGGTGCCAGAGCCCGGTTCGCTGGCTTTGCTCGGCATAGCGCTGCTGGGCTTGAACGTGACTCGCCACTACAAACGCCGATCGTCACGTTGAAATCGCGCAGGGCGAATGAGGACTTGAATGCCGTTCGGATGAACGGCATTCTTTCATCGCGTTGACGCTGCATCCCACGGCCCGATGGCAAAGGCCGCAGCTTCGATGTGATGGACGGCGGGCTCGTCCGCAAGATAATCCTGCAAGCCCGCCATGAACTGCTGGTGGTCGTCGCTCGCCTCGAAGCGCGGGCTGTGATCCTCCAGCGTCTGCCAGCGCACGATCAGCGTGAATTGCGTGGGCTGCTCGATTCCCGGCGCCAGCATATGTCCCCGATAACCCCTGGCGCGGCTGAGCAGGTGCGCGACCTCGGCGAAAGCACTCCTGAAGGTGTCGACATGTTCAGGCCGGACGGGCAGGGTGGCGATCTCGTAAACCATGATGTTCCTTTCGAGGTGAGTTGATCAGGCGTTCGCGCTTGCGACGTCGGCCAGCGGGCCCACCGCGATCGCGATCTTGCCCGTGAGGCCGTTGTCACGGCTTTCAAGCCGCGCATGGGCGCTTGGAATGTCGGCCAGCGAATAGACGGCGCCGATGTGCGGTTTCAACTGGCCGCGCTCGATCAGCGCGCTCAATTCGTCGAGCTTGCCGCGGTTCTGGCGGGTGAAGACGAAGTGGTAGCTCGCATTCTTGCCCCAGGCCTGGATCAGGTTCTGCGGCTTGGCGATGTCCACGATCGAGACCACGCGGCCGAGTTGCGCCAGCACGTCCGGACTGCGGGTCAGGGTATCGCCGCCGATGGTGTCGAATACCACGTCGACGCCGTGGCCAGCTGTCTCGCGCCGGATGGCTTCGACGTAGTCTTCTTTCGTGTAGTCGATGACCACGTCGGCGCCCAGCGAGCGCACGAACTCGAAGTTGTCTTCGCGCACCGTGGTGAAGATCCTGGCGCCCATCGCTTTGGCGACCTGGATCACGACATGGCCGACACCGCCCGCGCCGCCATGGATCAGGATGCTTTCGCCGGCTTTCAACTGGGCGCGGACGGCAAGGGCTTCCCACGCGGTTCCACCGACCAGGGTCAGGCTGGCTGCTTCGAGGTGGGTCAGCGAAGCGGGTTTGCGGCCGACAATACTCTCGGCGGCAACATGGTATTCGGCATAGCTGCCGGGGCCATCGAAGATTTGCGGGGTGTACCAGACCTCGTCGCCCGGCGCGAAGGCGGTCACGCCCGGTCCGACTTCCTCGACCACGCCCGAGACGTCATGCCCGGTGATGCCCGGCAGCGGCACCAGGTCGGCATAGTCGCCGCGGCGGACCTGATAGTCCAGGGGATTGATGGAAGTTGCCTGCACCCGCACCAGCACCTGGCCGGACTGCGGGACGGGTTTCGGCACGTCACGCAGTTCGAACGATTCCGGGCCGCCAAAAGAAGTAAGTACTTGAGCTTTCATGATTGAACCTCGTTTCGTTAAAAAGGGATATCGAGAATTTTCGATATACATAGATAAAAAAAGCTTACAGCTCTTTTCCGATGATCTCGGCGAGGGCGCTGATGGTTGCCTCGTTCCTCTTGTAATACGTCCACTGGCCAATACGGCGCACTTCCACCAGGCCGGCGCGCTGCAGCGTTGCAAGGTAGTCGGACACGGTCGACTGCGACAGGCCGACGCCTTCCTGGATACTGCTCACGCACACACCGACCGTGTGCACATCGCCCTCGTCCTGTGGAGGAAAATGTTTCTCCGGGTCCTTCAAGCCTTTCAGGATATCGAGGCGTGTGCGGTTGGAGAGGGCTTTGAAGATGTCGAGCAGTTCCATGAGTCGAAGTATATCGGGATATCCCGATATGTCAAGACGTTCGGGACCTCATGATCGAGGTTTAAGCGTGAGCTAATTGTTGCACGCGTTTCATCTCATCGTTTCAGCATGAAACGGTAACGCGGCTGATATACCGACGATAAACCGCGCGACCGCGCCAACTCCTTGATTACATTGAGAATAGCCCACCAGGCAGGGCGCGCCACCAGGCTGGCACGCGGTTTGCAGTACCAGATCAGACTACAACCGCATTTGAAAGGACACCGCATGACCAAGCTCTCCGCCGGCGCCGCATTCCGTAAGGCAATGCAGGAAGAATCCCCGTTGCAAGTGGTCGGTGCGATCAACGCCAACCACGCCCTGCTGGCCAAGCGTGCGGGATTCAAGGCGATCTACCTGTCTGGCGGCGGCGTGGCGGCGGGCTCGCTGGGCTTGCCCGATCTCGGCATCTCGAACCTGGACGATGTGCTGATCGACGTGCGCCGCATCACCGACGTGTGCGACCTGCCGCTGCTGGTCGATGTCGACACCGGTTTCGGCGCCTCGGCCTTCAACGTCGCGCGCACCGTGCGCACCCTGGCCAAGGCCGGCGCCGCTGCCTGCCATATCGAGGACCAGGTCGGCGCCAAGCGCTGCGGTCACCGTTCGGGCAAGGAAATCGTGAGCAAGGACGAGATGGTCGACCGCATCAAGGCCGCCGCCGATGCCCGCCCTTATGACGAGTTCGTGATCATGGCGCGCACCGATGCGCTGGCCGTCGAAGGTCTCGATGCCGCCATCGAGCGCGCCGTGGCCTGTGTGGAAGCGGGCGCCGACATGATCTTCCCCGAAGCGATGACGAGCCTGGAGATGTATAAGCAGTTCGCCGATGCGGTCAAGGTGCCGGTGCTGGCCAATATCACCGAGTTCGGTTCGACCCCGCTGTTCACCGTCGACGAGCTGAAAGGCGCCGGTGTCGGCCTGGTGCTGTATCCGCTGTCGGCCTTTCGCGCAATGAACAAGGCGGCCGAGAACGTGTACAACGCGATCCGCCGCGACGGCACCCAGCAGAACGTGCTCGACACCATGCAGACGCGCGCCGAGCTGTACGACCGCATCGACTACCATAGCTATGAACAGAAGCTCGACGCGCTGTTCGCCCAGAACAAAGCCAAGTAACAGGAGACACGAAGATGAGCACCCAGAACAACGAGACCCCAACCTTCAAGCCGAAGAAATCCGTGGCCCTGTCCGGCGTCGCCGCCGGCAATACCGCGCTGTGCTCGGTCGGCAAATCGGGCAATGACCTGCATTACCGCGGCTACGACATCCTGGACGTGGCCGACGCCTGCGAATTCGAGGAAATCGCCTACCTGCTGGTGCACGGCAAGCTGCCGAACGAGGCCGAGCTGCGCGGCTACAAGGCCAAGCTGCGTTCGCTGCGCGGCCTGCCTGCCGCCGTCAAGAGCGCGCTCGAGGCGGTGCCGGCCGGCGCCCATCCGATGGACGTGATGCGCACCGGCGTGTCGGTCCTCGGCTGCACCCTGCCTGAAAAGGACGACCACAATATCGCCGGCGCGCGCGACATCGCCGACCGCCTGATGGCGTCGTTCGGCTCGATGCTGCTGTACTGGTACCACTACAGCCATAATGGCAAGCGCATCGAAGTGGAAACCGACGACGATTCGATCGGCGGCCACTTCCTGCACCTGCTGCACGGCTTCAAGCCGAGCGAATCGTGGGTGCAGGCGATGCACACCTCGCTGATCCTGTATGCCGAGCACGAGTTCAATGCGTCGACCTTCACCGCCCGCGTGATCGCCGGCACCGGTTCCGACATGCACTCGGCCATCACCGGCGCCATCGGCGCGCTGCGCGGTCCGAAGCATGGCGGCGCCAACGAGGTGGCGCTCGACATCCAGAAGCGTTATGAAAACGCCGACGAAGCCGAAGCCGACATCCGCAACCGCGTGGCCAACAAGGAAGTCGTGATCGGCTTCGGCCACCCGGTGTACACGATCTCGGACCCGCGCAACAAGGTGATCAAGGAAGTGGCGCGTTCGCTGTCGTCCGAGGCGGGCTCGATGAAAATGTTCGACATCGCCGAGCGGCTGGAATCGGTGATGTGGGACGTGAAAAAGATGTTCCCGAACCTGGACTGGTTCTCGGCCGTGTCGTACCACATGATGGGCGTGCCGACCGCCATGTTCACGCCGCTGTTCGTCATCTCGCGCACCTCGGGCTGGGCCGCCCACGTCATCGAGCAGCGCATCGACAACAAGATCATCCGCCCGAGCGCGAACTACGTCGGTCCGGAAGACCTGCAGTTCGTGCCGTTGGCCGAGCGTAAGTAACTTATTCAGCACCACAGCACCTCGCACGTCGTTCCCGCGAAGGCGGGAACCCAAGTTAGTTCGCAGACCAGAGACAGGATTGTGGCCACGCACGCTTTACTTGGGTCCCCGCCTTCGCGGGGACGACGGTTTCACGGTTAACTTATATTTTGAGCTGTACCATGAATACCAATCACCTGAAACCGCTCCCCGGCACCAACCTGGACTACTTCGACACGCGCGCCGCGGTCGACGCCATCCAGCCCGGCGCCTGGGACACCTTGCCCTATACCTCGCGCGTGCTGGCCGAGAACCTCGTGCGCCGCTGCGAGCCGAGCTGCATGACCGACTCGCTCAGGCAGATCATCGAGCGCAAGCGCGAGCTCGATTTCCCCTGGTTCCCGGCGCGTGTGGTCTGTCACGACATCCTGGGCCAGACCGCCCTGGTCGACCTGGCCGGCCTGCGCGACGCCATCGCGTTGCAGGGCGGCGATCCGGCCCTGGTCAATCCGGTGGTGCCGACCCAGCTGGTGGTCGACCACTCGCTGGCCGTCGAATGCGGCGGCTTTGATCCGGATGCCTTCACCAAGAACCGCGCGATCGAGGATCGCCGCAACGAAGACCGCTTCCACTTCATCGACTGGACCAAGAAGGCCTTCCAGAACGTCGACGTGATCCCGCCCGGTAACGGCATCCTGCACCAGATCAACCTGGAACGCATGTCGCCCGTGATCCAGGTGGAGAACGGCGTGGCCTACCCGGACACCCTGGTCGGCACCGATTCCCATACCCCGATGGTCGATGCGCTAGGCGTAATCGCGATCGGCGTCGGCGGGCTGGAAGCCGAGAGCGTGATGCTGGGCCGCGCCTCGTACATGCGCCTGCCCGACATCGTCGGCGTCGAACTGACCGGCAAGCCGGGACCAGGCATCACCGCCACCGACACCGTGCTGGCGCTGACCGAATTCCTGCGCCAGTCGAAGGTGGTCTCCGCCTACCTCGAATTCTATGGAGAAGGCGCCTCCGCGCTGACCCTCGGCGACCGCGCCACGATCTCGAACATGGCGCCCGAATTCGGCGCCACCGCCGCGATGTTCTACATCGACGAGCAGACCATCAAATACCTGCGCCTGACCGGTCGCGAGGACGAGACCGTGCACCTGGTCGAGACCTACGCGAAGGAAGCCGGCCTGTGGGCCGACAGCCTGAAAAACGCCCAGTACGAACGCACTTTGACGTTCGACCTGTCGAGCGTGGTGCGCAATATCGCCGGCCCGTCGAACCCGCACAAGCGCGTGCCGACGTCCGAACTGGCGGCGCGCGGCATCTCCGGCAAGGTGGAGAACGAAGCAGGCCTGATGCCGGATGGCGCGGTGATCATCGCGGCCATCACCAGCTGCACCAACACGAATAACCCGCGCAATATGATCGCCGCCGGCCTGCTGGCGCGTAACGCCAACCGCGCCGGCCTGCTGCGCAAGCCCTGGGTCAAGAGCTCGCTCGCGCCGGGCTCCAAAGCCGTTGCACTCTACCTGGACGAAGCTGGCCTCACGCCCGAGCTGGACAAACTCGGCTTCGGCATCGTCGCCTTTGCCTGCACCACCTGCAACGGCATGAGCGGCGCGCTCGATCCGGTCATCCAGCAAGAGATCATCGAGCGCGACCTGTATGCGACTGCGGTCCTGTCCGGCAACCGCAACTTCGACGGCCGCATCCATCCCTATGCCAAGCAAGCCTTCCTGGCATCGCCGGCGCTGGTGGTCGCGTATGCGATCGCCGGCACGATCCGTTTCGACATCGAGAAGGACGTGCTGGGCCTGGACGCATCGGGCAAGGAAATCCGCCTGGCCGACCTGTGGCCGTCGGACGAAGAGATCGACGCCGTGGTCGACGCCAGCGTCAAGCCCGAGCAGTTCCGCAAGGTCTATACGCCGATGTTCGCGCGCGTGGTGGACGAGGGCGGCAGCGTGAACCCGCTGTACGACTGGCGCCCCCAGAGCACTTACATTCGCCGGCCGCCGTACTGGGAAGGTGCGCTGGCAGGCGAGCGTACCCTGGCGGGCATGCGTCCGCTGGCGGTCCTGGGCGACAACATCACCACCGACCACCTGTCGCCGTCGAACGCCATCCTGCTCGACTCGGCCGCCGGCGAATACCTGGCGAAGATGGGTTTGCCGGAAGAAGACTTCAATTCCTACGCCACCCACCGCGGCGACCACCTGACGGCGCAGCGCGCGACCTTCGCCAACCCGACCCTCAAGAACGAGATGGTGCGCGACGGCCTGGGTAACGTGATGGCCGGTTCGCTGGCGCGCATCGAACCGTCCGGCGAAGTGACCCGCATGTGGGAAGCGATCGAGCACTATATGGAGCGCAAGCAGCCGCTGATCGTGGTGGCCGGCGCCGACTATGGCCAGGGCTCGTCGCGCGACTGGGCGGCCAAGGGCGTACGCCTGGCGGGCGTGGAAGCGATCGTGGCCGAAGGCTTCGAGCGCATCCACCGCACGAACCTGGTCGGCATGGGCGTGCTGCCGCTGGAATTCAAGCCCGGCGTGAATCGCATCACGCTCGGCATCGACGGCACGGAGACCTTCGATGTGGTGGGTGAACGCACGCCGCGCGCCGACCTGACGCTGGTGATCCATCGTCGCAATGGCGAGCAGGTCGAGGTCCAGGTGACCTGCCGGCTCGATACGGCGGAAGAAGTCGCGATCTATGAAGCAGGCGGGGTGCTGCAGCGCTTCGCCCAGGACTTCCTCGAATCGTCGGCGCCGAAGGCGGCGGCATGATGGAAACCACCAAAATGGCCCATACCCCCCAAATCAAGATCCCCGCGACGTATATGCGCGGCGGCACCAGCAAAGGCGTGTTCTTCAAGCTGGAAGACCTGCCCGCATCCGCGCGCGAACCGGGCTCCGCGCGCGACGCCTTGCTGCTGCGCGTGATCGGCAGCCCCGACCCCTACGGCAAGCAGATCGACGGCATGGGCGGCGCCACGTCCAGCACCAGCAAGGCCGTGATCGTCGCGCGCAGCAGCCGTCCGGACCACGACGTCGACTACCTGTTCGGCCAGGTGGCGATCGACAAGCCCTTCGTCGACTGGAGCGGCAACTGCGGCAACCTGTCGGCCGCGGTCGGGCCGTTCGCCATCACGAATGGCCTGGTCGACCCCGCGCGGGTGCCGCGGGACGGCGTCGCGGTCGTGCGCATCTGGCAGGCCAATATCGGCAAGACCATCGTCGCGCACGTGCCGATGACGGCTGGCCAGGTTCAGGAAACGGGCGACTTCGAGCTCGATGGCGTGACCTTCCCGGCGGCCGAGGTGCAGCTCGAATTCATGGACCCGGCGGCCGACGAAGAGGGCGGCGGAGATGGAGCAAGTTCGGCCATGTTCCCGACCGGGAACCTGGTCGACGAGCTGGAGGTGCCCGGCGTCGGCATCTTGAAGGCGACCATGATCAACGCCGGCATCCCGACCATCTTCGTCGACGCGGGCGCGGTCGGCTACGACGGCACCGAGCTGCAGGACGCGATCAACGGCGACCCGCGTGCGCTGGCCATGTTCGAGACCATCCGCGCCCACGGCGCGCTGCGCATGGGCCTGATCGCCAGCATCGAGGACGCCGGCAAGCGCCAGCACACGCCGAAGGTCGCCTTCGTCGCGAAAGCGGCCGGCTATGTGTCGTCGAGCGGCAAGCAGGTGGCGCAGGGTGACGTCGACCTGCTGGTGCGCGCGCTCTCGATGGGCAAGCTGCACCACGCGATGATGGGCACGGCGGCGGTGGCGATCGGCGCCGCGGCGGCGATTCCCGGCACCCTGGTGAATCTCGCGGCCGGCGGCGGCGAGCGCACTGCGGTGCGCTTCGGCCATCCTTCCGGCACCCTGCGCGTGGGCGCCGAAGCGGTGCAGCAGGACGGCGCCTGGAGCGTCAGCAAGGCGATCATGAGCCGCAGCGCGCGGGTCTTGATGGAAGGGCGGATATGCGTGCCGGGTGACGCCTTCTGAGGCGCCGGTCGAGGAGTCCGCGCGATCGCGTTCTCTTCGTGTAAGCTGTTCAGTTACAGGCCGTTCCGGAGTATCATGACGGCCAAGTTGCCGCGTGGCAACTCAAGACACCCGTACGCTTTAGCCGCGACAGCACAACCGATGGATGGATTTTCGAACCTGCAATTAGCTGATGTTGCGGATACCGGTGGATACGATGTGGACCTGGCGGCGCTGCGGCGTATGGTGCGCGAGCAGCGCGCCGTGTTCCAGAACGCGCCGGTCGGCATCGCCGTCACCCAGCCTGACCAGGTCCGCTCCTTCAATCCGCGCGCCGGCGAGATGTTCGGCTTCGCGCCGGAAGAGGTCGGGAGCATCGCGCCGGCCGAGGTCTGCCTCTCGCCCGAGGATTACGAAGAGCTGATCCGCGAAGCGTTCGCGGTGCTGGCCAGGGGCGGCCTGTTCGAGAAGAGCGAGCAGCAGTTCCGCCGCCGCGACGGCAGCACCTTCTGGGCGCGGCTGCGCGGCTGCGCGGTTGAACCGGGCAACCGCGGCGCCGGCACCATCTGGATCGTCGAGGACGTGACCGAGGCGCGCCAGGCCATGAGCGAGGTGCAGGCGATCATGACCAATGCCTCGATTGGCATCATGTTTACCCGCAACCGCGTGATCCGGCGCGCCAATCCCGCCTTCTGCCAGATGTTCGGCTATGCCGAGGGCGAGCCGATTGGGGTGTCCACGCGCGTGATCTACCCGGACGAAGCAGCGTACCGCCAGCTCGGCGCCGAGGCCTATCCGGAACTGGCCCTCGGCCGGCCGTTCACTACGTCCCGCACCCTGGTGCGCAAGGACGGCGCGCCGGCCTGGGTCCAGATGATCGGCTACCAGGTCAATGCGAAAGACCCCGACAAGGGCACGATCTGGATGCTCGAGGACCGCACCCGCGAGCGCAGCGACGAGCAATCGCTGCGCGAGGCGCTGATGGAAAACCGCGCCATCCTCGACAACGCGGTGCTGGGCATCGCCGTGGTCGAGGGCGGCCGCACCCTGCACTGCAACCGCAAGATGGAAGAGCTGTTCGGCGTGCCGCCGGGCGGCATGGACGGCATCGCGGTGCGTTCGCTGTATCCCGACCACGCCAGCTGGATCGAGGCGCGCGAGCTGTCCGGACGCCAGTTTGCCCAGGGCGAGGCCCACATGGCCGAGCACGAGATGGTGCGGCGCGACGGCAGCCGCTTCTGGGCGCGCCTGTCGGGCCGCCTGTTCGACCTGGCGCAGGCGCGCGGCAGGAGCGTGTGGCTGGTGGACGACGTCACCGCCCAGCGCGAGGCGGCCGACGCCATCCTGCGCGCGCGCGACGAGCTCGAGGTGCGGGTGGCCGAG
>DDKG01000357.1:0-696 GCA_002339265.1 Massilia sp. UBA2604 | reverse complement strand
GCGGCGATGCGCGCCGTGGCCTCGGGCGACGCGCCGCAGCTGGGCGCGAAGCTGGCGCTGATGTTCATCGACCTCGACCGCTTCAAGAACATTAACGACACCCTCGGCCACCTGGTCGGCGACGCCCTGTTGCGCAACGTCGCCCTGCGTCTGGTGACGGCGGTGCGGCCCATCGACCTGGTGGCGCGCCTCGGCGGCGACGAATTTGTGGTGCTGATGCCGGCGATCGCCGGCGGCGACGAGGCCGCCGCGGTGGCCGACCGCATCATCGTCGCGCTGTCGATGCCTTGCCAGATCGATGGCCACAGCCTGCATATCTCGCCCTCGATCGGGATCTGCCTGTATCCGGACGACGGGGTCGACGTCGAGACCCTGATGCGCCATGCCGACGCCGCGATGTACCAGGCCAAGGCGGCCGGCCGCAACAACTACCAGTTCTTCACCGAGCGTATGAACCTGGCGGCGGCGCGCCATTTCGAGCTCGAATCGAGCCTGCGCGGCGCGCTCGCACGTGCAGAGTTCGAGCTGCATTACCAGCCGATCATGTGCACCGCAACGCGCCGCCCGCGCGCGCTGGAAGTGCTGCTGCGCTGGCGCCGCGGCGACGTGCTGGTGGGGCCGGACGAATTCATCCCGATCCTCGAAGAGAGCGGCATGATCATGGAGGTCGGCCGCTGGGTGATCCGCAGCGCCTGC
>DDKG01000359.1 GCA_002339265.1 Massilia sp. UBA2604 | reverse complement strand
GGCGAACACGCCGTCGTACTTGGCGTCCTTGTAGAGGTTGGTCTGCTGGGTGCCCCAGACGGCGGTGGCCGCCAGGTCTTCGTTCATGCCGGGGTGGAACTTGACGTGGTGGGCGTCGAGGTGCTTCCTGGCCTTCATCGCGGTCTGGTCGACGGCGGTGACCGGCGAACCGCGGTAGCCGGTGATGTAGCCGGCAGTGTTCAGACCGGCCTTCAGATCGCGCTCGCGCTGCAGCATCGGCAGGCGGATCAGGGCCTGGGTGCCGGTCATGAAGGCGCGGCCGCGCTCGAGCGTCCATTTGTCGTCGAGCGTGATGTCCTGTTGCGGTTGGTCAGGCTGCGCGGGCTGCGACTGCGCCGGCTGCGAGGGCGCGTGCGGGGATGGCTCCAGCGGCGCCAGATGGGCGCGGTCCGTGGGTGCGTTCATGGTGTCTCCAAGATTCTCATGGCGGATACGTAGTGGCGCATTTCCTGCATCTCACTTGCCGTATGTGAGCCAGTATAGTCCTGCCCCCCAAGCATTAAATTCCAAACAATTCCCCCATCTTCTTGAAATGCGCAATAAAATTGCCATACAAAAGTCTAGATTGGGGTGGGTATGTCGAAGATTGAGCTGGATAAAACAGACCGCAAGATCCTGGAGATCTTGCAAAGCGATGGCCGGCTGTCGAACCAGGATGTGGCCGAAAGAGTCAACCTGTCTCCGTCGCCCTGCCTGCGCCGCATCAAACGCCTCGAAGAAGCGGGCGTGATTCGCCAGTACGTGGCGCTGCTCGACCCGGACAAGATCGGGTTGGGGCTATTGGCGTATGTGAATGTGCGACTGGAAAAGCACAGCGAGGTGGCCAGCGCCACCCGCCAGCCGGGCTTGCCGGCGACGTCGCCGCGCAACGATTTTGCGGTGTCGGTGGGAACCTGGCCGGAAGTCGTGGCCTGCTATGCGATGACCGGCGACATGGATTTCCTGCTGCGCGTGCACGTGGAAGACATGGACCACTTCTCGCGCTTCATGATGGGCACCCTGCTCAAGCACCCGGCGGTGCTGGACGTGAAGTCCAGTTTTGCGCTGCAGCGCATCAAGGAAACGACGGCGATGCCGTTGGTGTGAGGCGGCACCATCATGATGTTCGGTCGGGTGGCGTGCGTTGGACGCGTGGACGTTCGTAATTCAGGCCACTGGCCTGAACTACCCCGTCCACCCTACCGCTTGAAGAATTTGACCGCGGCGCGGGTATTGGCCTTGACCGTGTAATCGATCGCCGCGAACTGCTCTTCCAGCGCCTCGGCCATCACGCTGCCCGGGCTGGGCGGCGGCAGTTCGAGGTGGGCGTCGGCTTCGCCATACTCGCGCTTGATGCGCATGCCGGCCTTCTTGGCGATGTGCATCATGGTCTGGTTCGAGGTCAGGCATTGCATGTAGAGGGTGTCGACGTCCGAGTTGCGGCAGTGGATCGCCGCGCGCTGGAACAGGCGCGTGCCCACGCCCTGGCCGCGCGCCGACTTCGACACCGACACGCCGAACTCGGCCACCTGCTCCTTGGTCGTCGACTTGCGTCCCTCAGCCGAGGCGAAGGCCAGGTGGCCCATGCCGACCAGCTGGAATACATTGTTGACCACGCCGAACACGATGTCGCGCGAGAAATCGATCTTGTCCACGTAGGCCACGATCTGTTCGTCCGGAATCATGCTGCCGAAGCGCAGCAGGCGGTCGTCGCGGTCCAGCGCCAGCAGGTGGCGCAGCACGCGACGGCGGTCGCGTTCGCCCAGTTCCTTGACCAGCACCGGCGGCTGGCCCTTCTTGCCTCTCAGGCCCTGGATCCAGCGGCGTAACGGATTGTCCAGCATCTCGATACCTTCACGTACTGCAACAATCCGATTCTAGCCGATCGGGTCGGCGTCTGTAGTGCTAGTTACTGTGCTATCAGACGTCGCGTCGCGCGGCGTATGGTCCAGCGCCAGTCCCGGCAAATGGTCCTGGCCCACCCACTGCGATTGCGGGCTGACCACGAAACGTCCCTTCCCGGCCTGCTTGGCCGCGTACATCGCCTTGTCGGCGTCCGCCAGCAGCGCTTCCTGCCCGCGCGCGGCGCCGGCCTGGCCGCGCGCGCTGGCGATGCCGATGCTGGCCGAGATCGTCACCGCATGGCCGTCGGCCTCGGTGATCGATTCGATTTCGGCCAGGGCCAGGCGCGCCACCCGCAGCGCGCCGGCCTCCGAGGCCACGTCCTCGAGCAGGATGACGAATTCGTCGCCGCCCAGGCGCGCCAGCGCATCCTCGGCGCGCAACTTGGCCTGCACCCGGCGCGCGACCATCTGCAGCACCAGGTCGCCGGCCGCATGGCCCCAGGTATCGTTGACCGCCTTGAAACCGTCCAGGTCGATGAACATCAGCACCACCACGCTGTCGCGGCGGTCGGCGCGCGCCAGCGCCCGCTCCAGCAGGCGGGTCAGCTGGCGGTAGTTGATCAGGCCGGTCAGGCTGTCGTGCTGGGCCAGGCGCTCGAGCTGGCGCGACTGCGCCTCCAGTTCGGCGGTGCGCTCGGCCACACGCTGTTCCAGCGTCTCGTTGGCCGACTGCAGGCGGCGGTTGACGACGCCGATGATGCGGTAGCTGCGGCGCAGGCGCGCGCCGGCATAGACCAGCAATACCATCAGCACGGCGCTGTAGGCGAACAGGTAGCCGCGAAAGCGCTGGCGCTCGAGCAGCACGGCCTCGAAGGAACGGTCGAATTCGCGCTCCAGGCGGTCGAGCGCGGCGTCGCTGCCGGCGGCGGCGATCTGCGCCTCAAGCAGGTTTTCCAATGGGCGTTTTTCCAGGATCACGCGGCTGCTGGCGATCACGGCGTCCATCTTGTCGTTCACGGCCGGAGAGAAGGCGATCTGCTGGGCCGCGACGTCGCCCAGGATTTCGTCGATGCGCGCCGCCAGCGCCGGGCTCGGCGCGATGTTGTAGCGCAGGGTCTCGGTCAGCAGCGCGTTCAGGGTGGTGTCGAGCCGCACCACGATGCGGCCCGGCGCCAGCGCGCCTTCGATGCCCGAAATCTCGGTCTTGAGGTCGGCCACGGCCGGCGGCATGTGCAGCAGCGCCGCCCGCAGCGGCGGATTGTGCTTGGCGAACTGGGCGACCAGCTGCTCCTTGCCTTGCAGCGCCTCCTGCAGCTCGGCGTAGGCGGACTGGGCGGCGCTGTCGCCGGTGAGCGGCAGGGTGTCGCCCAGGCGCGCCATCAGGTCGTGTATGCGCGGCACTTGCGAGGTGAGGTCGAGCGGGGTGGCGGCGCGCCCGGTATGCGCGCGCAGGATGTTGGCGTCCCATTCGGCGTCGAGCTTTTCGAGCTCGCGCAGGTTGAGCATGACACTGTTGCGGATTTCCGGGTCCACCGCGTCGGTGCGGATGTAGAGAAATACCAGCACCGCGCTCATGAAGATGACCGCCAGGCTTGCCAGCAGCACGCGACGGCGCCGGCTCCAGCTTGCAACACGCCGTGCCAGCAAGGTGAACATCGTTTTTCTCCAACGCAACAATTTACAGTTACTGAAGGATAGCAAAACGATGGGCCGCACTACACGCACCATGTAACTACATGTAACTAAACGCGTCAATACGCGGCGATTTAGTTGGTTTGATGCAACACCTTGGCGACTGCGTCGACACGCGCCGCGTGGACCGCGCCGGGAATCTCGTTCTTGCGCTCGGCATGGCGCGCCGCGACTTCGCCCGCATTCACGGCGCGCGCCGCGTCCAGGGCGTGCGACAGATGTGGCCCCTGGGGCCGCTCGCCTTCGCCGCAGTCGGCCGCCAGCAGCATCTGGGCGAAGCGCTCTGGTTTACGGAAGGCGTCGGAGCGCTCGAACAGCGTCACGACGGCTTCGGCGGACAGCGCCAGGGCGCGGCCAATCTCGCCCTGCTCGCGCGCCGTCATCACGGCCAGGTCGCGGCACTCATTCGGCACCTTGAGGCGCTTGCACACGGCCTGGATCGTCTCGACGTCCGTCAAGCCGCGCATCAGCACGGCGAAGCGCACCTCCAGCGGGTGGCCGAGCGCGGCGGCGTGGTCGATCGTGCGCAGCAGGGGTTCATCCCACAAGGCATCGAGTTCGGGCAGGATGCGCGCCAGCGCGCCGCTATCGCGCAGCACCTCGAACATGCGCGACGGCTGGCGCTCCAACAGGCCGCGCGCCAGCTCTTGCCAGACGCGCTCGGGCACCAGGGCGTCGACCTCGCCCTCGTCGACCATGCGGCGCATCAGGGCATTGGTCTCCGCAGCCACCGTGAACTCGGGCAGGCGCGCGGCGAAGCGGGCAATGCGCAGGATCCGCACCGGGTCTTCGGCGAAGGCATCGGACACGTGGCGGAACAGGCGCGCCTGCAGGTCTTGGCGGCCGTTGTGCGGGTCGACGATGCTGCCGTCCTCGGCCTGCGCCATGGCGTTGATGGTCAGGTCGCGCCGCACCAGGTCCTGTTCCAGGGTGACGTCGGGGGCGGCGTGGAACACGAAGCCGTGGTAGCCCGGCGCGGTCTTGCGCTCGGTACGCGCCAGCGCGTATTCCTCGTGCGTGCGCGGATGCAGGAACACCGGGAAATCCTTGCCGACGGCGCGAAAACCCGCCTCGAGCATCTGCTCGGGCGTGGCGCCGACCACCACGTGGTCGTGGTCCTTCACGGGCAGGCCCAGCAGGGCGTCGCGCACGGCGCCGCCGACGACATAGCTGCGCATCGTCATTCGTCCGGCAAATCGGCGTCGTGCAGCGGGGTCGGGTCGGTCTCGGCCATGGCGTCCTTGACCCAGCGCGCTACTGCCGGATGCGCCAGCACGCGGTCGCAATAGGCCTGCAATGCGGGGGCCAGCGCCACGCCATAGGTCTGGAAGCGGCACACCACCGGCGCATAGAAGGCGTCGGCGATCGAGAACTCGCCGAACAGGTACTGGTGGTGGCCGAAGCGCGACAGGCAGTCTTCCCAGATTTCGCAGATGCGGCCGATGTCGGCCTGGACGCCGGGCGTTCGGCCGCGGCCCGGCAGGCGCGCCTGGATGTTCATCGACATGCCGTTACGCAGCTCGCCGAAGCCGGAATGCATCTCGGCCACGATCGAGCGCGCCAGCGCGCGCGCGGCCACGTCCTGCGGCCACATGTGCTTATCGGGGAACTGCTCGGCCAGGTATTCGATGATGGCCAGGCTGTCCCAGACCGTCATGTCGCCCGACATCAAGACCGGCACCCGGCCCGCGTGCGAGTAGCGCGCGATCTGGTTGGCGGTGTCGGGCTGGTCGAGCAAGACTTTCACTTCGGTGAACGGGATGCCGAAGGCCATCGCCGCCACCCAGGGCCGCATCGACCAGGAGGACACGTTCTTGTTGCCGATGATCAGGGTTAAACCGGGATTACGGGTCGCGTCTAGCGTGCGCGCGAGGATGGGGTCGCGTTCGATGGTCTGCATTGGTTTGTCGTAGGTTGTTCAGCGGTCGGCGTGGCGGCGAAAGTCGTCGAGGCGGTCGTGCCGGTTGAGGTAGTGCGGTGCGGCCGATTCGATTGCCGTGAGCTTGATCCCCAGCGACTCGGCTGTCAAGACGTCGGCGCCGGCGGCCACGACATTATCGACCAGCATCGAATCGAGGTTATCGCGGCTGACCAGGGGGTCGCCGGGCAACAATTCGAACAGCCGCGCCTGCAGGCGCGCCACCCAGTCGGGCAAGCCCACCACCGTGCGCTCGCGGCCGGCGTAGCGGCCGGCCAGCCGCACCAGCTCGCCCAGGGTGTACACCGCCGGGCCGCCCAGCTCGATCGTGGCCTCGCGCAAGTCTGGCCGGGCCAGGGCGATGGAGAAGGCGGCGGCGACGTCGCCCACGTACACCGGCTGGAAGCGCGCGCGGCTGGATGCCAGCGGCACCAGCGGCAGATGGCGCTGCAGGCGCGCGAACATGGTCAGGAAATGGTCGCCGGGACCGAACACCACCGAGGGACGGAAGACGGTGGCCGCGACCGCCGGCTGGCTGCGCGCGGCCAGTTCGCCGTCGGCCTTGGAGCGGCCATACATCGAGGGGCTGGAAGCGCTGGCGCCGAGCGCGCTCATGTGCAGGTAGCGCGGGACGCCGGCGTCGGCGCAGGCGGCGGCGATGCGGCGCGGCAGCTCCACGTGCAGGTGGCGGAAACCCTCGCCATAGGGCCGGCCATGGCCGCCGTGCAGCACGCCGACCAGGTTGATCACGGCGTCGCGCCCGGCCAGCAGCTTGCGCAACACGGCGTCGTCGTGGATATTGGCCACGTCGACGTCGACACCCGGCAGCATGGTGAGCTGCTTCGCGCTTTCGTAGTGGCGCGCCAAGGCCAGCACGCCCACGCCGTCGTCGGACAGCCGCGCGGCCAGGTGCTGGCCGATGAAGCCGGTGCTGCCGATCAGCACCACGTTCAAGGGCCGCGCGCTCATGCCTGCCCCCTTCCCTTCAGTCCAGTACCGAACCGCTGCTCTGGCGCGGGCTCACCGTGCCCAGGCGCGCTTTCAGCGATTGCGGCTTGCCCTCGAAGATCGAGGCATAGTTGGTGGCATTGGCCAGGACATTGCGCACATAGCCGCGCGTTTCGGTGAAGGGAATGGACTCGACGAAGATCGCGCCTTCCATCGGTGCGTCGAGCCGGCCGCGCCAGGTGCGCGAGCGCCCCGGACCGGCGTTATAGGCAGCCGTGGCCAGCACCTGCGAG